>CALKYM010000049.1 GCA_938003525.1 uncultured Planctomycetales bacterium | reverse complement strand
ACATTCAGAATCCTGAAGGCGAAGGCGTGGGGGAAGTCCACGACATCGTCGTCGACGCCAACAATGGGAGGGTTCGCTACGCGGCGGTGACTTACGGTGGCCTGTTCGGGTTGGGGAACAAACTATTTGCTGTGCCATTCGAAGCGTTTGAGGTGCGCACGCAAGCGGATGATCGCCACGAGTACGTCCTGGTCTTGGATGTGACCCAAGAGCAACTCGACGGTGCCAAGGGGTTTGACGAAGACAACTGGCCGGACTTCGCCGACTCGAACTTCACCGAAGAACTTGACCGGCGCTACAAGGTGGACCGGCGGCGCGGCGCCAGACGTTCACGAGACCGGCAGATCGATGTGAATGTCGACCGTGAGGGCGTCGACGTCGACCTAGAGAGCGCTCCACGAAACTGAAGTTGGGAAACTGGTTGGGCGCACTTAGGTCAATGACCGACGTTGACCGATTGGCCTTGCCCTGCCGTCGTGGGCTGCACGATCTCGCCGCCCGCGACGGCACTTTCCTGCGCCCGCTGAACCATCGGCCGGAGAATCATCGACGAGCGCGGAGATTCGTGCCATGCCACCACGAAACTGGAGCGGAAAACGGCAACGTCAATATCAGCACATCAAGCAAAGCGAAATCAATCGCGGCCGGACACGAGAAACGGCCGAGGAAATCGCCGCTCGTACGGTCAACAAGCATCGATGAAAACTGGGGGAAGCGCCGAACAAGACCAGTCAGGGCACCGGCAATCCCAACGCCTCATTGGAGGAAAGAACTAAGCGAGAGCTGTACAATCGAGCGAAAGAACTCAACATCGAGGGTCGCAGTAAGATGGGCAAGCGCGAATTGATCGAGGCAATTCGCTCTCGACAATAAATTGTGGTGTCTTGCCTGCCGCCTACGATGAACCTCGATGCTCAAGTAGATCTACCTACCAGACATGGATAGCGAAATGAGCGGCAAGCTCGACTGCCACGGCATGACCGACGTTGGCCGCCGACGGGAGACGAACGAGGATCAGTTTCTGATCGCCGACCTGAACAAGTCCTTGCGCGTGCATCAGACTAGCCTCGCGCTCGACCACCAAACCCGTCTGTTCGGCAATTCTCAGGGCAATCTGTTGTTGGTCGCCGATGGAATGGGCGGCCACGATGCTGGGGAGCGCGCGAGTACTCTCGCGGTCGATGGCGTTGTTGCCTACACGCTCAACACGCTCCGCTGGTTTTTTCGGCTCGACGGGCAAAGCGACGACGATTTCGAGGAGGATCTGCGAGCGGCGATGGAGCATTGTCAGCAGCTGCTGAATCAGGAATCGAAAGCCCTGCCGCAACGCCGGGGCATGGGAACCACGCTCACGCTCGCCTATGTGATCTGGCCGCGCATGTACGTCGTGCACGTGGGAGACAGCCGCTGCTACGTGTTTCGCGGTGGGCAACTGACTCAGCTAACTCGAGATCACACGATGGCAGAACTCTATCGCGAGTCATTAGAGACTTCGCCTGATGCCGAAGGCGACAGCGAGCGTCGAATGACTCACATCCTTTGGAACGTAGTCGGCGGGACGCGGGATGATTTGAGCCCCGAAGTCCATCGGTTTGCGCTCGAACTCGACGATACAGTCCTGCTTTGCAGCGATGGTCTCACTCGCCACGTGAGCGACGATGCAATCGCGGCGCAACTGAGGGCGAACGGCAGCGCCGAACAACTCTGCCGACAGCTGGTTGACGAAGCGAATCGCCAGGGCGGCGAAGACAACATTACCGCTGTGGTCGCTCGGTTTCTGGAAACGGACAACAATCTGTTCGAACGAGCCGCATCTGTCGAAGAACCGCTACACGAGCCGCCGGCCGACCCAACCTCGGATACAGTTCCTGATCCCGTTCGGGTGAACACAAACGCTCAGTGATGTACGACTACCGAACGTTGTCCGGGCGCGCGGCGTCCCGATGGTAGCGCGCTGGTTCGAGTGCTGATGCATCTACCGTCGCCCCGTACCACACCCCACGTCGTAGCGTTCAGTCTGTGAACCCTACAGTGCTGCTGGTGGAGCGTCAGCCTGATTCAGTCGGGCGACGCGCATGCGGTCGCCGAAGACGCAAGTGCTTTGGCGCAGATAACAAGGTAATACTCCGCCGGGTGGCTCGCACCTGACAATCACGCCTTGACGGAGCACTAGTTCCTTCTCCAGTCCCGTAGACGCAACGGTGTTGCAGATAAGTGCCTCGTGTCTGAACTGTTTGCCTCGTCCCACGTCGTCGTCAGCGGGACGCTCTCTCACGGTAGCCTCGCGATGCCCGTTGCCTGGCCTACTTTCCCCGTACCCTCTCATCGTTGATCATTTACTCGCATTCTCAAGGCCGACCATTGCCGCTGACTGCGTGTTCAAGGCCGAACAACTTGGCGGCTGCGGCGGACCTGTCTTTGTTGACGTCCACCGAAGCAGATTGGCGTTTCGTACTGTAACCGCCCGTCTGCGAAACGCGTGTGGTAGTGGGTCGAACAAGAGATCGGGGCCCGAGAATTCAAATTCGCCACGCCTCGCG
>CALKYM010000048.1 GCA_938003525.1 uncultured Planctomycetales bacterium | reverse complement strand
AACCACCGCCGAAAGCCCCAGCGGCCGCGGCGCGCAAACTTTTTGGCTCGCGATTCTTCGAGGAGCGCGAAACTGTCTGCGAGTACGCGCACACGCGATGAGCGCAACAAGAAGACATGCACCGGGTGCCACTGCTGGCTCGTCCAGCAGTGCCCCTGTCGAACTGCAGGAGGCCAACGACCGCAGCGAATCTTGACACTGTCGGCCACATCCAAAACGAGAACAGTTGGCCACCACGCATAAGCACTGCTGGACGAGCTAGCAGTGGCACCCGCTGCGACAACAAGCGAAGAGGAGAGCGAGGCAGAGAAGCCGCGCGATCGGTTGAATCGCGGAATCGGCCGAGAACCCGCGAATCGCGGCTACGGATTCGGCCCTTGCAGGCAGTCGGCGAGTTTGCCGAGGGCTTCGGTCTCGATCTGGCGGACGCGTTCGCGAGTGAGGCCGAGCGATTCGCCGATTTCCTTCAGCGTGCGCGGCTCTTGGCTGTCGAGGCCGAATCGCATTCGCAGCACGGTGGCGGCCCGCTGATCCATGGTCTCCAGGTGCTGCATCACCTGCCGCAGCGCGTCGGCTTCGACCATTTCGTCTTCGGGGCTCTTCTGCCGTTCGTCCATGATCATCTCGCCCAGCGTCCAGCCGGCCTCGGTCTGATCGGTCTGCGGCGTGGAGTTGTAGATGCGAATGGCCTTCTTGATGATCGGCAGTTTCTTCTTCGGCAGCCCCAACACGCGGGCCACCTCTTCAGGCGTTGGCGTCCGTCCCAACTCTTCGGTGAGCCGGGTGCTGGCCCGTCGCCATTTGGAAAGCAGCTCGACCATGTAGGCCGGAATGCGAATCGTCTTGGCGCTGTTGATCAGCGCCCGCTTGATCGACTGCTTGATCCAGTAGCTGGCGTAGGTGCTGAATCGAGTACCCACGTTGGGGTCGAAGCCCTCGACCGCGCGGAGCAGCCCGAGGTTGCCCTCTTCAATCAGGTCTTGCAGTCCCAGCCCTTTGCCCGTGTAGCCGCGGGCGATGTTCACGACTAGCCGCAGGTTGGCCCGCACCATGCGATCGCGGGCTTCGACGTCGCCCGCCGCGATGGCGTCGGCGAGCTCGTGCTCGTCGGCGGCCGTCAGCAGGGCCGTCTCGTTGATCTCGCGGAGATAGGTTTCGAGCGGCGACTGAACGGCGCTCGTCGATCGGCGTCGCGTGACGGACATGGGCATGTGCGGCAAAGAGGGCGTGGTGCGGCGTGCGTGTGATTCAACACAACTATCGTCGGGGCCGGCTGGAACTCTCCACCGCAGCGGAATCTAGACACCGTAGGCTGAATGTTCATGGCGTTCCGAAGGTGCCGAACGAAACGACCCCGCCGGTCGTAACCGACGGGGTCGATGGACTGGAGCACACAGCGCCGACTTGCAGCGGTAGAACCCTACTCGTCGCGCTCTTCCGGCGAATCGTCGCTACCTTCGGCCGATTCGGCGGCGGCCTCCGCGGATGCTTCGGCTGATGTGTCGTCTGTCGATTCAGTCGAGCGCGATTCAGCCGAGGGCGCTTCGGCGGGGGGACTCTGTTGAAAGAGCGGTCCGCTGCCACCGCCGACGCCGCCTTTGAGTTCCGGATCGGGCGCCTGCTGCGATTTGGGCTTCTCGCCAGCCGCTTCGGCTTCAGCGTCTTCTTCGGCCCATTCGACGCGCTTCCGCGAAAGCTTGATCTTGCGCTCTTCGGTGTCGACGTGCAGGATTTTGACTTCGATCTCGTCGCCCACCTTGCACACCTCTTCCGGGTTTTCGACCTTGTGGTCGGCTAACTCGGAGATGTGCAAGAGCCCTTCCAGACCGTCTTCCAGGCCGACGAATACGCCGAAGTTGGTCAGCTTGGTGACCGTGCCGCGGACGACTTCGTTCGGCTGGTAACGGCCGGGAATGTCGGTCGCCCAGGGATCATCCTCCATTTGCTTGAGCCCCAGCGCGATGCGGCGACGGTTCTGGTCGACCGAGAGCACTTTGCACTCGATTTCCTGGGCTTTCTCCACCACCTCGCTCGGATGCCCCACCTTGCGGGTCCACGACATGTCGCTGACGTGCAGCAACCCATCGATGCCCTCTTCGATCTCGACGAAAGCCCCGTAGTTGGTGAGATTGCGAACGACGCCTTTGACGTTGGTGCCCGGGGGATAGCGGTCGGCCACCTTTTCCCAGGGATTCTCCTGGGTCTGCTTCATACCCAGGGAGATCTCCTGCTTCTCTTTGTTGATGCCCAACACGACGACGTCGATCTCGTCGTCGATGTGCACCAGCTCGCTGGGGTGATTGATCCGCTTGGTCCACGACATCTCGCTGATGTGCACCAGACCCTCGATCCCCTCTTCCAGCTTCACGAAGGCACCGTAGCTCATCACGTTGACGACGACGCCGTGAACGATGCTGCCCACGGGGTACTTCTCTTCGACCTTCTCCCAGGGGCTGGGGGTCTTTTGCTTGAGCCCCAGGGCGATCTTTTCCTTCTGGTAGTCGATGTTGAGCACCATGACCTCGATCTCCTGATCGATCGAGACCATTTCCGAAGGATGCCCGATGCGGCCCCAGCTCATGTCGGTGATGTGCAACAGACCGTCGATGCCGCCCAGGTCGACGAACGCGCCGAAGTCGGCAATGTTCTTGACCACGCCTTTGCGGAGCTGGCCGACCTCGAGGGTCTGCATCAGCTTGTCTTTCTTCTCGGCCCGCTCGCGCTCGATCAGCGCCCGTCGACTGACGACGATGTTGCGCCGCGACTCGTCGATCTTGAGCACCAGACACTGAATCGCGCGGCCGATGTAGTCGCCGATGTCGTGCGGCCGGCGAATGTCGACCTGACTGGCGGGAAGAAAAACGTTGACGCCGATATCGACCAACAGGCCGCCCTTGATCTTGCGGGTGACGGTGCCGGTGACGATGTCGTCTTCGTGCACCGTCTCCATCACCTTCAGCCAGGCCTCGATCTTTTCGGCCTTGCGCTTGCTGAGGATGATCATCCCGCCACTGTCACCATCGGCCAGCGAGTTCTCAACGTCTTCGACCAAAACCTTGACCACCTGGCCCGGTTCCGGCGGATCTTCTTCTTCACCCCATTCGTTGAGCGGGATCAGTCCCTCGCTCTTGTAGCCGACGTCGACTAGTGCCTGGTCGCCCTCGAGCCGCAGGATGCGGCCTTCGACAATCTGGTTGACATCGACATCGTCGCTGCCCCAGTCGAGATCTTCGGGCGACTGCCCACCGAAGGCTTCCGTGAGAACCTCGTTCCACTCATCTTCACCGACGTCGAAACTACGAATGAGATTGCGATTGACCATCGAACTGAAAGAACCTTCCGCCGTTGGCAGCTACGCGCCCGGCATGTTGTTCGGGCAGCCGCCCCGACAAACCAAAAGAGAAAAACCTATCGCCTCGCCGACCGCGCACCACGCGCGATTCGCTCTACAGCAGACGATCGAACCCGTGACTATATCAGAGGTTCCGAGAGGCGACAATCGCGAGATGGGCAGGCGAACGCCGAGCGCCGCCGTGAGGGGTGAGCCCTTCGGAATTCTAAGCACCCGGTTCGCGCGAGCGAACAACCTACATGCGATCAAGCGGGCGAATGCCGCGTTCGTGCGATCGCCAGTCCGCTGCTCATCGCACGGTGTGGCGGGCTAGAGGGATTGTTGGGCGGCTCGAAAATATCGAGGTGAGGATTGCCAACAACCGTGTGTCAGAGCGACCGGCGGGGGCGTTGTCTAGCGCACGACGGTGTCGCGGGCCGTTTCCATGGCCGCAGCAATGCGGGTGCGGAACTTGGCCGGCGGCACGTAGCCTTCGATCCGATCGAGGATTGTGGCGTCCGGCCCAATCAAAAACGTGGTGGGAAAGGCGCGGACCCGGAAGTCGTTCTGCAGCTTGGCACCCGCTTGTGCGTCGATCACAACCGGAATGAACTCGGCGTTGATCGACTCGACGACTCGTTGGTCGGCGAATGTCTCACCGTGCATCTTTTGGCAGTAACCGCAATGGTCGCTGGTGAAGTACAGCAAGATCGGCCGCTGGAGCCGCTGAGCTTCCGCCCAGGCTTCGCCAAGATCACCCTGCCAGGCAATGCCCTCAGGCTGCTCAGCCGGCGCCGTGCTCGCGCCCAACAACACGAAGAAAAAAGCTGCGATATAGGTTTTTGCCCAGTGCGGCATCGTTCTTACGCTCCAAAGCGGGGGCATCAACTCAGCACGCGCGTGACGGCGCACAGCGGCCAACAACCTAAGTATCGGCGCCTGACGTCGGTGGCGACGGTGAGATTCACCACAATTCCCCAGTTTCACCCACACGACTGGACTTACGTCGACACTAGGCCCACAACTCGATGCGAGCCACACGCGACACTTCGCCCAGGCAGCATGTTGCGTGCAGGCGACAGCTTCGACACACACGCGGACTGCATGCGCATTTCCCCCTGCACGTAGAGGCCACCGATGATTCGCGCGGAAGGGATTTGGCACCACTTCGGCATTCGGCCGGTGCTGGAAGACGTGACCCTCGAGGTTGCGCCCGGAGAGCTGGTCGCGCTGATGGGCCCCAACGGGATGGGCAAGAGCACGCTGCTCTCTGTACTCGCGGGCACCCTGTCGCCGTGGAAAGGCTTTGTGGAAGTCGACGGCGTGCGCCGCCGCAGCTCGCCGGAAGCAGAGCTCGCCATCCGCCAGAAGGTCGTCTACCTGCCTGATGATGCCTGGCTGCCGGCCGAACGCAGCGGGCGGGAGTTCGTGCTGGCGGTGGGTCGTTTGTACGGCGTCGACGACGAGCGGCTGTTCGATCACGTCGACCGGCTGATGAATCTCTTCCATCTGGAGGGGCAGGCCGACGCCATGATCCGCACGTATTCAGCCGGCCAGCGCAAGAAGATCGCGCTCGCCAGCGCACTGGTCAGCGAAGCCCCCATCATGCTGCTCGACGAGCCGTTCTCCGGCGGCCTCGACCCCTCGGGCCTGCTGGCGATGAAACGCGTGTTGGCCCACCTGGCCGAGCGTGAAGACGTGACCATCGTCATCGCCGTGCCGGTGCCCCAACTCGTCGAAGAGCTCGCCAGCCGCATCGCCCTGATTCGCGACGGCCGCATCCTGGCCTACGACTCGCCCGCCGCCATCCGCCAAGCTGCCGGCACAACCGGCCCGCTGGAAGACGCCCTCGAAAAACTGCTGCAACCCAAGACGCTCGAAGCACTGGAGCGCTATTTCGAAAGGCGGGACGCGTGAGAAGGATTCTCCAACATCTCGTGCGCGTGTGGCCGCCGTGGGGGATTGTGGCAGGCCTCCTTCTGATATTGCTAGTCGGCACTTCGACTTCTGCGGGTCTCGCGGCAGGGCTCGGTGGCATCAGTCTGTCTGGTGCGATCCTTTACGGCTCGTATCGATGCTCGGCGTTTGATCCTCACCTGCGGGGCAACTACGGTCGCTGGCTGGCCACGACTCCGTGGGATCATCGACGGTCGCTGCCTCTCGGTCCCGTCCATTTTGTCTTCTGGGACGCAATTGTACTGACGTTGATGGTCGTCCTCATCTGGCCTGTGCATCAACCGCTTCTGCAGATCGTCGTGGTACTCGCGCTGTTCCTTTTGGGATACTTCGTATCGCTTGCCTTTCACCTCAAAGCCAAGATAGATCTTGAACTGACTGTCGTGGGAGCGTTGTGTTGGGGGCTAGCGTTGCGCGTTGGTCTTCATCCCATGCTCGCCCTACCGCTGCTCCTGGTATCCTATGGATTGATTCTCTGGGGTGTCCGGCGCCGATTGGCAGAAGGACTGCCAACGGCAATGGAAGCACGCAAGGCACTCAAGGCCACTAGCCTTGGGTTTCCGTTTTCGTCTCATAGTCCGCGGTGGTCTGTGTTCGATGCGCCAGTGCTGACATGGGTTCTCATCTGCGTGCTGATCAGCCAGGTCATCTACAACGCCGCCGCCATTCCCTTCATTGCGCAGGATCTCACGTGGCAGATGTCTGGCGATAGTGGCTTCGCTCGTGAAGAAGTCTTGCCTCTCGAACAAGCTGCCGGGCCTGCAGATGACTTGGCAATCTTGCTGCACGGCTTGGTCGTCGCGGCCGCCGTTCTCGGTTATTTGGTCAACTACGGTGCTCGCTACTGGCCTTCGATGAATGTCTTGGGCCGCCTGGCGACACGGCAACTTGTGATTCCTGACTACGACCGGATCTGGTTGGCACCACTGATGGCGATTGGAGTCGCGTTGGCCTTTCCCTCTCTCGGCACACAGTTTGGCATGGCGACCCGTCACGCGGCGCCCGTGGCGACATTCTTCAGCTTGCTGATGCTCCGCTCCGTCGGCCCCAGGTTTCGCGAATGGCAGCTCACCGGCGCGCACCGTATGATCGCACTCGAACGATTGGATTCGAATCGCTATGTGAAGACGACATAGACCGCTCGCGGGCTGGTGAGAGGCTCTCGATTCACTGCGCGGTTGAAACAGCACGATGAACTCGCATCATTGGATCACGATTGGCGCCCTCCTCGGCGCACTCGGCGTAGCACTGGGCGCGTTCGGTGCGCACGGGCTGGAGGAACGGCTCGAGCGGCGGTTGCTGTCGGGTGAGGGTGCGACGGCGTTGGAGTCGGGCGACGGCGAAGCGGAGACGGCGCTATCGATCGACGAGGAACTCGCACGGGGGCTGGACAACTATGAGACTGCCGTGCGGTATCACATGTACCATGCCCTGGCGCTGGTGCTCGTCGGACTGCTGGCCGCTCACACCACAAGCCGAGCCATCCACGTCGCCGGCTGGGCATTCCTGCTGGGTATCGCCCTCTTTTCGGGACTGCTTTACGTCCTGGTCTTTACCGGCGTCAAAGTGCTTGGAGCTCTTGTCCCCATTGGCGGAACATTGCTCATCGCCGGCTGGATCGCGATGGCAATTGCTGCCGCTTCATCCAAGGCAACCAGGCCTTGATCCGGGTGCCACTGCTGGCTCGCCCAGCAGTGAGAGATTCCGTGCAGTCGGCCACTCGGCGCATGCAACACATCGGGCTTGCAGCAGCGGTTGCCGCTAAAGTGAAGAGTTTGGTCGCTCAGGCAGGCACTGCTGCGCAAGCCAGCCGTGGCACCCGTTGGAGGCAACGGTGGCTCAGCGACTTGCTACCGAAGCGTCTTCAACGACGAAGAGACTGGCTACCCAAAACGGGGCGTGCTCCGGGACGCGCTTGTCCGTCCAGCGTTGGAACGCCTGGGCGGCATCATACGTTGAAAACAAAAGATGCTCGTTGAGCGACGTGGACCAACGTCGCATGGCTTCAGCTCACTCTGCAGCCGTGTAGCCGCAATTCGACAAACCGCTGAGCAGACTTTGCTTGGCTGCAACGTCGAACCCAAGCAGTCGCCAAGTCTCATCCAACCGGCCCGGGCTCGTCGCGATGCGGTACGGCCATGTGTTGGTTGGCGCAATGGTTCCCTCGTCGGAACAACGGCAGATCGCCACAATCGAGTAGGGCTTGTCGGCGAAGCGCCACTGGCTTTGCAGGCACTCTCGCAATTGCCAAAGACTCTGCCACAGCGGCCTGTTGATACCGAGCTCTTCGGGCACATCGAGCCCCTCAAATCCGGCCAGATCAGGATCGAGGTCTAACCAAGAGAGGCATGGCTCGACGTCGAACAGCGACGGCCAAACGAGCGTATCGGCCGACAGCGGCTTGTGCGGCTCATCGCTCGGCAAGAACTGCCGTGTCCGCTCGGCATCCCACAGAGCGTCTTTCTCGAGCCACGCTTCCCGCGCGTCGAAACCGATGATCTCGTGCTTGACGCCGGATTGCGACATGCCCATACCCACCTCTCCCGAGTGCCACTAGATACCTCCGATCCATCTGATCTTGTCACGATTGACAAGCCCACCAACACAAAAAAAACCCGGCGCGGGGGAAGCAAATGCTCGCTCCCCGCGCCGGGGTCCTTCAGGAACAGTCTCACATGAGCGCGGCGGTGGTTACGCCGAGACCATGGCTTCGAGCTCCTTGGCCAGCCGCTTGCGGGCGACGTGGAGTCGCCGCTTGATCGTGCCGACCGGCGACTCGAAGTTGTCGCTCATCTCGACCAGCGAGTGACCTTCGACGTAAAACGCCTCGAGCGTCTCGCGGTCCAACGGGCGCAGCCGCCGCAGACCGGCGCGAACCTGGTTGCGGCGCTCGTTGGCCAGCGCGCTGGTAAGCGGCGTTTCCGCCTCGACGCACGTGGCTTCGAGCATGGCCGGCTCGGTCGCGATGGCCGGCGCAGCGCGGACCGCGCGGTTGATGGCCATCCGCTGCGTGATGGCGCGGAGCCAACCACCGAACCGTTCCGGCTCGCGGAGCTGGTGGATCTTGCGCAGTGCCTGCACGAAGACCTCTTGAACCAGCTCCAGGGCATCGTTCTCGCTAGCCAGCCGGCGCAGCGCCGTGGCGAACACGGCGCGCTCGTAGCGCTCGACCAGCCGACCAAAGGCTGCCCGATCGCCCTCCTGTGCGGCGAGGACGTCCTCGCGGAGTTCTTCGCGCTGGCGGAGCTGTTCGTCTTCGAGCTGCACAACAGACATCGTTCTCTCTCCTGGAAATGTGCACGCTGCGAAAAAGCGTGCACCGATCGTTCGGACCGAAGTCGGAAGCCAGAGAGGCCGAACGTTGCGAACAACGCAGCGGCACCTGGCCCGGACGGCGGTGGCCCCGGTCGGCGGAACTCAAAGTCGGATTTGCTTAGGCAAACTCGGCTTCAAGCGGTCCGTGACCGAGGTGGCATAACTGCCGACCGACCGGCGAGACACATCGCCGGTTTCGGTAGCGCCAGTCCTCTTGGGACGAACGCTTCGGCCGCGGCCTGCGCACTGAAGCGCATCCAATAGGCCGCCATTGCCATCGGAGACCGACGCCACGTACGGCGCGCGGAGGGGCGCGTATGCGTATCCACCTTGCCGGCCACGACGCGGTCTTGGCGATTACCAAAGACGGTCGAGTGGGCGATGGTGTGGATCGAGTTACGCATTTCATTCCCCCTGCGCGCGGGCGCCGTTGGAGAGAACCGAAAAAGAGAATCCTGTCGCTCTGACAAGGAAACCGGCCAGCCCGCAGGCGGCCAATCCCTATTGCCAGAATATCCTATCTTCGCGACCTGGGCCGGACGGGTCAAGAAAACCTTCCGGAAGCCGCGACGCCGGCGAAGCTAGGGAGCCTCCACGCTCTCACTGCATGACGCCGGATGCCGGTTTAGAGCCTCCATCGGCCGAAAGGTTCGCGCCGTGGTGGCTTTTTTTGCGGCGGACACTTTTTTGCCAACGGCGGACTCTG
>CALKYM010000047.1 GCA_938003525.1 uncultured Planctomycetales bacterium | reverse complement strand
CGGCCCGGCACGGACGAGCGGTTCTACCGCATCATGCTCCGCGCCCGCGAGCGGCAGCCCTCGCGGCAGAAGCAGGTGCTCATCGATCGCGTGGAGCAACTCACACGCGAGCAGTTCCCAGAGGCCCACGTGACCGGCTTTTTCGTGCTGCTCACGCAGTTGATCAACAGCATCATCCGCGATCAGTGGGTCACGTTTTCCATCGCCGCCGGGGCGATTGGCTGCATGATGTTCGCCGCGTTTCGCAGTTTGCGGCTGGCGCTGGTGGCGCTGGTGCCCAACGCGCTCCCCATCCTCGTGCTCACCGGATTGATGGGCTGGTTGGGGCTGCAGATCAACATGGGCGCGGCGATGATCGCCGCCGTCTCGATGGGGCTCTCCGTCGACTCGTCGATTCACTACCTGGCCGAGTTCCGCCGCATGCGGCGCTCCGGCGCCAACGTGCATGCATCGCTCTTGCACGCCCATCAAACAGTCGGCCGGGCGATGGTCTTCTCGACGGTGGCCATCATCGTCGGCTTCAGCGCGCTGACGCTCAGTCAGTTTATCCCGCTGGTCTACTTCGGCGTGCTGGTCAGCCTCGCCATGGCCGGAGGCACCGCCGGCAACCTGGTCGTGCTGCCGCTGTTGCTGAAGCTCGTCGACCGCGACACGCCGCAGGTGCAGGAGGTACCAGCTATGCACGCCGGCCGCCCAGTGCCACAGCAGGCGCCCGCGCGGTGATGGCTCCCGGGCCCGCGGCGGCTACGCTTGCTGGCTCATCTCGTCCATGCGGCGCTGCATTTCCTCTTCGGAAATGTCCTCGACATGCGTGGCGACCCACCACTGGTTGCCCCAGGGATCGGCAACGCCGCACGCCCGGTCGCCGTAGAATTCATCGCGTGGCTCGCGCACGGACGTACCGCCGGCGGCCAACCCTGCTTTGTAGACCGCATCGACGTCATCGACGTAGAGGTAGTGCATCGCAGCCATGGCGGGCCACTCTTCCTGCGCCTGGCTGATCATCAAAACCGAATCGCGAATCTTCACCTCGGCGTGTGAGATCGCCCCGTCGGGCCCCTTGTGACAACTGAGCTCGCTCGCACCGAACATCTGCTTCAGGAACTCGATCTGCTGCGCCGCATCGTCGACCAGCAGATACGGAATCACGCTGTCGTAACCTTCCGGAATTGCACGCACGGCCATCGCTTGACGCTCCCAATTGACGAAGAGACGAATTGCACCGCAGGACGGCACATCATTGTGCCGCGCGAACCGGCCCGCGTCTTGCAGATTCTCTAGCCGATTCAAAAAGAGTGGCGGTCATCGCTCTGCCGCAATGCACCGTTTGTGCGCTGCGATGGATTGGGACGCGTTCAGATGCAGCCGCGCCGTGCTCTTCGGGCTGCCATGCGGATGTCAGGCGAGCTGACGTTTGCCAATCGACGTCTGCTCAATGGGCAAGCTTTGCCACGCAGATCAGCTGGTTGCGGGTGCGGAAGTAGATGCGGCCGTCGGCGATGGCGGGTGTGGCGAGGCAGCTTTCGCCCAGGTCGTTCTTGGCCAGCACGTTCAGTTCCGGGCCATCTTCCAGGACGACGACGATGCCGTTTTCGCCCACCACATAGATCTTGCCGTCGCCGGCGACCGGCGAGGCAAAGTACTCGCCGATGTTCTGAATCCGCCGCTGCGACCAGACAGGCTGGCCGTCATTCGTGTCGAAGCAACTGGAGATACCGCCCCCTTTGACCACCAACATCCGCCCGCCGACGACCAGCGGCGGGCTACCCGCTACCACCGCACCAACTGGAGTCCATCCGAGCGGCGCTCGAATCAATTGGGCAGCACAATCCGTTCCAACCGTTGGGCCTGTCGAAATCTGTGGCGGCCGGAGACACGATTTGACGGTTCTATTTTGACGGTGCAGCACATCGCCACTTCCGATGTGCACATTGGAGGTCACCGTCGCTAGTCATGTAAGGCGAATAGTAGAAACGAGTCCCACACGCGGCAGGCGGGCTTTGACACGGTTGTCGGGCTGAGATCGTCAGCCTGACGTGGTCACCGTGGCCGCTTCCTGCATTCGCAATGATCCGCGAGCCACGACAAGTCAGCCAACTCAGCGTGTACTACGAGGAGCATCACCATGCTTGAACGATCATCGGCTAGCCGCTTGCTGCTATGTGTGGGAGGGCTGCACATCTTCGCTTGTTGCGCACTCGCGCAAGACACCTTTTACTACAGCCGGGGCAAGAGGGTAGCGCTGACCGTCAACCCTAACAAGGTATACGTGTTGTACGAGGCTGAATCCGACGGGGAAGGCCTAGAGGAGAGCATACAGCCGACGGGAGCAAAGCTGCGGCGTGTCGGCGAGACCCAACCGTTGACGGGCATTAACGTGTTCGCGGAGGAAAGGCCGCCCGCGCTGGTCTGGGCCGTCGTTGAAGATCTCAGCATCGACGCGAATGCATGGGAACGAGGAGAAATGGCAGAAGGTCTCGTCTACAAGGCGCCGTTTGTCTTCACGGCGAAAGGTGAGGAAGTTGGCATATCGCATCTGTTCTACGTGAAACTCAACAATGAGAGTGATCGAGAAACGCTCCATGCGCTAGCCGACCAGCACAATGTGTCGGTGATTGGAAACAACCGGTTCATGCCATTGTGGTACACGTTGTCATGTTCGCTGGAATCATCCGGAAACGCCTTAGAGGTAGCCAACAGCTTCTACGAATCGAAAGCGTTCGCGGCCGCTGAGCCGGATTTCCTAGTCGAATTCGACGTGCAGTCGGCGAACGACGAGCACTTTCACCAGCAGTGGGGGTTCGAAAACACAGGACAGCACGGGGGGAACGTCGGCATCGATATCAATGCGTGCGATGCCTGGAACCACACCACCGGAGACAGCAGCATTATTGTTGCGGTGCTCGACCACGGCATCGAACTCAATCACCCCGACATGCCCAACATGGCGTCCGTCAGCTATGACACGGTTACGGGAAGTTCGCCCAGTCAAGTCCACGGCTCGCACGGCACCGCTTGTGCCGGCATCGTGGGTGCTGTGCGAAACAACACGCAGGGCGTCGCAGGCATTGCACCTGGTACGACGCTGATGTCCGTTAGCCACACGCTCCTACTGGGGCCCAATGCTCATTGGCAGTTGGCAAACGGCATCAGTTGGGCGTGGCAGAATGGTGCCCATGTGATCAGCAACTCCTGGGGACATGAGGATCTGGCGAGTGGTATCTTGGACGATGCGATTGCCGAGGCGTTAGCAAACGGGCGTGGCGGCTTGGGGACCGTCGTCGTATTCGCGGCGGGCAACGAAAACGGATCGGTCGGTTATCCAGCCAACTCGAATCCCGAGATTGTTGCCGTAGGGGCGATGAGCCCTTGCGCTGAGCGGAAGAACCCTCTGTCTTGCGACGGTGAGAGCTGGTGGGGCAGCAACTTCGGAGGGGAACTAGATGTCGTCGCGCCCGGTGTGTTGGTTCCGACCACGGATCGGCAAGGTAGCGCTGGCTACGACAGTAGTGACTACACGCTCGACTTCAACGGCACCTCCTCCGCGTGCCCACATGTTGCCGGAATCGTTGCGCTGATCCTGAGCGTGAATCCCAACCTAACCCAAAGTCAAGTCACCGGCATCATCGAAAGCAACGCGCAGAAGGTTGGCAACTATAGCTATCAAACCACGGCGGGCCGTCCCAATGGTACCTGGAACAACGAAATGGGCTACGGTCTGGTCGACGCGTTTGCCTGTGTTGCCGCCGCCCAACAGTTCGGTGGCGAAGGCGGCGGAGGGACGCTACAGCTGGATGTTCAAGGAACGAAGCCTGAAGCCGGTCGCAGAAATCATGCGCGCTATGGAATCGCCAGCAAGCCCGTACCGACGGACCTGTCGCGACTCTCTACGGGCGAAAGACCCGAAACGGTCGTAATCTCGACCACTGCCAGTACCTTCGACCTTTGGCACGACGGGCGGATGCACCTGTACCTTGGCGGCACAGAAGTCTGGGTGCAGCCACTCGAATACCTGGGGTCGTTCGGAGAAATCCCTGTGTACCAGGAGCGCAGCGCGTTTGCCTGGATTTGGTACTTCTATCCTGATGGCCGCATCTACTTCTTCACAGGCAGCAGTGGCCCGCATGAATTTGACAACCAGGCGCAATGGCACGACCGGGTGCAGTAGTGATCGATCGGAAAGAATCGGTGACTGAGCTTTTAAGATCGTGCAGGACCGGCACCGGAGCTGCCGCTCAAGCGGTTAGGTTCGGCGTCGGCCTTGCACGTTCGTTGTCCAGGGCTTGCGCTCGGGGTAGATACCGCACGGCGTCAACCTGTACCGGCTAGTGCAGCGGAGGTGCGGTCGACGGACTTGTTGCTCAATTGGCAAGCTCTGCCACGCAGATCAGCTTGTTGCGGGTGCGGAAGTAGATGCGGCCGTCGGCGATGGCGGGTGTGGCGAGGCAGCTTTCGCCCAGGTCGTTCTTGGCCAGCACGTTCAGTTCCGGGCCATCTTCCAGGACGACGACGATGCCGTTTTCGCCCACCACATAGATCTTGCCGTCGCCGGCGACCGGCGAGGCAAAGTACTCGCCGATGTTCTGAATCCGCCGCTGCGACCAGACAGGCTGGCCGTCATTCGTGTCGAAGCAACTGGAGATACCGCCCCCTTTGACCACCAACATCCGCCCGCCGACGACCAGCGGCGAAACGATGTGATCGGGAGCGCGGCTCTCGTGCTTCCACAATACGTGCGACTCCGTCACGTCGCCCCGGCCTCCGCCTCGCACAGCAATGATGAACTGATCGGATGGGTTGGCCGCGTCGTGCGCGGCACCGGCGCGATTCTCCGGATCGAGAAATGCGATGTCGAGTTCTTCGCCTTCCAGAAAACCATCGCCGTTCAAATCTCCGCGGTCGAATTTCTCCATGAACGCATCGGGAATCTTCACGTCGCCCACGAAGGCCTGCATCTCTTCTTTCGTCAGCCGTCCGTCGCTGTTGCCCGTGTCCGAGCGGTCGGCCGTGTTGAGCCATTGATTGGCGATGCCGCCACTCTCCAGCGAGATGTACACGATGCCGTCGTGGCTTACCGGCGTGGTCTTGATGTTCCGCAGCAGCACCCGGGCAAACCACAGCTCTTCGCCGGTGTGCGGATCGTAGCCGACCAGCTTTCCAGTGCCGGCCACGACCAGTTCGGGCCCGCTCGGCGTCTGGCAGATCACCGGGTGCGAGTAGTTCACCGCCATGTTGCCGCGATCGACCCGCCACACGATATCGCCGGTGGCCTTGTCGAGCGCGTACATGGCCGGGCTCAAGTCGTCGTCCTGCACGAAGATCACCTTGTCCTCGAACAAGACGGGCGACATTCCCGCACCCCACTTGAAGACGAAGTAGGGCACCGGCAACTTCGTCTGCCACTCGATCTCCCCCGTCCGCGCATCCAGCGCCATCATCCCGAGCGAGCTGAAGTAGAAGTACACGTGCTCATCGTCCGCCGCCGCCGTGGTCGAAGCATGACTGTTGGTGAGATGAATCTCCGGCAGCGGTCCGGTATCCAGATCCCGTGACCAAACTACGTCCCCGCTCGACGCATCCGCGCACAACAGCCGCACGGTCTGTTCGTCGACCATCCCCGAGACGAACACCCGGCCCGCCGCCACCACAGGACAGCCAATGCCATCGCCCAGCTCGAGCGACCAGGCAACGTTCTCACTGTCCGAGAACTCGACCGGCAACGGCTGCTCCGACTCCGCCACGCCACTGCAATTCGGCCCGCGGAATTGAGGCCAGTCGGCGGCGGTGGAGGAGGCGACGGTCGCCGCTGCCAAGAGAATCAACGAACATCCAAGCAGGAAGAGGCGAGATGGGTACACGGCGCGGAATCTCCCAAATCGGTCGGTGAGTTTCGCCGATGATTGTAGTCCACATTTCACAACGAATCCTGTCTGAAGTGTTCAGCGGATGTCGGAGTCGGAGAGATTTTGATTGTTCCTGGCAGTATTGGCGGTCATGGATCGCTGCGAAACGCAATCACCGCCTCGGCTGCTCTGCAGAATTTTCTGCTTTTGTGTCGCAATTCATCCCTGACTGCCGTCTAGACTTCGGAGCAGAAATGTGACAGCAGTGGGAGATTTCGGGCTTGGAGACGGACGCAGAACTTGTTGCACGCGTTCGCTCTGGCGAGATCGAAGCTTTCGGAACGCTCTCCCGTCGCTATGAAAAAACGCTATTGGCGGCTGCGCTGGCGCGGCTGCGCGACATCCATGCTGCTGAAGACGCCGTCCAGGCGTCGCTGCTGATCGCCTTTCGGCAGCTGGGGACACTGCGCGAGGATGCCAGATTCGCGCCTTGGCTAATACAGATTCTGCGTCGGCAAGCGGTCGACGCGGCTCGGGTCAAGGTTCCGGCCAGCAATCGCGAGCACGACCTGGATCAACAATTTGTCATCGAGCACGATCTCGGCACCTGGATCGAGCACGAACATCTGCTCGCGTTGGTCGCGCGCCTTTCGGATCGCGAGCGCCTGCTGATTGGACTGCGCTACTTCGACGGGCACAGTATGCGCGAGATCGCGGCGATGTCGTCGCGGCCGCTGGGCACGGTCACCAAACAACTCTCGCGAGCGATCGCCCGTTTGCGCTCGTGGTGGGACAAGGAGTATCTCCAGTGACCAAAGGCACGACTCTAGAAGCTCGTCTTGAGGCTGTTGGCGCCGCGCTGCGTTCACGGCCGTCGCTCTCGGACCGCGTCATCGAGGCGCTAGGAGAGTCATCTTGCCAGGAGCCGACGCCGCGTCGAACCACCCATCCGCAATCTGTGCGAATGCCGCTGAGGCGCCGCTCAGCGGCGCTTGCTGCCGGCACGGTCCTCATGAGCGCTGTTTGTCTGTTTGTCCTGGCAGCTTTGGTTCCATCACAGTCGTTCGGCTGGGCCGACGTGGCGGCGGCCGTTCGTTCGCAACGCTGGATTCGCGCCACGGTCGATATCGATGAACGAACTAGCACGATGTGGCTTTCGCCCGAGCGTCAGATTTGGGCGTTCGATCTCGGGCAATCACGCTACTTCTACGACGGCCAGGAGCGCGCGAAGTACGAATACAACTCGGGCGATCAGCAGATCACAAAGGTTTCACTTGGCGAGCAGGATGCCGAAATGGTGCTTCCACTCGGTGCGCTTTCGCAGGACGCGAGCGCCCTCGGCCCGTGGTTGTTCGGTACGGAAAAGATTGTCCATCAACGACGGCAAGAGATCGTCGATGGCGGCCAGCAGTGGGTCGAGTTCCACCTAGTGCTGTGGCGCGGCGACATGAATCACGCCACGCTACGCGTCGATCCCAAGACGCGGCTGCCTGTCTACTTGTTGCATTACGCGCCCCACGACACTGCAGCGTCGTACAAGTGGATGTTCGACTACCCGGACGACGGCCCAACCGATATTTATGCCCTCGGCGTGCCGCCCGGAACGAGCATCGAAAACCGCATGCCCTCGGAACTGGCTGTCCATGTCCTCGACGGCATGGCTGCGAGCCGGGCGCTGCTCGGCGACTACCGTCTATTGGTTGGCAGAGCGCCAGGCTACCCGTACGCGGTCGTCGCGCGAAAGGGCGATCGCTGGCGAGTGGACTACTGCTGGCCCCAGGGGGCTGTTGATCCACTGGCAACACCGCCAGCCGGTCTCGACTGGGGCGCGTGGTACGAGAAGCGATTGCATCTCTGCCATCAGAGCCCGCAGTACATCTGCAATGGTGAGACAGTCTGGGAGAACGCGAACCTGCTCGATACGGAGACAGCCCCCAAATGGAAGGCGAGCGAACACGTTGCCCCTCAGGACATGAACTCCGGCGACGGACTGGGTAGCCTTCCCGCAGCTCCATACGTCAACCTGGCAGGCCTATTGTTCCCCAATCTGTGGCCTCGATCTGGCTGGGAGTTCGAACTCGAACCAAATCTGACCGACGCCTCGGAAGGCGTCCTGGTCAAACGCTCGGCACGGCTGGCATCGGCCGAGCCGCTTGTGGGTCACGAGTGGTATTACGTCGATCCAGAAAAAGGGTACGCAGTCGTGCGAGCCGAGCTGTTTACCCTTCCACCCGACGCGCCGGCGGACCCGACGGCGACGCGGCTGCGACAGACTCTCCGTATGGAAGACTTTCGGCAGTCGCCAGGCGGCGGCTGGTATTGCACCGTCGTTCGCGATACGAGGGTGGCGGAGAACGGTGCTCGAGCGCCAAGCGAACCGCAGTTCGGAGGCGAACGGGAAGCCGATCAACACCCGGATGCCGCCCGCAAGTTCAAGACGACAGTTCGCTACCACTTCGAGTTCAACGCCGAGCTTCCTGACTCGATCTTCGAGATCGAAGGCACACCGGTGGGCAACCAGTGACAAGGTCGGCGAGGGCAAGTATCGGATTGGCACGCGATATTCAACCGCTCACAGCCCCGCCACGAATTCCCGCATCGCTTCGCCGATCTCGTGGGGCGAGTCTTCTTGGAGGAAGTGGTTGCCGGGGACGGTGACCTCTTTTTGATTGGGCCAGGTGCGGCAGTAGTCGCGTTGGCGGCCGGTGAGGATGGCGCCGGGGTCGGCGTTGATGAACAGCTTGGGGATCGGGCTGGCGGCCAGCCAGGCGGAGTACCGGTCGACCAGCGCCACCACGTCGACCGGTTCGCCGTCGATGGGAATCTCGCGCGGCCAGCTCAGTGTCGGGCGGCGCGATTCGCCGGGCTCACGGTAGGGGCCGCGATAGACTTCCATCTCTTCCTCGCTCAAGCCACGCAGCACGCTGCCGGGCAAGATGCGTTCCACGAACACGTTCTTGTCGAGCACCATCTCCTCGCCCGCCGGCGAGCGCATGGCCTGAAAGATGGGCGCCGCCACTTCGGGCCAGTCCGACCAGGTGAGCGACTGCACGAAGCCCTCCATGTAGACCAGGCCCTTGATGTGCTCTGCATGGCGTTGGGCCCAGTCGAACCCCAGCGCCGTGCCCCAGTCGTGCATCACCAGCGTCGTGCCCGAGCCCACGCCGACTGCATCGAACCAGGCGTCGAGATACCGGGCGTGATCGGCCAAGCGGTAAGTGCCGCCCGGCGACTTGCCCGACAGTCCCATGCCGATCAAGTCGGGAGCCAGGCACCGCCCCAGGCCCTCGACGTGCGGAATGATGTTCCGCCACAGGTACGACGACGTCGGGTTGCCGTGCAAAAAGACAATCGCGTCACCCGCGCCCGCCTCGACGTAGGCCATCTCAGAATCGAGCGTCGCGACGCGCTTCCGCTCGAAGGGATCGTGCGCGGAGATTTCGGACATGGCAATCGCGCCTTTCAATGCGGATGCGTTGGCAACAGAATATAACGATTCGTTGGTCGGAAAAAACTCCTGGGTGCCGGACTCCGCATCGCAAAGGAAAGGGCGTCGTGCATCAGTTGCCGCTGTCTCTTGTTCTCTCTGTTCTGGTGTCTCAAGTCGCCAGCGAGCGCATCGTCGGACAGTCATACAAGCGGGAACTCCCTGCGTTCTATGTGTTTGCAGGGGGGTGGCATCTCGATATCCGAAGTGATGGTTCGGGAAGAATTGGCTTCGGATCGAATTTCTCTGACAACTGGCGTTTTCCTGCGGGCACATTCGACGAAGTTCGGCTTGCCGCACAGGCGCGGTCTGTGCGCCACGACGTGACCGCAGGCATCCGAACCCATTTCGCGATCCACATGTATTTGAATTCGCCAGTGGGTGGAACGAGGCAGTCGGTTCCGGCCGTCTACAGGCAATCCAAAGATCTGCTGAGCGAACTGATCGAGACGGCAGTGGCGGCTGCAGGTGTGAAGCAGTCTCAGCGCGGTGCAATGCTGCTGGAAAAGGCTCCGCCCTCCCGCATTCTTCAATCCACGAATGGGAACCCAGATCGACATGCTCAACAAGACTATCGCTGATATCCGTCGCGTCGCCCCCTCTCGATGGTTCCTGTCGGGATTCGTCACAGTCTTGGCGATCACAACCAGTTCGATTGCTCCCGCGCAAAACTGGCCGCGCTTTCGTGGGCCGAGTGCCGATGGTGTGGCCGCGGATCACGCCGGGCTGCCGGAGACGTGGAGTCGGACGGAGAACGTGCAGTGGATGACGGACATCGAAGGCTGGGGATGGTCGAGCCCGGTCGTGTGGGGTGAGCGCGTGTTTCTCACGGCGGTGGCCAGTGAAAAAGGCGGTGATGAAGAGTACGAAGAACCCATGAAGGGGCTCTACGCAGGAAGGGGCCGCCGCGATCCTCCGGAGGCCGTGCATCGCTGGTACGTGTACTGTCTCGATCTCGGCTCGGGCGAGGTCCTGTGGCGAAAAGAAGCGCATCAGGGAAAGCCGGTGGTGCCGCGGCATCAGAAGAACACCTACGCCTCGGAAACTCCGGCCGTCGACGGCGAGCGCTTCTACGCGCTATTCGGCGATGTGGGGCTTTACTGCTACGACCACGACGGCAACTTGCTCTGGTCGCAAACGATCGACCCGAAAAAGACGCTCTTCGACTACGGCGCCGCCGCCTCGCCCGTCGTGCACGGCGATCGTGTGTTCGTGATCTACGACAACACGGAGGAGTCGTACCTGGCGGCCTACGATACCGCCACCGGCGATGAAGCCTGGCGCCGCGAGCGGGCCGAGGGTAGCACCTGGGCCACGCCGTTCGTGTGGGAGAATGAGCTACGCACGGAACTGGTCACGTCGGGCAAGAATCGCGTGCGGTCGTATGACCTCGCGGGCGAAGTGCTATGGGAATTCGACGGCGACATGTCGAACCTGATCATCCCCTCGCCGTTTGCCGCCTGCGGGATGGTCTACATCACCTCCGGCTATGTGGGCGACAAGCATCGACCGGTCTACGCCGTGAAGCCCGGCGCGGAAGGCGACATCACGCTGGAAGAAGAGCAAACGGCCAACGACTACATCCGCTGGTATCAACCGACGGCTGGCCCGTACAACCCCTCGCCGATCGTCTATGGCGATTACTACTACACGCTCTACGATCGCGGCTTTCTCACCTGCCACGATGCGCACACTGGCGAAGAGGTGTACGGGAAGACCCGCTTTGCTCCCGGCGCTTCGTTTACCTCTTCGCCGTGGGCCTACAACGACCGGCTGTTCTGCCTCAGCGAAGACGGCGACACCTATGTGGTCAAGCCAGGGCCCGAATACGAACTGCTGGCGACCAACTCGCTCGACGAACTGTGTCTGGCCACCCCGGCGGTGGTGGGGGACAAGCTACTGATCCGCACGGCTGCGAAGCTCTACTGCCTGAGCAAGTGAGCCGGCCGTTCGTCGCGCAGTAGCGGTAGAGCGCGCCGGCGCTAGTCGTCTGTCTGGTCGATCGCGGCTTCTTCTTCGGCGGGATTGGGGGGAGCTTCGGGTTCTTGCGCTGCTTCGCGCTTCAGGCGCTTTTTGAGCCGCTTCTCTTCGGCTTTGCGCTTCTTTTCCACCTCGCGTCGATTCTTCTCGAACGTATTGCGGTTCTTCGCCAAGATTCGCTCCCGGAGTGTAGAGGCAACGCCGTCTTGCGCTGCGGAGAGAGAAAACAATCGCCCGGGGCGCGGGTGCGCCGCCGGGCGATCGACTCTTGAGCAGACAGTGTCGGCGCCGCTACGAGACGACGCGAACGTTCTCAGCGCGCGGTCCCTTGGGACCGCTGCCTTCTTCGTACTCGACGGTCTGACCTTCCCGCAGGCTCTCGTAGTCGGTGCCGGCCAAAGCGGAATGGTGGAAGAAGATGTCGCCTCGCTCCCCTTCGATGAATCCAAAGCCCTTGTCAGTCAACTTCTTGATCGTTCCTTGCGCCACTTTCGCAACTCTCCCAGCACGCAGATAATCCGAACGTTCGTAACCAGCGCGGCGTGCAATTCACGCGGCCCAAAACCGACGACGCCACGTGGCGCCGGTAGTACGCTAGGGGAGCCAACTGAGCCTGTCACGGGGTCAGCTACGAAAGTGCGGGTCGCCGACCCGCGCTGTCGAAGGACGCGGCACAACCAAGATCGTGCTGGTGGCCGGGGGTGAGCCGTTTCACGGCATCGAGAATCGACTGCCAGCAACGCGATGGATCGCTACCTTCACTTCCCTATCGAATGGGGAGCGTAACACTCCCGGCGCGGGCAGTCAACGCAATCCCTGTGCCCCGGCGGGGACGCAAGGTGCCGGTGGGTGTAACATTCGGCATCCGGGCATTGCTGGCAATTCAGGCAGCGGCGAATGCCCCATCGATGCCCACGGCGGGTTCGATCACCAGTGGCTCGTCGCGGCGCGCGGTAGGTTCGCCCGGGTCCGAAAGCCGGCAGTAACGGACGATGGCCGTAGACGACGCATCCTGACCGGCCGACACACATATGCGGGCAATGCCCGAGGGAAGCTGATCGGTCGAAAGCACCACTTCAGCATCGTGTTCGTGGACGCGAAGTTCGTGCAATAGCTGAGCGACGGTGGTGCGGCTGTTCGTCGAAAGCGGGCTATAGTCGGCAGCGACCATGACAGTGTCCTCGCAGATTGATTGCTGAGCGATGCGCTCGGTGTTGCGGTTGGAGGCGTTGTTCTCAGGCGGCACGGTTGTCTTCTGCCCTCCACAAGCGCAAAGCGGCGGAAAATGTATCTGCGGAATAACGAACAAGCCGGCGCTCGCGGCGCGGACGCGAGGGAGAACCAGCGCAACTTGTTGAATTGAAAGTACTTGTAAATCGTCGCCGGTTGGCCGAGATTCTTGTTCGTCGGCACCGGCGCCGACTGCGTTCACGACAGCCCCGGTTTCTGTGAGGTTCACGATGCGGCACGTTCCCTACCGGCCGCGGCGTCTGGCGGCGGCGGAAATGGCCACCCGGGCCGAAGCGTTCTTCGCCCAGATGGACGCCCGCCGTAGCGTGCGGCACTTTGCGCCCGACACGGTTCCGGCGGACTTGATCGCCGCCGCCATCCGCACGGCATCGACGGCGCCCTCGGGCGCCCATCGTCAGCCCTGGAAGTTTGTGGCGGTTAGCGATGCGGCTCTGAAGCGGCGAATCCGCGCAGCGGCCGAAGCCGAAGAGCATGTCTTCTACGACGAGGGCCGAATGCCGGCCGAGTGGCGAGACGCACTGGCACCGATCGGCACCGATTGGCGTAAGCCGTACCTCGAAATCGCTCCCTGGCTGGTCGTGCTGTTCGAGGAGACCTACGGCCGCGCCGACGACGGTCGCACTTGGAAGAATTACTACGTCAAAGAAAGTGTGGGAATCGCCTGTGGATTGTTTGTCGCGGCCGTGCACATGATCGGACTGGCGACCCTGGTCCACACGCCCAGCCCGATGGAGTTCCTCCGGCAGATTCTCGACCGCCCGGAAAACGAACGCCCCTTCGCCCTATTGCCCGTCGGCTACCCGGCCGCGGACTGCGAAGTCCCCGACCTGCGGCGGAAGTCACTCGAAGAGATCGCGGTGTGGAATCCCGAATGCCCGGCTGGCGCGTAATGCACAACAACGCGCCGGTTCGCGGCAGAGATGGCATCGAATTGTCGCTCTCGACCAAACGTCAATGACGTTTGCCATCGGGCAGCCCTGTTTCGGCGTCGGTCTTGCCGACCTCTTCGATCCACTCCAGCACATTCCGCTCCAGAATCTCCAACGGCACCGCGCCGGAGCCGAGCACGATATCGTGGAACTGCCGGACGTCAAATGGCGCGCCGAGCCGCTCCTCGGCGACCGCGCGAAGCGAACGGATCTTCAGTTCACCGGTCTTGTACGCCACGGCCTGCCCGGGCCAGGAAATGTAGCGGTCTACTTCGGCGGTAATGTTGTGCAGCGTCAGGGCGGTGTTCTCGGCCATGAAGTCGATGGCCCGTTGCCGGCTCCAGCCGAAGTAGTGCATGCCGGTGTCGACCACCAGCCGGCAAGCCCGCCACATCTCGTAGCTCAGTCGACCAAAGTTGCTGTAAGGGTCTTCATAGAACCCGCACTCCAGCCCCAGCCGCTCGGCATACAGTCCCCAGCCTTCGATGAACGCCGTCAGTCCCGCGAAGCGGCGGAAGTTTGGAAGATCCTCCATTTCCTGCTGCAAGGCAATCTGCAGGTGATGCCCCGGAACTGCTTCGTGCAGGCTTAATGCTTCGACCTCGAACAACGGTCGCGAAGGCAGATCGTACGTGTTCACGTAGTAGAAACCCGCCCGCGTGCCGTCGCCCGAGGGACCTTGATAATACGCCGTGGTGGTTTGCGGCGCGATGTACTCGGGCACCTCGCGAATGCCATAGGGCATGCGTGGCAACGTGCCGAACAGCGAAGGCAACTGCCCGTCCATCTTCTTGAGGACGAAGCTCACCTCTTGCAATAGCGCCTCGGGCGTCTCGACGTAGAACTGCGGGTCCGTGCGGAGGAACTCGACGAAGGCCGCAAAGTCGCCCTCGAAACCGGTATCGCGAATCACCTCCAACATCTCGCCCCGGATCCGCTCGACTTCCGCCAGGCCACGCTCGTGGACCTCGTCGGGAGTCAAGTCGAGCGTCGTGTAGCGTCGCACGCGATGCCGGTAGAAGTCGCGACCTTGCGGCAGGGCCGAAGCTGCGATCGTGCCCCGCAAGGCCGGCACATACTCGTCGCGCATGAACGTCAGGAAGTCGCGATAGCCGGGCAGGACCGAATCAGTGATGGTCTCGCGCGCCGCGTCGGCCAATCTGTCGGCGTCCGCTGCGTCAATCGTCTCCGGCATGTCGCGAAACGGTTCGAACAGCCGGCTGTCCTTAGCATCTTCCACGATCTGCGCGGCAATCGGCCGCTCGTAGTCGCGGAGAACAACATCCGGCAGCACCAGCCCACGCTCGATGCCGGCCCGCATCCTCTCCATGTGCTGCGCCGCATACGTACGAAACGCCGCGAGTCGCGCGATGTAGTCTTCGAAGTCTTCAGCCGTGCGCAGTGGCACATTGAGCGGTAGCTCGGGAAACTCGATATGGAATCCCCAGCGATTGGTGATCGGCATCAAGTGCATGCCGAAGCCGTGCTCGGCGAGCCTCTCGCGGAGCAGCCGGCCAAAGATGTCGTAGTTCGTCCGCTCCGCCGGCGTCAAATCATCGCGGGCGATCGCCTCCAGCCGCGCGAGAAGCTCCCGCGATCGCTCATTGCTTTGCTCGTACGCCGCCAGCGATTCGTCGGGCAATAGATGGTTAAAACGCCGGTCCCCCATGCTCGTCGCGAACAACGGGTTCTCAACAAGCCGCTGTTCCCAGGCATCTTCGAAAAGTGCCTGTAGTTGCTCACCGGGGGTTCGATCGCTCGCCGTCGCGCCAGAGACGCACGAAGCGATCACCCAGGTCGATGCAGCAACGGCGCGAAACGTGTCGGACATCGATACAGTTCCTTCGAGCAGCAGGCCAACTTTTTCGTACGACGCGATGCCGGCGTTGCCGAACATAGCCGTCACCGGCTCCGTGTCGAGCGCTCGCGATCGGAACCATTGAGGACACTACGTGCACAAACGGTTCCGGCCCTTGCTTGACGCCCGGCGCTGACCGCCCGACAATCGTCCGTTGTTGGGGTGGCCAAAGGGGTTTCGGCGAGTTGTCGCGGCCGGCGGTCTTGCCGCGCGGCCAACGTTTTCGACGGGAGCAAGCGATCATGAGCACGACGGCACCGGCGGTTTGGTACCGCAGTGAGAGTAGCCACGTCACTGGGCACGAACAGATCGATCGCGCGCTCGATGAGTTGGCCCAGGGCAAAGCCAAGCTCCGCACGACTCCGATTGCACAACTCCGCCAGCTCGCGGCAGCCTGTCTCGAGGGCACCGTGGCAGCCACTGATGATTGGGTCAACGCGGCCTGCCGCGCCAAAGGCATCGAACCGCATACGACGGTCGGTTCCGAAGACGTCTCCAACGGTGTGATGGCCACGGCCCGCTACCTGCGGCTCATCATGCGCTCGCTGGCCGAAGTCGAGCAGTACGGTGTCCCGCAACTGCCGCAGCGCCCCCTCGAAGGCCCTGACGGTCGGCTTCGCGTGCCCGTCATGCCCACCAAGGGCCTCTACGACGCGCTGGCGTTCTCCGGCTTTCGCGCGCAGGTGTGGATGCAGGACGGCGTGACGCGCGACAACCTGCCGCAGAACATGGCGGCCTACTATCGCAACGGCCGCCAGACCGAAGGCATCACGCTCGTGCTCGGCGCCGGCAATGTGTCGAGCATTCCCGCCACCGACGCGTTCACCATGATCTTTCAGGAGGGCAAAGTCGTTCTCTTGAAGATGAATCCGGTTAACGAGTACGTCGGACCGATCTTCGAGCGGGCCTTCGCGAGTCTGATCGACGCCGGCTTTCTGCGAATCATTTACGGCGGCGCGGAAGAAGGAGCGTACGCCACGCAGCACGATCTGGTCGACGAGGTCCACATCACCGGCAGCGTCCATTCGCACAACACCATCGTGTGGGGGCCTCCCGGACCGGATCGCGATCGCCGCATGGCCGAAAACGACCCGTTGTTGAAGAAGCCGATCAGCAGCGAACTGGGAAACGTCACCCCCTGGATCGTCGTACCGGGCCAATTCACCGACAAGCAGCTTCGTTATCAGGCCGAGAACACGGCCGTCTCGATTCTCAACAACTGCTCGTTCAACTGCGTGGCCACCAAAGTCATCGTCACCTGGCAGGGCTGGCCGCAGCGCGATCAATATCTCGACTACGTCCAGCAGGTGCTGGACGCTGCCCCACCGCGCAAGGCGTATTACCCGGGAGCCGAAGATCGCTTCCGCCGCTTCACCGGCGAAGAGCCGCAAGGCTGCCCGGCTGGCACGCTGCCGTGGACGCTGAAGCGAGACGTAAACCCCGAAGAGGACTCGCTCTATTTCGATGAAGAGTCGTTCGTTTGTGTGACCACGAGCACGTCGCTGGCCGGCTCCGACGCGCACGACTATCTCCAGCGGGCCGCACAGTTCGCCAACGACCGACTGTTCGGCACGCTGGGCGCGTCGGTGCTGGTGCATCCCAGCTTTCGCAAGGACGCGCAGAACGCGGCAGCTTTCGAACGGTTCATCTCCGAGTTGCGGTACGGCACGATCGGCATCAACCACTGGTGCGCGCTCTCCTACGGCATGATCTCACCGCCCTGGGGTGGCTATCCCGGCGCGACGATCCACGATCCCGTGAGCGGCATCGGCTCGGTGCACAACACCTACATGCTCGATCGGCCCCTGAAGTCGGTGCTCGAAGGTCCGTTTACCGTCTTCCCCAAGCCGGTCTGGTTTCCCACTTCGACCAACGCCGATCGGGTCACGCGGCGCGTGGTGCGGCTGTGCCAGAAGCCGTCGTTGGGGCGTCTGGGTAGCGTCGTGCTGGCGAGCCTGCGGGGCTAGTTTGTGGTGTCTTCCAAGTCGCCACCCCGGGTCGCAGACGAAGACCACGTCGCTAAGCCTCAAGCCGCGCCGACATCGGCACCGCTGACGTACGAAACGTGGCGCGAGATCCTCGCAGCGGAGCGCCTGCCAGCAGCCGTCGTCGATCTTGAAGCCTTCGATCGCAATGTCGCGCAAGTGGCCGAGGTCCTGCGGCAAGGCGGTCACGGACACACGCTACGGATTGCCACCAAGTCGATCCGCGTGCCGGCCCTCATTCGTCGCGTGCTCGACTACGGCCCGCCTTACGCGGGACTGATGTGCTACGCCGTCGAGGAAGCCGCGTTCCTCGCCGAACAGGGATTCGACGATCTGCTCGTCGCCTATCCCAGCGTCCAGGACAGCGACCTGCAGTTGCTCCGCACCATGACCGACTCGGGCCGCACCGTGCGGCTGGTGCTCGATGCGGTCGAGCAACTCGAGCGGCTCTCGGCCGCCAATGTGGGAGCTGACAAGCCGCTGCTGGTTGTACTCGACGTCGACATGTCGCTACGTCCCTTCGGCGGCCGCGTGCATTTGGGTGTGCGTCGCTCACCGCTGCGAACGGTCGACCAAGTGCTTGAGCTCTATCGGCGTGCATTGGATCTACCGGGTGTTCGCGTCGTAGGCTTGATGGGCTACGAGGCGCAGGTGGCGGGGCTTGGAGATCGCAATCCGTTTCAGAAGGCGCTCAACCCGGTCGCCCGATTTATCCGCCGTCGCTCGATGCGCGCTGTCGCTCGCCTCCGCCAGCAACTCGCTGAGAAGATTTACGCGGCAGGCTACGAACTGGAACTGTTCAACGGCGGCGGCACCGGCAGCGTCAACCTCGCCGTGGCCGAACCCTGGCTGACCGAGCTCACCGTCGGCTCGGGCTTTCTCTGCTCACACCTGTTCGATTATTACTCCAACATCCGCCTGGAGCCGGCCTGTTTCTTTGCCCTGCAAAGGACCCGCAGTTCCGACGAGCAATTCATCACCTGCGCCGGCGGCGGCTTCATCGCCTCGGGCTCACCCGGCTGGGACAAAGTCCCCCGGCCGTACCTGCCTGCGGGGCTGAAGCTCGTTTCGACCGAAGGCTGCGGCGAAGTGCAAACCCCGCTGGAGCTGACCGGCGCGGGCTCAGAGACCGATGGCCGCCGGCTTCAACCGGGCGATCCCGTCTTGTTCCGCCACGCCAAAGCCGGCGAGTTGGCCGAGCACTTCCGCGAATACTTGCTCGTCGCGGGCGGCAAGATCATCGACCGCGTGCCGACGTATCGCGGACTCGGCCAGGCGTTTCTGTGAGAAGCGGCCGTCTCGTGCGATTCATGCCGAACGGGCGGAACGGAACTATTGCGATCGGTGCGCGGCGGTGTCTGATGTTTCGTCAGGGGCATCCGCAGATTCACCGTCCATGTCGCCGGCGTAGACGCTCACGTCGTAGCCGAGCAACTCCAACGGCGTGCGGCCGCTGTAGTGGCTGCCCTTGCGGCCGGAGTAGTAGAGGGTGACGACGACACCCTTGATGCCCATCCGCAACAACCGCATCAGTCCGCCGACGGGCGGCGGCGCGCCGGGCGCAAATTCCAACAGCCGCGCCAGCCAGCGGAGCTTGAACTGCGGCGTCCACCTGCACAGCGACAACAGCATCTTCAACGAATCGCGATCGGCCGCCGGCAGATAATCGAGCACGTCGTCCACGTGCTCGGCACATCCCAAAGCCGAAAACGAAGGCCACTCGCCATCCCCCGGGGCATACGCATCGCCGAGCTTTTCCAGCCCGCGATATTGCGATGCATTGAGATGACGAGTGCCGGACATGTTTACACCTCAAACTCCCCGAGCATCACCTGGCTGGCTTTGGTGCTCAGGGCCATGATCGTGTACGAGGGATTGATGCCCGGCGCCGAGGGGAAAATGCTTGAGTCGGCCGCGAACAATTTGGGATGGCCGTGTACGCGAAAGCCCGGGTCGACGACGCTCGTCGCCGGATCAATACCGATGGGGCAACCGCCCATCAAGTGCAGGCCGAACGGCTGCTCGCAGCGAATCACTTCCCGAGCGCCGACCGAAGCGTGAAGTTCCTCGGCCACGGCCAGTCCGCGGCGGATCTTGCCGCGGTCGGCGTCGGTCAGCGGTTTGGCGGGCACGACCTTGCCGCGGCGGTCGACGTTGATCTGTCCCGCGTTGTCGTCGCGAATCGCGACCTCGACGCAGGCCAGGTGCCGGTACTTGCGCATCTCGTGGAGATGCACTTGGCCCACGCCGGGCAACAACATGGCCGTGGCGATGGGCGGAGCGTAGACGTTTTCCAGCTTCAGGCCCTCGCGCCGCAGTCCGTCATCGTGGGCCTGCACCGATTGCAGCGGACCCTTGTGTGCGTCGACCGGCTCGTCGTGCACGCCGTAGGTCATCACTTGAGGATGACACGAGAACGAGCGTCCCAGCGCGGGCAGCCGCCGCGCGAAGCCGTTGCTGCGGGCCAACAGTTGCGTGTTGCCGAAGGTCCCGCACGCCAACACGGCTCGCCGGGCGGAGAGCTCACGACGGTCGCCCCGCTGCATCCCGCGCACCGTCACGTTCTCGCCAGAGTCGTCGAGCTGGTCGACTTCGAACTCGGTCTCGACGGCCAATCCCTGTTTGACGGCCGCGGGGATGACGGTCACGACCGCGCTCTGTTTGGCATCGCGCGGACATCCGCCGAGGCAGACGATGCAGTCCGAACCGTGTTCGTGCCGGCAGTCGCTCTGGGCGCGGTTGATCGGCTGCCACTCGTAGCCGCGCCGCTCGAACGCTTTGATGAACAGTTCGGCGTTGCGATTGTAATGTTGCCGAGGAATCTCGCCGGAGACGACCCGCTGGTCGACGTGATCGTAAATCGGGACCATTTCGGCCGTATTGAAGTAGTCGATGCCGGTCCGGTCTCGCCAGTCGTCCCACGCCAGATCGTCGAAGCGGTCGAGATCGGCCTGATTCACGACCGATGTGCCGCCCAGGCACTTGCCGCGCAGAAAACCGAGCCGGCCATCGCGGCTGATTTCGATGCCGCCGCCCCAGAACATTTGCGTCGACGAGCCGAGTTCGTCCGCCGGATAGTTGTGCCGATCGAAAGCCCGACCCGCCTCGATCATCACGCACTTCGCCCCACCCACGGTCAGCTCATAAGCGATCCGCGCGCCCGAAACCCCCGACCCGATAATGGCGAAGTCGTACATGGAATTGAGTTAGACGTTGTCGTTGAAAGATTTGACCGGCGAATGACTGTGCGGGGCGAGCCGTCATTCAGAGCGTCACTGAGTTTCCGACGCTGATCTCACGGCGTCAAGGTGCCGGATATGCATATGGTCTGCTGCCATGTGTCGCGTGATACTTAGATGTCACGTCCCGTCACAACGGTGGCGCGCCGCCCATTCCGTCGCGCGCGGCCACTTGTTCACGGACGACAATTCCATCGTCGTATGACAGACTCTCAGTTCAGTCTCCGTCGCCTGCTCATCGCCTTCACCGGCGCGGCGATCGCGATGACGCTGTTCGACTGGCGGCACTGGCACGCTGGCTCGGCCGCAGTATTGTTGACCATCGTTATCGTTGCGAGTTTTGCTACGCGGCGCATGGCGGTGACGACGGGGGTAATTGTCGCCGGTGCCTATTTGCCCTACGCCTGGTTGCTGGGCGGCCGTCCCTGGAGCGACTACGAATGGCACTGGATTGGTTTGTGGCCTCTGCTGCCCGGCCTGATACCGGGTGCCTATCTGTTCCATGGCGTGAATGAGACACTCGAAATCGTCGCCATGGCCACCACGACGATCTTCTTGTTGACGATCGCGACGACGCTGGCAGCCCGCGGGCGCTGGTGGCTGGTGATGACGGGAATCATCGTGCTCGCGCTATCTGCAGTGAACTCCTTCGGGGTCTACGCCGCCTTCCGAGCTTAAAGTGTCAGCAGCCTCGCGAACATCGAAAGTTGACGAGCGACCGGGCAGCGTTCAAGCTTGAAAATCAACAAGAGATACAGCACCGGGTCGATCACCGGTGCCGGCTTTCACGGGAGAAAACTCAAGTGACTCGTGCACATTTCAATACCTCACTCGGTCGACCTCGGGTGCCACTGCTGGCTTGTCCAGCAGTGCCCCTTTTCCGATGTCCACTGCTGGACAAGCCAGCAGTGGCACCCAAACTCGGCTTTGAAATACGCCCTACTGTCTTGAATCGTCATTTCGTTTTGATTGTTTGGTGCGTTCTGCCGTTCGCGCTTTCCGCTTTGGCACAGGCCGACGACATTTTTCCCGATGCGAATCTCGAAGCGGCCATTCGGGCCGACGCACTGAAGTTCAAGCCCGCAGACGAGCCGCTCACCGACGAGGATCTCCGCAAGGTCCACATCCTCGATGCTTCGAATCGCGAAATCACCGATCTCACCGGCTTGGAACGCTGCCCGGAACTCGCCCAGTTGAACTTGGCGAACAATACCATTAGCGACCTGAGTCCGCTGGCGGGCATGAAGCTCTTGCAGTGGCTCGATGTTTCGCAGAACAAACTACACGACATTGCGCCGCTGGCCGAAGTTCCGCACTTGCAGTACTTGAACCTGGAAAACAATGCGATCGAAAGCGTAGAGCCCCTGGCCGGGATGACGCACCTCTCGGCGCTCTACGCGGCACACAACCAAGTCTCTGACCCGGGGCCGCTTACCGGTTTGGAAAAGCTCGCGTCGCTCGATCTCGGGCACAACCAGCTCGCGTCGATCGAGGGTCTCAACAGGCTCTCGCGGTTGGGCGTCCTCGCGCTCAACGACAACGCGATCGAAGACGTCGCGCCGGTCACCTCGCAGACAGAGCTTCGCATCCTGCGGCTGGAGCGGAACAAGATCGTCGACGTCGCTCCGCTAGTCGACTGGGCCCGGGGGGACGCCGAAGGCGAGAAGCGTTTCGCACCCTATCTGCGACTCTACCTGACGGGCAATCCCTTGAGCGAAGAGGCAACCTCCGGGCAACTCGAGGCACTCCGCGAACTTGGTGTCCGCCTGCATCTTGAGTGACGCGCACAAAAAGAGCGGCGGCCGAAGTTCGACCGCCGCTGGTGCTGCGTAGACTGAGTTGATCGTTCGGTTGAACGCCGCGCCGACCTCCTATGGCTTAGCGGCGAAACGTGTTTGCGAGCAACTGACCCGTCGCGGTCACCGAGGCGTCGGTCAGCTTGCGGACCCGCCCGTTGCTGGCCAGCAGGTGTTTGAATGTCACGGCCAGCGTCATTTCCACTTCGCAGTAATCGCCGCGATCGGTCACTTGGATGTCGGTGCTCTGCGCGACGATTCGTCCTTTGATGTTGCGAATCAGCCGAATCTCGTAAACCCGCTGGCCGGGGCTGTCGACCTGCGTCTCTTTAACCAGGTAGATGCAGGCTCCCAGCGGAGTGGTCGACTTCACGCGGAATTCGAGATCGCCGAGATCCTCCAGGATTTCGCAGTTCGAGGTTTCATAGACCTGCGGCCGATTGGCGTCGAACCAGTCGGTGAGCGTTTCGAACGTCGCCTCGACGCGGAAGGTCTCGACCGAAGTGGCCTCCGCTCCGTGCGCCGCTCGGATGGCGACCAGTGACCACATGACTGCTGCCAGAGTGATTGCCAAACGCATGATGAAACCCTCCGTCACGCGGCAGCCTCGGTTTCTGGCCATGCCGCCGTCCCTTGTGTTTGTCTCGCTTGCCAAGGTCGGTTGCCCGACCCATGTCGAATTGCTGCTGGTGAACATGATTGAGCCCTGCACTGCACCCGTTTCCTCGTTTGACGCATCCTCGTCTGAAGGGCTTAGCGCGATCTGCCCGGCAGATGTTACGCGCGGGCGT
>CALKYM010000046.1 GCA_938003525.1 uncultured Planctomycetales bacterium | reverse complement strand
AGCGCGCGACAAGGGCAGCACTGGCGAGATAGCTCGACGCTGGTCGCGCATGGCTTGCGGATCCATCCTCAGAGCGTCCTGCTCCACGGCGTGCGTGGCGAGGTCTTATTGAGTCGTGGCGAACCCGATGCTGCCATCGATGCCTTCGCCCAGGCGGTCGATCTCGCGCCCGCGCGCCCGACCGGCTACGTGACCTGGGGAGAAGTGTTGCTGCGCGGCGGCCGCGCGGAAGAAGCGGCCGCGGCGTTCCGCACGGCCATCGATCTACAACCGAGACTCGTGGCGGCCTACGATGGTCTCGGACGCGTGTTCACAGCGCAGGGCAAATTGGCCCAGGCACAGGAGGCGTTTCAGACGGCGCTGACCATCCGCCCCGATGCGGCCGGCGTTCACAACAATCTCGGCGAGACGTTGCGCTTGGCCGACGATCGCGAGGCCGCGCTGCGGGCCTTTCAGCAGGCGGTCGAACTCGATCCCTGGTTGGCAGCCGCCCACAACAATCTCGGGCTTTGGTACTTCGATGCCGGCCAACTCGACACGGCGGGCGACCGCCTCGCGCGGGGACTGGCCATCTGTCCCGATGATGCCGACCTGCACAACAGCCACGGCGTGGTGCTCTTGCAGCGGGGGCGCTGGCAGCAGGCGGCTGACTCTTTTGCCACGGCTCTCCGCCTGCGTCCCGGTTTCGCCGCCGCGCAGCAGAACCTCGACGCCATTCGCGCCGCGCGACCTTGAGCGACGGTCGCCGAAGCGCGGGGCAGGGGCCGTCGCCGGCCGACCGGCGGAGCAGCAATCGCGCGCGGCATCGGCTATGGTAGGGTGACGCTTCGCGCCTAGAAGTTCACCCCGCTGATTTGAGGAGACTCCCCATGTCGCTTCGTTCGTCGCGCCGCATCGGTTGGTTGGTCGTCACTACCGTGGTTGCTTTGCTCAGCGTGACCGCCCTGGTCACCGTCAGCAGTCAGGCCGACGACGCGGACTCGGGCTCGATGGTCTACGAGATGCGGACCTATACCACCAACGACGGCAAGCTCGACGCGCTGCACGCCCGCTTCCGCGATCACACGATGCGGCTGTTCGAGAAGCACGGGCTCGAGAACGTCGCCTACTGGACGCCGATGGACGGTGACGAAGCCGGCAATACGCTGGTCTACATCATCGCGGCCCCCAGCCGCGAAGCCCGCGATTCGGCTTTCGCCGCCTTTCTGGCCGATCCCGAGTGGCAAAAGGCCTACGCCGAATCGACCGCCGACGGCCGCCTGGTGAAGAA
>CALKYM010000045.1 GCA_938003525.1 uncultured Planctomycetales bacterium | reverse complement strand
CCAACCCCGTCATCGCGGGCGATCCCAAGCTCGTGCACATGAAGTACTTCTTCACCCGCAAGCTGATGTTCGTGAAGGAGTGCAATGCCGTCTGCCTGTTGCCGGGCGGATTCGGTACGCTCGACGAAGGGCTGGAAGTGCTCACGCTGCTGCAGACCGGCAAGCGCGACATGGTTCCGGTCGTCCTGCTCGATGCCCCCGGCGGCACTTTCTGGCAGCGCTTTCAAGACTTCGTGCTCGGGGAACTGCTCGACGGCGGCATGATCTCCGCCGAAGACCTCTCGCTCTACAAAATCACCGACTCGGTCGATGAGGCCGTCGAAGAGATTCGCAACTTTTACCGCGTCTATCACAGCATGCGCTATGTCCGCGACAAGCTCGTGTTTCGCATGCAGTCGCGCCCCGGCGACGAACTGCTCGCAGGGCTGAACTGCTATTTCCGGGACATCCTCACCGGCGGCGACTTTGCAGTCCGCGAAGCGCTCCACGAAGAGCGCGACGAACCCGACCTGGCGGAACTCCCGCGGCTGGTGTTTCGCTTCAATCGTCGCAACCTGGGCCGACTGCGGCAGGTGATTGACTGCCTCAACCGCGGCCGACTGGCAGCGGCCGACATGCAACACCACTATCCGCGCGCGACCGACCCGAATCCGCACGACGGGCCGCACGTCTCCTGATCGCCGCGTGGCAACTCAAGTCGCGACACTCCGCACGGCTGCAGATGTCTGCCGACTCTCCGCCCGCCCCAACAGTCGCTCGGCCGCCAGCTCGCCGCTGCGAATGCAATTGGGAATGCCCACACCGTGATAGGCGTTGCCAGCAAGTTCCAACTGTTTGATCTCTGCCACGCGCCGCTCGATGTCGCCCACGCGATCGAGATGTCCCAGGTGATACTGCGGCATGCTGCCCGGATAACGGGCCACCTGCCACACGACCGGTTCGCCGCGGACTCCCAGTAGTTCGCCCAGTTCGCGGTCGACAACCTGGCGGATCTTAGCTTCGTCCATCTCCACGAATTCAGGACGCCCCGCGCCACCCAGGAAGACGCGGAGCAATTCGCAACCTTCGGGCGCCCGCCCGGGATACTTCACGCTGCTGAAACTGCACGCCAGGATGTCGCGCCCTTCGCGCTCGGGCACGACAAAGCCGAAGCCGTCCAGCGGATGGGTGATCTGTTCGCGTCGATAGCCAGCCAGCACGACGACGCTGCCGGCGTAGGGAATCGTCCGCAGCCCTTCAGCGAGCTGCGCATCGACGGCCTCCAACAACGTCGCTGCGACCGGCGCAGGAGTCGTGACGATCACCGCGTCGCAGTCGAAGCTCTCGGCCGTGCCGTTCGTGTCATCATCCGCGACATGCGTCACGCGCCAACGCGCATCGCCTTCGCGAGAGATCTTGCTCACGCTGCGGCTCAACTGCAGCGACTTCGCCGGAAGTTGGTCGACCAGCGCCGCGATCATCGCTTGCAGACCGCCGCGCGGCGTCGTGAACAGCCCGTAGCGCGCGCCACTGGAATTCTTGGCGGACTCGCTCTCACGCGACTCGCGACGGGCGGCGCGGATCAGGCTGCGATGCTCGCGTTCCATATCCATAAACCGCGGGAGCGTTGCGCGGAGACTGAGTTGCTCGGCATCGGCCGTGTAGATGCCTGCCACCAGCGGCTGTACGATCCGCTCGAAGACCTCGCGGCCCAGTCGACGCCGCGCGAACGAGGCCAGGCTCTCGTCACCGCCACCGACCGCACGTCGCGGCATGAAGTACTCGGCGGCCAGCCGCAACTTGCCCCAGGGGCTCAACAGCCGCGTGCGCAACAGGGGCCCCAGCCGCGCCGGCGCCAGCAGCATGAAGCCGTCGGGCACCGGTTCCAAACGACCGCGGTGCACGACAAAAGTTCGCCGCCGCGCCGCGTCCGTCTCCATCAAGTCACCGGCAATCCCCAAACGCTCACAAAGATCGACCGCCCACGGCACGTTCGTGATGAAGTTGTCAGCGCCATGCTCCAGGCAGAAGCCATCGCGATGCGAGGTCTCCAGCACGCCGCCCGGTTGATGGCGGCGGTCGAGCACAACGATGTCGGTCTCGGGTTCCAATTCGCGGAGCCGAAAGGCGGCCGCCAGACCGCTAATACCGGCGCCGATTACCGCCACCCGACGTGGAGTGCGGCTGTGGTCGCGGTCCCCTTCGGCATCCGCCGGACTCGACATCCGCGACCTCATTTCGCCGCCGACACAGAGCTCAGCTCGCGGACCGCCTCGACCAGAGCGACCGCGCTGGCGACGGGAGTCTGCGGCAGTACGCCGTGCCCGAGATTGAAGATGTGTCCGGGACGACCGCCCGCCTGTTGCAGAATACGACGGGCCTGTCGGCGAATCTGCTTTTCATCGGCCAATAAAACGAGCGGGTCGAGGTTGCCTTGCACGGCGCGATCGTAGCCGACCTGCCGCCAGGCCTCGTCCAACTCGACGCGCCAGTCGATCCCCATCACATGACCACCGGCTTCAGCCATAAGCGGCAACAGCGACGGGTTGCCGGTGGCAAAATGAATCACCGGCACGTCGTCCGGCAGTGCATCGATCACCGCCTTCGTGTGTGGTAGCACGTACCGCCGATAGTCGTCGGGCGCCAGACACCCGACCCAGCTATCGAACAACTGCACGGCTTGCACGCCGGCGGCGATTTGCGCGGTGAGATACCGCGCGATCGAGCGGCTCAGTCTCCCCAGCAGTTCGTTCCACGTATCTGGCGAGCGATACATCAGCGTCTTGGTGTGCAGAAACGCGCGGCTGGCACCGCCCTCGATGGCGTAGCTGGCCAGCGTGAACGGCGCTCCGGCGAAGCCGATTAGCGGCAATTGCGGCGCAAGCCCGGCCCGGGTTGCGCGGACGGTTTCCATCACGAAGTCGAGCGCATCGAGACTGTCCAGCTCGACCACGCGCTGCAGGTCCTCCGCTTCGCGGACCGGATTGTGAATCACCGGCCCTTCGCCCTGCGCGAACTCCAGCTCCAGTCCCATCGGCTCGAGAATCGGCAGCAGGTCGGAAAAGATAATCGCCGCGTCGACGCCTAAGCGGTCCACCGCCATCAGCATCACTTCCGCACACAGCGCCGGGTTCTTGCACAGTTCGAGGAACGTCGTCTGGGCGCGAATCTCGCGGTACTCCTGCATGTACCGCCCGGCTTGCCGCATCAACCAGATGGGCGTTCGTTCAGTAGGCTCACGGCGACACGCGCGGAGGAACAGACTGTCGTGCCAGGGAGCGTCGCTCGGATCAGGTCGCGGTGCGCTCAGCGCTTCGAGCCTGGTGCGCACCTCTTCTTTCCGCGCGCGGAAAGCCCCGCTGCACCGCGCGGCCGTGGCGACGAGGTGTCCCATCTTCGGATGGTCGGGCTCGAAATCGACGGGCAATCCTTGTCCGCGCAACGTTTCCGACGTCGTGGGACCAATCGAGCCGACGACGACATGGTCCAGTGCTCTCCGCAGCGCGACATCTTTTCCCGATTTCGCCGCGACCTGCAGCAGGTTGATCACCTGTTGGCTGGAGGTGAACAGCGCCACGTCGATCTCACCGGCAATCAGGCGGTCGACGTTCTCCTCCAGTGGCATGCGGTCCAGCGGGAGATCCCAGCGATAAACCTCGACCCGCCGCACTCGCGCGCCGCGGGCCATCAGCCCTGAGACGAGCTCGGGATTTGGCGCGCCGTACTCCTGTACGGCCACGTGCAGTCCTTCCAGCGGTAGTTGTGCGTCGAGCGTCGCCAGCAACTCCCGCCAGGTGTTGGGCTCGGGCACCCGATACGTCGGCGACAGGCCGAGTTCCTTGAGCGCCGCCACCGGTTTCGGCCCCCGGGCGATAGTCCGCGTCTTCTGCAGTGCCTCGACAAACGCCTCGCGCTGATCGTGCTGCTGGGCGATGGCCGCCAACTGCCGCGTGCCCACGCCGGTCATCAGCACCAGCAAGTCCACCGCACCGGCGAGCAGTTTGTCGAGAAACTCAAGGGTCTCAGGATGGTCGTCCAGCGGCACCTCGCGCATCGACGGACTGACCTGCGCCACGCCCCCGTGCCGCTCAATCAGCCGCGCCATCTCCGCAGCCCGCCGACTCTCAAAAGCCGCCACCCGCAAACCGGCGAAGTTTTCAGGAGTGGTCATGGTGGCAACCGAAGCGACGCGCGGTGTTGATGGCATGGCTAACCAGAGGCTCGAACATCGCCCCTTCTCAGCCATGCTACCCCGCGTCACGCGCCGCCGGAAAGTGCCACCGGTGCGGCAAAGCGCAGCAGTGACAATGTTTCCTTCCGCCGTGAGTTCCCCTCATCGCTCGCCGGCACGAGCCATCTTCGATTGGGGCCGTGTAAGGTATCGCGCGAGGTGCCAGCCGCCGACTCCTCCCAAAACCACGGCGAGGTACGCGAGTGCCAAGGGGTGATCTGAACGCGGATCGAGTATCGCCGCCGCGAGTAAACCGGCTAAAAGTGCACAACCAATCGACAACACGAACTTCAGCGTCAACGCCACATGGTCGCGGCGCTTCGAGAGCAAGATTGCACCGCTCAACGCTGTCGCACTAACTGTTGCCGCGATGCCGTGCGCTGCGGTCACATTCCAGAACGGCAGCGCGAGCGCGTACACCACGGGCAGGGCAAGAATCTTCGCAACGCTGAACTGAAGCGATTCGTTCATGTCAGCGACTGTGAAACGTTGGGTGCACTACATCGGCGCGCACTCGACAGAAAACGTGCCCGCTACGAATTATGAAAAAAGCCACCCTGCTCGTACAATGCAGTGCAGTTGGATGTTGCTAGTGCGACACGTGGGCATCTGGTTGACGAGCCAGGGGCCTCGGGTGTGCTAGCGGCTGACGGCCGCAGTGGTTCGCTGCGGTCGTCGACCGGAACGTCAAAGCGGCCGGCAGGAAAGTCCTGTCGTTGCCAGGTGGACGATGATCGACGCGCGCCTAGTTCACCGCACCCCGCGTGCTCAGCACTGACAACGCCAACAAAACGGGACGGAGTGATCCGATCCGGCGCGCCGCGCGTCGTCTGACGGCGATCGGCAAACCGGGCGGCTACCG
>CALKYM010000044.1 GCA_938003525.1 uncultured Planctomycetales bacterium | reverse complement strand
AAATGTGTCGTAGCCCGCCGCATTGAACAGCGCCGCCATGCTCTGCTCGGCCACCACTTTCGCATCGAGCGGATCGCCGCCGGTGTTGCGCTCGGCGCCGGGAATCCGCCACACGCTGCGGCCGGTCATAATCATCGTCCGCGATGGCCGACAGACGGCCCCCGACCACGACCCCATATGATGCGCATCCCGAAACCGCATCCCCTCCCGCGCCAACCGATCGATATTCGGCGTCGCACACACCGTATTCCCATACGCCCCCAACGACGCCTGCTCCTGATCGTCCGTGAGAATGAACAAGAAGTTCGGGCGTTCGGCGGCGTGGGAGGGAGTGACCGAGAAGGCACAGGCAAGTGTGACTACGAGTGCGACTAGAGCAGTACCGACAGCGATCGATCGCATAGCATGTTTCCAATTCGCAAGAGCACGGCCACAGACGGCGCCTGACGGGAGTCTCCGACTAGAATTCCTAGACGCTCAACTGCTAACTGGCGTCCGTCGCGGTGGGCCATTTGACGTCTAGCTCCCCGTTACTAGAGTTGGAATCAACGATTCCGAACTCGATGCCGGGCAGTAGACTTGGATCGAATCCGCGTGCAGGAGTTGGGTGCAGCACGCCGATGGCTCGTGCGGACAGCGCGCAGAAATCGCAAATCAGCAGTCCCGAGATCGAAGATCGAGCAATACCAGCTCCTGAGTCGCCCCGGGGTCGAAGGAATGCAGCCGCCTCGAGCCGCGTCGAATTGTACGTCTCGCCGACTTGGAGTCCTGTGTGCGTGTCGAGATTCCACGTCATACTCGTCTTTCCGGCGAGCACCATGTTCACCCACGGTTTGCGGACGCTATAGCGTGCCCCGTGGTAGTGAAACGTACCGACGGCAACGAGCGCCGGCAGCTTCAGGCCACCGCATTGTGCGGCTTTCGTTTTGACTTTGTTAAAGATGGCTTCGATCATGCCGGTCGCGCTGATCGTCAAGAATCCGCATGCTTCGGATTCAACACCAGTTTTCTGCTGAGCAGTCGCGATCGACACGCATGTGACTTCAACGATGAACTGATTCTCTTCGACGGTACACAGGAAATCAGGCGCGAAACCGTCAGGAGTCGATTCCCCATTCGGCTCGACACGCACTTTGTGCCGTTGCAGCATTCGACGAGTACTAGCCTCGGCCATTGCCGCTTCGTAATCAGCACGATAGAGCTTCTCCCAATTCTGGGAGTGTTGGTCTGCGAACTGCCCAAGCCACTGGCGATGTTCGTCGGCCAGTTCGTCGAGCTGAGCATCTTGTTGCATTGTTGTCATCATCGCATAGTGGATCTAGCACACCGCGCACGCCGGCAGAATGAGAAACGCCTTCAAGCTGAGTGCAGCAGTTGCAGTTAGATTGCCTTCACAGCCGTCGCCTGAACCGCTTCACCGTTGGTCGGCAACGCCTCCACCGCCCGCAACTTCACCTTCACGCCATTCAGGATCGACTGCCCCACGACCATCTCGACTTGTTGGTCGTCGGTCCAGTCGTTCATGGAGACGCCGGGGTGGTTGCCGGCGGTGGTTTGCCAGGGGGCGACTTCGGCGTGGCCCCAGCCGTGGGGCAGGCTGACGACGCCTTCGCGAACGTCGTCGGTCACGTGCACCGGCACGCGGCCAGTGTGGGTGCGGCTTTCAAGCAATGCCTCGTCGCCGTCGCGGACGCCGGCGCGCTGTGCGTCCTCGGGATGCACGTACAGCACGCAGCGGGGCTTGCCGCTCACGAGTGAAGGGATATTGTGCATCCACGAGTTGCAGGATCGCAGCTCGCGGCGACCGATGAGTTGTAGGGCATTGTCTTCAACGGGCTGGTCGAGCTCCGCATCGAGCGCGTCGATGGCGGCAACCAGCGGCGGCGGGTCGAGCCACACTTTACCGTCGCGGTGCAACACGCGCCGCGCGATGCCGGGTTCCAGCGGGCCGAGGTCGATGCCGTGTTCGGCCTGCTTCACGCGCTTCAGGTTCAGCCCGCGTTTCCAGGGGAGGAAGCGGTCGCCGTAGGGTCCGACGCGCAGCAGCAAGTCGATCGCCTTGTCCGGAGTCCAGCGCATGCCGACGAAGCGGCCCCAGCGATAGAGCCGGTCGAGCGCGGCGTTGCCCATCGGCCCGCCACCCAGCCGATAGATCAGGTCCAGAATGATCTGCCAGTCGTGCTTTTCTTCCGGCGCCTTGGGCAACACAGCCGGCGACCAGCGTGCGACGTTCTTCACGGCGTACTGCGAGAACATCAGGTCGTAGTGATCGTGGGCCAGCGCGCCGGCCGAGGGCAGAATCACGTCGGCGTGTCGCGTCGTCTCGTTCACGTAGAGGTCGATCGAAACCATGAACTCCAGCTTCTCCAGCGCGGCGGACAGCCGCCGGCCGTTGGGAGTGGAGAGGACGGGATTGCCGGCGTAGGTGAGCAGCGCCCGCACTTGACCTTCGCCGGGCGTCTCGATCTCTTCGGCCAGGATCGAAGCTGGCAGATCGCCCAACGTCTCGGGCAATCCCCGCACGCGACTGCGCCAGCGGGCGTGCCCGTCGCTCTTGGTTAACTGGAGCACCGGCGTCGTGTCGGCCGCCGGGGTGTTGAACATCGCCCCGCCCACGACCCCCAAGCGTCCCGCGACCAGGTTCAACAGGTCGGTGGCGAACGTGGCCAACGTTCCATAGGCCGAGTTGCAGACGCCAACGCGCGAGTAGGCCGCCGACGTCGGCGCATCGACGAACTCTGCCGCCAGCCGATGAATGGTCGCCGCGTCGACGGCCGTGAAGTGCGCCACCCGCTCGGGCGTGAACCGCGGCAACCGCTCCGCAATCGTCGCCCAGCCGCGGGCATGTTCTTCGATGGCGGCCACATCGACGCGGTTGTTCGCGACCAGCGACTGGACCATCGCCAACAACAGCGCCGCGTCGCCGCCAGGGCGAATCGCGATGTGCTCGCTGGCGTCGCGGGCCGTCTCAGTGCGGCGCGGATCGACGACCACCACCTTGCCACCGCGGTCGAGAATGCCCCGCAACCGGCCCCGCATGTTGGGCGCGGAGAGCAGACTCCCGTTGGAGACCCGCGGGTTCGCGCCCAGACAGAGCAGGTAGTCGGTGCGATCGACGTCGGGCACCGGCACGTAGAGCGACGAGCCGTACAAGTAATACGACGCCGCGAATCGCGGAGCCGTATCCTGCGAGCTGGCGCTGGTCGCGTTCTTGGTGCCCAGCGCGCGGAGCAACCCGGCGCGCAGCGCCAGCGCACCGTGATTGTGCACGATGGGGTTGCCCAGGTAGGCCGCCACGGCATCCGCACCATGCAGCCGGCGGATGTCGCGCAGTTGGTCGGCCGTCCATCGCAGCGCCTCTTCCCAACCGATCGGCTCGAAGTCGCCGCCCGGCGTGCGCTTGAGCGGCGTGCGCACCCGATCGGGATCGTGCGCCACCTCGGCCATGGCCGCGCCTTTGGGACAGATGAATCCCCGCGAGAGCACATCCTGCTCGTCGGGCCGCACAGCGGTGATCCGCCCGTCCTCGACCTCCAACTCCAGCCCACACATCACCTCGCACAGCGAACACGTGCGATAGACAGTGCGACTCATAGCGACACTCCTCCCGTCGCAACACGGCAACAGACGTGATTGCCCCCAGTATCGGCCAGGG
>CALKYM010000043.1 GCA_938003525.1 uncultured Planctomycetales bacterium | reverse complement strand
GCGTCATGCCAGCCGTCGTCGTCAGCCCCGTCCGTACCCGCTACGACCGCTGGGCCTTCATGGAGTTGCCCTGGTCGCTGTATCGCGACGACCCGAACTGGGTGCCGCCGCTGCGCGACAACCTGCGCGAATTGGTCGGCTGGAAGAAGCATCCCTTTCACGACGATGCCGAAGTCGAAACGTTCATCGCTCGTCGCGGCAAGCGCGTTTGCGGGCGCATCGCTGCGATCTTGAACCACGCTCACAACCGCCAGTACGGCGAGCGACGCGGATTCTTCGGTTGGTTCGAGTCGATCGACGACCAAGAAGTGGCCGACGCGTTGTTTGCCGCCGTGCGCGACTGGCATGCCCAGCGCGACGTCACCCAGATTCGCGGCCCCTTCAACCCCTCGCCCAACTATGAGATTGGGCTGCTGGTCGACGGCTTCGACAGTCCGCCGACATTCATGATGACGTACAACCCACCGTTCTATGAACGGCTGATTCGCAACGCGGGCTATTACAAGGTGCAGGATCTGCTCGCCTTCATCGGCGAGCTGAACCAACTGCCCGAGATTCGCGAGCGGCTGGCGCCGATGGTCCAAATGGCAGTTGAGCGCACCGGCGCCCAGATTCGCAGCATGGACACGTCGGACTTCATGCAGGAAGTGCGGCGTTTCCTGGAACTGTACAACCGCTCGCTCGTCACCATGTGGGGACATGTTCCGCTGAGTGATGGTGAACTGACGCACATGGCGAAGGCCATGCGTTATCTCGTCGTGCCCCAACTTGCGATGGGCGCGGAGATCGACAACGAATACGTGGGCGTCGTGCTGGCGCTACCCGACTTCAATCCGGCTATCAAAGCCAGCGATGGTCGACTCACGCCCTTGGGCATCTGGCGCTTGCTGCGCGTCAAGCGTCGCCCGAGACGCATCCGTATTCTCAGCATCAACGTCGTGCCCGAGTACCAGAAATGGGGCCTGGGCCTGGCGCTGATGGATGCGCTCGTCCCGCGCGGCCTGGAATCGGGCATTCAGGAAGCCGAGTTCTCGTGGATTGCCGAGAGCAATCAACTGCCGATTCAAGGCATGCGCAAGGGAGGTGCACGGCTCTACAAGACCTACCGCGTCTTTGACAATGAACCGCCCGCCGAGGACACGTCGTCCGCCTGAGAGCGCTTGCACACGAGCTACCAGACGACCGAGAAGCCCAGCGACGGGCCGCTGAAGAAGGTGAATCCCTCTTCGTTGATCACGCTCGGGCCGAGCACCGAGTGATTGCCGAATTGGCCGGTGGCATTGGCCAGGCCGCCGAACCAGATGAAGTCGTAGGCGGCACGCAGTTCGGTGTTCGGCAGCAATCGATAGAGGACTTGCAGTCCGAACTCGCCGGCGATGTTGACGTTCGGCTCGCTCAGCGTCCAGGAGTTGTTGGGGTCGGTGGTCAGCGCAAAGTTGTCCGTTGGGAAAACCGGGTCGACGACACGGATCGAACCCTGGATCTCAGCAAAGTTGAGCATCACGCCAAACTTGCCGCTGATGCCGACATCGAAACGCCGAAAGCGACGGTAGGCCTCGCCGCCGATGTGCATTCCGATCAGGTCGTTCTGCGATTTGGTCGTCCAGTCGCCGCTGATATCCTGAAACAGGCCATTCACGCCAATCCGACCGCGGCTACGGAATGCGAACTCCTCGTCGATGTGCACGTAGCGTAGCCCGATGAGCACCGAGTGCAGCCACTTGGGGCTCTTGTCCTTCGTCCACCGCCCATCTTTGGCGGCCGTCAACTCGGAGTTATCGACCTTGGACGAGATGCGGTAGTTGAGTTCGGCATTGTGCAGGTTCGAACCGTAGTCGTAGAAGTGAAGGTCGGCACGATTGAAGCCACCGATGTCCGGGAATTGGCTAATCAGCTCGCCCACGTCGAACTGCACGATGGCACCCGTGCGGTCGGTTCCCAGAAACGTCTGCCGTTGTGTTCCTGCGAAGGATGCCGCTACATCCCACTCGTGCAGGCCAAAATACACCGCCTCGATCGCGTGCGCGCGATGCTTGGAATCGAATCCCAAGAATCGCCCCAGCTTGACGCGCATGCCAGGCTCGGTATCGAAATCTGCCGTATCCGTGCTCAGGAAGGGGCCGCCGGTCACGGCGAACGTACCCAATCCGGTATTCGGATCGGTGCCGACCACGAGGAGACCGCGCGTGAGCGACTCTTCGTGAGGTCGATTCCGGTAGAGCAACATCAATTGCGCGTCGGAGTACCACTCAGCGCCGCAGTAGGCGCAGAGACCGCCGCCGCAGGCGTTGCAATAGGGGGGTTCGTAGTCGTGGCTCAGGTGATGACCGTAGTAACCGAACGCGTCGTACCAGAAGTTTTCCGGGGCGAACGGATCCTCTTCCGTCTCCGCGGGCTCGGGGATCATCTCGGGAACCGGCGCGACACTTTCGCCCTCGGCGGGGGTAGGCAGCGTGTCTTCGCCCTGATAGGCCAGACGATCTTGCCACTGCACACTATCGGGCAGGACATACTCCCCCGTAGCTGATGGCACGCCGTGATCGCGCGTTGGCAGCGGCTGTGCAACCGCGAGCTGGACAAGGATGGCTGCGGCCAGTGGCACGGAGGCCATCGCTAATCGCAGACGCATATTCACTGCTATCAACTCCACGACGTCAGCGCCCGGTGCGCGGGTCGATGCGCTTCGCTGGCGCGATGCAAAAGCTCGTCGATTGCGTAATCGGCTATCTGAGTCCGCCGCACCAGAATATTCCGCAAACTCGCCGAAATCCGGAGACTCGCTGTGATCGATATTCTCACCCTATATCGCCTAGATTCGCTCTCCTGTGAGCGCCGCGTGGTGGCGACTCAGGCAGAGTGTCCGGAGTCGCCAAACCGCGCCCACACCGCTTCCTGGTGGGCTCGTGGGAGCTGTGGTATCGTCGACCCAGCGTGGGGGTCCGCGCCCCGCGCCAATCCGCGACCTGCGGCGACCAAGGGCCGCCTGAGGCGACATCACTCCAAATCGGCGGAGATATACATGCGATCACCACTTCAGTCGCTGATCCAATGCGGTACGAAACTGTGGCTTGATTCGATCGACCCCGACCTCGTGGCGGACAACCGTGCGCTGGGAGCGACTGGCGCCACGTCGAACCCGATCATCGTGGCGGACCTGATCAAGACCGGCCGCTTCGACGCCCAGCTCGAAGACCTTATGCGGCAGGGAGCCGACGACGCGCGCATCGCCTGGCAAATGATCGACCGCCTCGTGCGGGATGCGCAAGCGGTGTTTCTCCCTGTTTGGGAGGAGACCTCTGGTGACGACGGCTACGTGAGTTTCGAGCTCGATCCGCTGCTGGAAGACGCTCAGTTGGGACCGCCTCACGCTGATCGCGTCGCGCAGTACATCGACTTGGGTCAGCAGTGGTCGTCGGGCCATGAGAACCGCATGATCAAAGTCCCTGCGACCGCTGCAGGATTGGAATCGCTTGAGCCGCTGGCGACCGCCGGCGTGCCGCTCAACGTGACGCTCATTTTCACCGCCCGGCAGTATGAGCAAGCCCGCGAGGCGGTGTGGCGTGGCGCGCAGCGCCGCGCGGACCTAAAGTCGTTCAAGAGCGTCTACAGCATCTTCGTTTCGCGGCTGGATGTTTACACCGAAAAGCATGTGCCTGAGTTGTCGGCCGCCGCGCAGGGACTGGTGGGCATCGTGAACGCGAAAAGGATCTGGGCGGACAACCACGCCTTTTGGTCTGACAAGTCCGCGCCCCTGGCGCAGGAAATCGTCTTCGCCAGCACCGGCACCAAGAAACCGGACGATCCGCCCTGGAAATACGTCGAGGCTTTCGCCGGTAGCGACATCGAAACCAATCCTCCGGCTACCAACGCAGCGTATGAGAAGAGCGGTCGCACGGCGACAAGGCAGGTCGATGCGATGCCCGCGGACGACATGTTGAACGAAATTGATCGGCTGGTGGATATGGAGCAGCTCGAGCGGGTGCTGATGGACGAGGGCATCCGCAAGTTCGCCGATCCGCAGAAGGAACTCCTTCAGCTCATCGCCGACAAACGATCGGCCCTGGTCGGCGCTAACTGAAGTTGCGCGGTTCTCGACTCCGTGATCGACACGCCTTGCGAATGGGTGAATCAACATGCAGACGCGCGCTGCCACGGTCACCGCTGCGACGCGGTACGAGTGGAGTCAAGGGCTCTCCTTCCGCACCACAGTCGGCGTTGTGCTGATCACAACTTTTCTCACTCTAGCGAACTTCAGCGCAGCGGCCTCTCCCAGGGATGCTGCGCCAGCCGCTGGCTACAATGTGCTCTTCATTGCGGTCGACGACTTGAACGACTGGATCGGCTGTCTCGGTGGTTGCCCTGGCAATCGCTCGGTGACGCCAAACATCGATCGGCTGGCCTCGCGCGGCGTCCTCTTCACCCGCGCGTATTGCGCGGCTGCCGCGTGCAATCCCTCGCGGGCAGCGCTGCTCACCGGCATTCGCCCAGCCACCTCGGGCGTGTATTTGAACAGCCAACCCTGGCGCGCCGTGATGCCCGAGGTGCGGACATTGCCGCAGTGGTTCATGGACCATGGATATCGGGTCGCCGGTTGCGGCAAGATTTACCATGGCCGCTTCAAGGATCCTGCGAGTTGGCAGGAGTACTTCGCGCGCCCCAAGGACCCGGCTCCGGACGCATTGCCCGTGAACGGCCTCGGCAGGACTGGTCATTTCGACTGGGGACCTGTCTCAGTCAGCGACCAGCAGATGGGCGACGCACAAGTCGTCGATTGGGCCATTGACTATCTGAACCGAGAGCAAGACCACCCATTCTTTCTTGCCGTAGGACTCTATCGCCCACACCTGCCGTGGTACGTGCCGACGTCCTACTTCGGTCGCTTTGCACTCGATGACGTTGTGTTGCCGCAAGTGCCTGATGACGATCTCAATGACATCCCGCCTTTGGGCGTGGTCATGGCCCGACCAGATGGCGACCATCGCCGTGTAACCCAAGCGGAGCAATGGACGCACGCCGTGCAGGGCTACCTAGCGAGTATTTCTTTTGCAGATGGGCAAGTCGGACGCCTGCTCGACGCGCTCGACCAGTCCGGACACGCCAACCACACCGTGATTGTCCTTTGGGGCGATCACGGCTGGCACCTCGGTGAGAAGCATCACTGGCGCAAGTTCTCGTTGTGGGAGGAGGCCAACCGCGTCCCGCTGATCGTCGTTTGTCCCGGTACGACACCCGAGGGCCGGCGCTGCGTACGCACTGTGAGCCTGCTCGATCTCTATCCCACGCTCGTCGATATTTGCGACCTACCCGAAGCGACACACACCGAAGGTGATTCGCTGCGGCCACTCTTAAAGAACCCGGCAGCCACCTGGGAGCGTCCGGCATTGATGACCTACGGTCGCGGCAACCACGCGATTCGCGACGAACGGTACCGCTACATTCGCTACCGCGACGGCAGCGAAGAGCTTTACGATCACCAACAAGACCCCAACGAGTGGGCGAATCTCGCAGGACTGGCAGAGTACGCCGACGTCAAAACACGACTCCGTCAATGGTTGCCGGCGATCGATGCTGAAGGGGCCCCCGAGCAGCGCAAGCGTGGCAACTCGAGCGCAAGCGACTGAACGACCAACATCGCACTCACCGGGCTCCCTGAAGCGTTCGCACGCCCGATGTACCTCTCGGCAGGCCCATATCTCTCCGGCCGGCCTTTCGAAGCAGTCGCTCTTGCTCGTGCCACCGACAACTCGCGCCCGCGAGGCTCCAGGCTTTCTCATCACAAGTGGAGGCGGCGGGAATCGAAC
>CALKYM010000042.1 GCA_938003525.1 uncultured Planctomycetales bacterium | reverse complement strand
CTAGCGGGTGCCCTCCAGTTTCAATCGATGCGTTCCAACAGATAGTCGTCCAGCAAGAGCGATGCCCCTTGCTGCAAGAATTCGACGGCTACGACCAGCCGCTCTTGCCCCCGCTTCTCCACCACCTGCCCTTCGAGCCCCGCCAGCGAGCCGCTCTTGATCCGCACGTGCATGCCCGGTTCCAGGCGTGCCTCGGGCGTCAGCGGTGCGCCGGAGAGAATCAAACGCTGTATCTGTCTCAGGTCGTGCGCCAGCCCGACGGCGTCCGGAACGGCGATGGTGCGCGAAATGCAGTTGGTCGTTAAAGCGCGGCCGCGCTGTTCTTCGGGTCCGAAGAGAAACACGTAGCTGGCAAACAGGGGCACGTGCGATATTCGCACGCGCCCCTGCGGCGAACGTGTCCTGCGGGCTATCAGCGGGCAGTAGAACGGGACCTCCAGTGCTCGCAATCGCCGCATCAGTTCCTTCTCGCGACGCGGCAGCGTGTACGCGGCCCACCACCCATGATCCGCGGTCGCCTCGAACCGTTCCGGCTCCAGGAGATTCTCCGGGTAGATGTCCGGTTCGGCCGGCAATATCGGCATGTTGAACCTTGCGTACCAACGTTTCAACGAGCGACGGCCGACGGCCCATCGTGCTCTTTGCTTCGCTCTTGATGGTCTAATTCCGTGTACATCCGCATCCTAGTCGCTCAGCGCACACTCCGTTCCCGTGGGTGACATGTGTCCCCGTTTTCCCGACACAGTTCATCGTGTTGGTTCGTACGCCGAGGCATCCCGACCTCCTGGACGCAGTCATCCCTAACCGGCTTGACGCGCGGCGCCGACACTTGCGATGAGACGACGACCAGCGTCGCAAGTTGTGTGCCTTCGCCCTCAGCGCGCCCGCGCACGTACGTGTTATGTCGCAGCTATCGATTGCGCGGGCATCATCATCTACCCAACGCTCATCAGCCGTACAAGCGTATGCGGCCGCTGGTTCTCATTCTCCTACAGAGTTGATTCGCAAACGCGACGCCCTGAGCGGCGATGGTGACGGGACTCCGGCGGCTTGATTCCCCGACCGGTACGAAAGGCCACCGCCGCGGTCCCCGTCGGGCGGCCACATACCGTTCCGGCAGCCTCGTGAGTGCAGCGGCCGCCGGTTGGCGCGGCGCGGACGAGATGCCAACTCCTTTTCGCCGTGGCAGATCAGCCACAAGAGCCCATCGCGAAAAGGTTTGAGTGCCATCCATTTCCCAGCCAGCAGGGGCGCCCCACAGCCCAACCCCGACGATTCACCGAGTATATCGTGGACACGGGGGGTATCAAGCACCTGTTTGTTCAAGATCGTTTTCCCATTTGGAGTTACGAAGCGTCGGCAGGCCCCGGCTTGGGCCATCGACAGGGTCTGCGCAGCCTGCCCACTTGTCGTAACCTCTAGTGAACCCGGGAGAGGCTTCCGGCCGAGCCCTCACTGCTCCGCGACATGCCAGAATTGCTCTCCGCGGATCGACTTCACCCCTGGACCTCGGTGCCCTTCCTGCGAGCCGAACCGCAGGTCGAGTGCCACCTCGGGAGCCGGGTCGACGTGGACGGCCACGCGATGAGGTCCGCGTTCCAAGAAGGCCGGGACGATCCTCAGGACGCCGCCCGCTGCCTCTTCGGCCTCCAGAATCTCGGTCCCATCAACCTCCAGCGTCAGCCGGCCGCGGTGCTTGACGTGGAACTGATAGACGTCACGCACCGGTACGTCGAGATAGCCCACCAGATCGGCCGATTCATCAGGCGACGCTCCCGCCGCTTTCAGCCAGCCACCTTTGGACAGATCCTCCACGACCGTGCTCGTACTGGCTGTCGAAAGCTGCCAACCGTTGCGCTTGCGGCCTGCGGGCAGACTGCCAACGATCGGATCACCGGGCGCCACCTCGATCTGCAGCGGCACTGCCAACGCGTGCTGTCGCGGCCCTCCTGAGCCCAACGCGAGCCCTTCTAGTACCACTGGGCCAACGCCCAATTCGATGGGATCGATTTCAACCGTGCCCTGCTCACTCTGGATGTGTCCGATGCGCTCTTTGTTGTGATAGATCGCCGCGAAGCTCGCTCCTGGCGCATCGATGGCGATTTCCAGCGGCTGGCCCCATCGCACCTCATTGCTCGCCACAGACATCTCCATGCTGCGGCCGTTGTTGTTCACCACGATGCCCACCGCCAGGCTGCCCTGCGACTCGATGGCACCGCCTTCGATCCCCACGATCCGCAATTCGTGGTAGCCGTCGATCAACGTGCGGGTATCGAGTTCGAGCACTTCATCGACGCCGCATCGCGCGCGACGCCGTCCATCGACGAATAGCTCAAAGCGGTCGACAGGAGTGCCGATCGTTTGTGCCGTAGGTCGCAGCGACAGTCGGCCGCTCACGGTGGCGCCATCTTCGACTCCCGATAGTTCGACCGTCGGCATCGTCGCCCACGGCCGACACAACGGATCGCCGACGATGAGCAATTGATACGGCCCCGAAAGCGACTGGTAGTACGACTCGGCTAACGAGCAACCCCGGGCGTAGTGCACGTGCATGAATGCTGTGGGAAACTTGTGCGGCAAGGCATATGGTTCGATCACCGTGCCGCTCGCGCCGGCCGCCCCGTAGCGAATGAACTCGGAGAGCGGAGTCTGGCTGGCAATCTCATTCAGCATGCCGCCGTAACTGGTGAAATGGTCGCAGATCGCGCCAGGCTGAATGGTACTACCCGATCCACCCCAGTTGACCGTATGGGTGCCAAGCATGGCCCCCTGCACGTCAGGCTTGTTCTTCGGCGTCTCGCCGTCCACGATCTCGGCGCTGACGTTCAGTTGAGTGAGCGCGGACGCGGCGGCAGGAAACAAACCGTGCCGTTGCGTCGAACGAATGTCCTCGTTGCGGGCAAAGTAGATTGTGCCCCGCGGCAGCGTTCCGTCGGCGCTGGCACTGCGCGACAGGCATTCGATCACCTCGGCCACCGAGTTGCCGCGGCCACTGATCACGCCCAGAACGGTCGACAGCAGAAAATGGCGACCGCCGGCCTCCAGCAACCGCCCGTCGTTGCTCCAACCGTACCAACTGCGAAACCCCTGACTGGCCGGCGCCGAGTTCGCGTCGGCCGTGCGTCGAAAATAGCCGTTGGCGTTCATCTGCACGTAAGTGACCACGTCGCGCGCCGCCACCGACTCCCACAGATACGTCAGTCCGTTGATCGAACCCGACGGCGTGATCTCCTTGGGTGCCTGTCGGTTCTCCAGGTCGGACTGCAAACGCACTTCGTAGGGAAAGTCGGCCGAGTACGCCACGTAGTCGATCTGCGTGTCGAGCTTGCGCTGCTCGATGGCCTGCAGCACAGGTCCCAGAATGGCATTACGGAACTTCTCGATGTTGGTGGCTTCCACGCTCCCGGTCCAATCGATGTAGACCACGTTGGAAGACGGAATGCCCCGCAGCGCCACGTAGTAGTTGGCGATCGTCTTCGATGCCCAACTGTTGGCGTTGACCACCACCAGCACGTTCTCCGGCCCACCGCCAGCATGAACGGGGGACAGAGAGAGCGCGGCAACCGCCAAGAAAAGCGATGCCAGCAGCGAAGCAGGATGAAGAGCGCGGCGGCGTTTCACACGTCCGCCGCAGAAGTCAATCGCCTTGCATGCGGCCGCGATTGAGTGAGCGATGGCTCCGGTGCGCCGACGACGGGAAGCACTCTGCATACTTGTAGCCAACCGGGCGCCTTCGTAACGATTCAGAGAATGCGACTGGCTCCTCAACAGGCAGAGCTGTCGGGCTGCAAGTCGAAACCGTTCACCACCGCATTGCACACCGGTTAGCCCGCTGCACCAGGTGACGCCGTGGCGGCCGGGACTTCGGCTGTTGCCTCGGCCTCGGCTGGTTCCGATGCAAACAGAGCCGCGTTCGCCTCGGGCACCATCGACTTGATGAACATCACGCCCGGGTGGTCCTCGCTGACGACCAAATCGTCGGTATTGTTGACCGGCGCCATCACATACATCTTGTAGAGGGCCGGACCCCAGGCGTAAGCCCAACGAGGATACTGCGGCGCCTCCCACTGCCCGTCGCGATTCCAGGCCCAGAACACGCGCAACTGCACGTGGTTGCCGTTTTCGACCTTTTTGAACACCGTCGTGTAAAACTCGGCCGTACCATCTTCGGTCTCGATTTCAACGCGTTCCGGCTGGTCAAGCATGCTGAAGCCCGCCGCCACGTAGCAATCGTCGGGCGTGTGAATCGCGACGTGCCGCGGTTTGCCGCACACGATGAAGGAGCTCACGCGGGCTCCCGTCCGCAGATTAAAAAACTCGTTGGACTGGTGCGCCGTCACCCGTGCCACGCGCAATTGATCTTCGTTGGCTTCCTGCGGCTCGCCCTTCCAGTCGCCCACGAAGTTCGGCACTTCTGCCACGCGATCCGAGGCAGTCTTCAACTGGGCCGCCAGTTCATCCTGCGCCCATCGCTCACTCCAGAAGCCCTGGTAGTACGTGGTCACCGCAATCAGAACCAACGCCACGCTCACCGGCAACACGAGCTTCATCACCGTTCTCCCGATTTCGGCGCCCAGCCGAGCCGTTCTCGCCCGTCAGTGCCGAATCTCCATGTCTTGCTGTTACTTCGATTCAAAGGGTGCCCTCACTGCCAAGAGCATCGGGCTTGATTGGCTAGCTGCCCGCTAGCCGGTTGTATTCCTCGAGAAGCTGGTCGTAAACCTGCTGCGTCACTTCCAGTTCTATTATCAGTTCTTCGTAGGCCCTGGTTGCCTGCGCGATTTGCTCGGCGTGCAACTCGCTCACGATTCGTTCGTGAGCCATGCCGCGCATGTGCGCCATAGCGTTCTCGCTGCGGCGTATCTCTTCTTCGAGATGCTGAACCTGAGGATCGTCCTCGCGGCTCCGAAGCCGCTTCGCCTCACGAAGTAGCTCGGCTAAGGCCGCAAATCCGCCTTGCTGCCTCTTGTACTCCGGGTCCTGATTCAACGCCCGCTCCACCATCGACTCATGAACGGTCGGCTCCTGAGCCTCGGCAGCTTCCATCGCCGCCCTAGCGAGCTGAACATCGATCTGCAACTGGCGACTCCGCCGTTCGTACTCCTGCACAGAGCTCTGCTTCGCCAACAGTTCCTGCTCGGCGAGCATCTCCCTCTGAGCTACCACCGATTGCTCATCCGTCCGCTCGCCCTCCGGGCTCAATCGCCCAACCAACGCCCCGATCTGCTCGCGTTCGAGCGCGAGCTGGCGAGCGTTGTAGAAGGTGGCGGCGGCAACCAAAACCAATCCGCACGTGATGGGCAAGGCAGTCTTCAAACCGATGTTCCTTGCAGCAATGGGTAACCGCGCTCGCTACGCTTCTGTCTCCGTATCAGCGGCTTCTGTCGCCTCAGCGCTGGCAGTAACGGTGGCTTTCTTCGCCTCCTTCGCCCCCGGCAACTGGCGAATATGTCGCGGCACGACGGGCGTCACGCCGTTGATCACGGCGCCCATGATCGGCACGCCGACCGACTCCAGCCGTTCGCACGCTTCGTAAACTTTGGGGGCCTGACTCGAGTTCTTCAGCACCGCCAGCACCGCGGTATCGGCGTGCTGTCCCAGCGACAGTGCTTCCGCTCCGCTCAACACGGGCGCCGAATCGATGATCACGAAATCGAAGTCGCCGCGGAGCTTGTCGAACAGCGTCCGCGACTCATCCTTGGCCAGCGCTTGCAGGCAGTCGCGGCAATACTGACCCGCCGTGATCATCCACAGCCCTGCAGCCCGCGTCGGCCGGATCACATCATCCAGTTCGACCTCGCCCCGCAAGACCTCCGAGACGCCCGGCTCTAGCGGCAACTCGAACAAGCGGTGCGCAGTCGGCGAGCGAAGATCGGCGTCGACCAACAGCGTCCGCCGACCGGCTCGCGCCAAGCTGGCGGCCAACTGCGTCGCAACTGTTGTCTTGCCTTCACCTGATGTCGCACTGGCGATCATCACCACACGTCGCGACTGCCCGCGCTCGCCGTGCAGCAACGACGAACGAATCCCGTCAATCGACTCGGCAACCAGACCGTGAACCGACCCGTAGGCTTTCCGCAGCCGCTTGGAGAGTCCCCGGCCCGAAAGCGTGGGAAGCGATCCGATGACGTTCAGCCCCACCGAGTCCACCAGGTCGCTGGCGCCACCAATTCGCCGTTTCTGGAACTCGAACAGCGAGACGCCAAACACAGCTACCAGCAAGCCCAACAGTCCCGAAAAGCCGACGATGCTGTACTTCATCAGTCGGTCGTCGCCCTCGGGCGTCGCAACCTGCCACTCCTGCACCCGCGCGGGCGTCTTGGTTTCGACGTCAAGCCGATTGATCTCGCGGCGAATCTCGGCGGTCACGCCTTGCAGTTCCTTCAGGTCTTCCTGCCAACGAAGCACGTCCGTCGACGTCTGGGTCGTCTGATCGATCTTTCCGGCCAGTGCTTCGTACTCAGTGACGAGTTGTTCGTAGACCTGCTGAGTCGCTTCGTGAGAGAGAACCAACTGGTTGTAGGCCGTCGTCGTCTCGGTGACCGCCTCAGCGTGCATCTCGCTCGCGACTCGTTCGCGTGCCATGCTGCGCATGTGAGTCAGTTCATCTTCGATCCGCATCTGCTCTTCTTCGAGATACTGAATCTGAGGATCGTCTGCACGTTTGCGGAGACGCCTCGCCTCGCGGACCTGCTCGCTCAATGCCGCGAATTCCTGCTGCAGCCGCTTGTAGTCAGGATCCTGATTCAGCACCTTTTCCACCATCGACTCGTGAACAGCCGGTGGCGTATTCTGAGCGTTCTCCATCGCCTGCTTGGCGATCTGCATGTCAACCTGAAGTCTGCGGATGCGCTCGCGATGTTCCTGGACGGCTTTGAGTTTCGCCAGTAGCTCGTTTCGATCGAGCATGGCCTTTTGTGCCAATACCGCTTCTGGCTGCCCCACCGTTGCCACGAGATTGTCGATGCGTCGCTGCTTGTTTTCGATCGCAAGCTCGTTTTCGGATAGCAACCGCTTGAGCTCGTCGAGCCGGGCGAGCCGCTCGCGGCGTTGTTTGTCGACGATTTCCTCCAGGTAGGCCTCGCGAACCGCGTTGACCAGCGTCGTCAACTGCTGCGGATCGTCACCCTTCATCGAGATCCGCATCACCGTCGAATCGCCGGGATACGCGATGTTGATGTTGTCCTGCAGGAAGCCCACGGGGTCGGCGTCGGGCAACATGGGCAACGTCGCCACGCTCGGGTCACGTAGTGCCACATTGAGCACGAAGCGAGTCGTGATGAGCTGGGCTTGAGCCCGTTTGAACCGGTCGAACTCCTCGGGCCCCGCCAACTGCTTGTACATGATGTGCGGTGGCCGTTCGTCGACGGTCAGCCAGGTCGCCACCTCGTGACGCACCGGCAGCGCGAACCACGGAATCGCCGCCAACCCGCCGGCGAGCAACACTCCCAGAATCGTCGCCAGCAGCCAGCGTCGACGTAGTGCCGCGAGCAAGCCCAGCGGGCTGGGAGCTGCCGTCAAACCTTGCGGTCGCCCGTAGGGCTGCGTCGCCGGCCACGGCACGGCGGGCAGAGCCGGACGCTCGGGCGTCGTGGGAACGAGCGAGCCGTTGCCGCTGCCGGGCTCAGGCAGAGTTGCGGTGGACCCGTTGTTGAACTCGTGGTGATCTGCTTGGGGAGGTAACACTGGGCGATCTCTTCCTCAGTTGGTCTTCAGTGTCGAACGTCTCAACTCAGCTCCGCCACCCGAAGTGACAGGCCGTCCTCGTCCCTGATGCAAGTCTCAGGCCCCTCCCTGCGGCACACCCTGCCGCCGCGGCCCATCACCTTACTGATCAACGGCTTGCACGCATCGCCGGCCGTGATCGACGCCCCCCGTTCGGTGTCGTTTCCTCGCAACAATCCCCGCCCGCTTGTCGCCCCTACGCAACGGCCGATGTTTTCCAAACACCTCGCCAACCAACACCGATTCGGGCGTTCCCGTTTCGCGCTACACGCGGGCCGGGCTCCCCGGCGCAAAGTCCATCGGCATGGCCTCCTCACCCTCCTCTTCGATGAACAGGTGATCGAGGATCTGCAGTTCGACGTACAGCATTCCGAGCGCCAGCGGCATCATCACGTAGCCGGCAAAGTCGTGGAACACGCGCTCGGCTAGGTCCTCGTTCACCAGATACAAGAGGCCCGTAACCGTGATCCGCGTCACGTTCACCGCCAGCGCGATCGGTACAGCGCTCACGATGATCACGATCCGTTCCCACCAGGGCCGCGTGGTAACCATCGTCACGGCCACCGACAAAGCCACGAAGATGGTGAGCATCCGCAGACCGCTGCATTGGTCGATGACGCCCAACTGCACGTTCGAGAGTTGAATCCGTGTCCCGTCCGCATACGCCGCCACTCCCATGGTCTGCAACGCGAACGTACTGACCCTCGTGGCGGCGAGTTGCAACGGATTCAGCAGCGCCTGCTCGACACGGTCGGGCAGCGGGTACATGAACAGCAGAAACAAGATCGCCGGCCCCGCCCAAATCAGCATGTGCAGGCCGCCGACGAGCAACACGATGCCCGCCACACATGGCACGAACGAAACCATGTCGGGAATCACCAGCGCGATGGCCGTGGACAACAAACGCATCGTCAAGCCCAACGCCAGCAGGCCCACTCCCGCCCAGCGCTCCCAATCCGCAACGGGCTTCAACGGCTCGCGCCGCAGCCACAACAGCACCAGAGCAAACGCCGGCACGAGCCAACCGTGCGAATACTGTGGGCTCGACCAGTTTTCCGACAACCGGGTCAACGTATTCCAATACGCCGCCACCAACACGACGAGCAACCCGCCCAGCGTGCCGTAGGTAGTCAGTTGCTCTTTAGAGAGCTTCAGGTCGTCCAGCGGAGAAGTCCTGGTAGTCATGACGCCTTCGAATCGTGTTGGTGGTCTCGAAAGTCGAACCGCCGTTGCTAGGCGGTCCCTGTGCGTAGGTAATCTTGCAGGCCGATGCGCCTCGTGGTGGATCGTCGCTTCACACTCGGCCCTGTGCGCTCGTTGCGCTCAGGCCCGGACTTTGGTCGCAGTGCTGATTGCCCCCGATTAGATGAGCAGCGGGGCATCCTCTGTCCCTGAGATGTGCCGTTCCAATGTCGTTCTCAAACTGCGCGTCTTCGCAGTCGCTCAACGTTGGCCCTCGCGGTTCCTTGTGCGCGAGGTTACGCGGCGCATCTCGTTCGCACTGCACGTGCTCACGGATCCGCAACCGATCTTCGCCGTTACTCCTAGCTACCGCGTGTTTGAGCCACTCAAGTTCGAGCAGCAACGAGCCTACGCCTCATACGATCGCAGTCGCTCGCCACACGGTGTCGGCTGTTTCATCCACTGGCCCCAGAACAGGTGCCTTACAAGTCTCCTCTTGGCCTCACGATAAGCGGCTGGGTGGCGCTGTCAAGCTATTTTCATGTGAGCACTGCAGTTGGGCCTGTCGACCGATCTCACGGCGCGCCAACTGCATCGATTGGGCAGAGCTCGCGGCGCGACGCACAGCCTGCCAACCGGCATCTGGCACAGAGCGACTGCTCCCGAAACGCCAATCTCCCAGACGCCACACCGACCCTCCGTCAGGCCGCGAATAGCGAGAGGCCGTCAGCGAACCACCCAAAGTCAACAAGATACCCAATATTCCTATTTGTCCCATTTACAGAACAGTTGCATTCGGTTCGGTTGGAAAGATCAAAGGGTTTGGG
>CALKYM010000041.1 GCA_938003525.1 uncultured Planctomycetales bacterium | reverse complement strand
CGCCGCATGACCTCGCGCCACGTCCACTGAGTGCGAGGGGCATCCGGAGTGCCTCGGATGGCTTGTAGGAGCAGGGCTAGGCTGAAGGCGGAGAGCACCGGCACGATGATGGCCAGTCCGATGACGGCCGCGCGTTCGTAGTCGACCAGCGGCCGAGTGTAGTGCCAGGCAAAAAGCGTGGCGATGCCCGCGGCGACGAAGAGTTGGACGATGCGGGAGTTGGCCCGGCTGGCGAGCACGGCGGTGATTAGACCCGTGACGCAGGGCACGGCGATGGCGAGCGTGAACGTCGGGCTGTTATCGGTATCGAACAGTCGGATCCAATGGTTCCAGACGACCGAGGCGGCCATCGACGCGAGCACGGCCAGCATTGCCGCTCGCCCGTCGGCGCGGCGGAGGAACATGCCCACGAAGAACAGCACGGCCAGCGGCCCGACGAACATGTTGAAGGTCTGACTCATGAGCTCGACGATGTTCACGTTCGTCCTGGCCTGCGCCATCCAATAAGCCCAGTAGGCTGCAGCAGTGGCGGCCGCGCCAATCAACAGCGTCAGGCCGCGGGCCCTCCGCAATCCGCCGGCGTCTTGTGCCTGTGTGGACTTGCGGCGGACGAAGTCGGTCGTCAGCACGGCGGTAACCGCGTTCACGCCCGAGTCGATGCTCGACATCGCAGCCGCCAACAGCGCCGCCAAAATGCAACCGCCCACGCCCGGCGGGAGTTGGTGGGCAATGAAGTGCGGGAACATGCGGTCGGCAAACTCCCGCGTCGGCTCGACTCCCTCGGGCAGGTTGGCGGGAAAAGTGAGGTAGAACGCCAGCAGCGCCAGGCCACCCAGACAGAGCAGGCAGGCCATCGAGATATCCGAAACGGCCGAAATGGCGTAGCTGCGGCGGGCTGCTTTGGCGTCCGGCGTGCTGAAGTAGCGCTGGATGACGACCTGATCCGACGCGTAGGTACACACGGTCCAGAAGAAAGCGTGCAGCACCCAGGTGGCGATGGTGCGTTTCTCGAAGACATCGAGACTGAACAGCGGCAGTTCGCCGTGCGGCCGGTCCGACGTCGTGATTGTCTCCCACCACCCGACGGGTCCGGTGCCGGTGGCGTAGGCGACGTAGCCGATCGTGGCGACCGCGCCGAGCATCAACACCAGGAACTGAATTACGTCGGTCCAGATCACCGCGCGAATCCCACCGACGGCCGTATAGACGGTGGCGAAGATTCCGAGTCCAGCGATGACGTACTCAATCTTAATTCGATCGTCGTTGATCATTTCGTGGATGGCCAGCGACGAGGCGTAGACCACGACGCCCATCCAGGCGAAACGGATGAGCACGAACAGCAAGGCTCCGGTCAGTCGCACGCGGTAGTCGAAGCGCAGTTCGAGATACTCGTAGGCCGTCGTCAGCCGCAGCCGCATCAAGAATGGCACGACGATCCAGAAGATGACGAGGAAGTTCAACGGCTGCGCGAGCTGCGCGGTGAGCATTCCGATGCCGTGCGCGATGAACTCGCCGGGGGCGCCGAGATAGGTGATGGTGGAAAGCGTTGTGGCGATCATGCTCAGACCAACCGCCAGCCAGGGCATCCTCCGTCCGCCGAGAAAGAAATCGTCGGTCGAGTGTTGAGACGGCGCCAGCTTCAAAGCCAGTGCGAGCACTCCGCCGATGAACACCACCACCGCCACATAGTCCCAGAGACCGAGTCCGGCATGAGTTGGCGGCACATAGTCCGGCATTGCGTTCCACCTACGCGCTTCGTGCGCCGTGATCCGATGGCAACCCCAGTTGGTTCGCCACCTTGGCCGCGCGCATCGTGGCCGTCAAGGCGCTGGCTGCATCGAACAAGCCCTCCAGTCGCCACGCAGACCGCGCTTTGCGTCGCAGCGCGGCGCCACCTACGCTGGGTGCTGGCTCGCAACCGTGCGCAACACTCTGCAAGTAGTCGAAGTTGCAATGTTGCAATTCAAGCTATCGAACAACCTGGCGCACCCGCTGTGGGTGCTCTTTGTTGCGCTGGCGCCGGCAGCCAACGGTTGGGCCGCTGAGGAATCGGTTTCCCAGGCGTGGGCCCGCATGTGCCGGGCGCTCGACTACGAACAGCTTGATGCTGCGACTGTCGAAAAGCTGCGCCTGACGACGTGCGATTGGGTGGGCGTGGTGGCGTACACCTCGCAGCTCGACGAAGTGCGCCGCTATGGTCAGGTCGCCGACTCGGGCGGCGCCGAAGAGGCCACTGAACTGGTAAGTGGCCGCCGGGTACCAACTGCGGTCGCAGCGTCCATCAACGCCTTTGCGATTCACGGGCACGAGATCGACGACAGCAATTTGCGCAATCAGCTCCGCGCCAGTTGCATCGCCGTGCCCGCCGCGCTGGCGACCGCAGAGTTGGAGGACGCCAGCGGGCGCGAGTTGATCGTCGGCCTGGCGATCGCCTATCACGTCTCTGATCGGCTGGCGACGGTGATGAATCGGCAGCCGGGCGGAATGTTGCACAGTCGCGGCTGGATGCCCAGCAGCGTTTGTGGCACCGTCGGTGCTGCGGCGGCAGCGGCGTGGCTACGCGATCTCGAGGTTGAGCAAATTGCGCACGCGATGGGGCTCGCGGCGGCGGGTGCAGGAGGGCTTTTCCAGTACTACTTTGACGGCAGCGATGAGAAGCGGCTGCACGTCGCGCGGTCGCAGACGGTGGCCGCCGAGAGTGCCGCTCTGGCGGAAGCCGGCTTTGTGGGGGCGTCACATGCCATTGAAGGACCGGCCGGCCTGCTAGCCGGGTTCGCATTTGAGCCCGATCGGGATCAGTTGCTCACAGGTTTCGGCGCCTTCGACGGCGTACTGCACGTCAAGCCGAAGTTTTATGCCTGCTCGCAAGGTGTCATTCCCTGGCTGGAGGCGTTGGTCGGAATTCGCAGGTCGAATGCCTTTCGGGCGGCCGACGTGCGAGAGATCACGATCTTCGTGCCGCATCCGGCTGACAGCCTGTACGTGCGGAAGATCAATGATTTCAAGCCGCCGACCCGCGTGATCGATGCACAGTTGAGCGTTAACACCGGAGTCGCCCTGATGCTGCTGGAAGGCGATGCGTTTCTCGATCAGTTTCACGTCGAGCGATTCACTGCCCCCGACGTCGTCGAGTTGGCGCAGCGCGTCCAGGCGATATCGGACGTCGCCCGGGCGGGGCAGTTGAGGGTTGAGCTGCGAGATGGGCGCATGCTCGAGGGCCGATATCCTCTCTCGCGGCTGGTCGAACCGTACGTGCCGGTGGTTGCCGACTATCGTCGCAAGTTCGATCGATTGACTGACCGGTTCGAAGCCGCGCAGCGCGATGCCCTCTGGGATCACGCCTATCACTTCCCCGAAGCTGAGAGCGTTGCGGCATGGTGCGCCCGGTTGAGCGTGCTCCTCGAACATGATGCAGCACAAGTCCCGGCTACAGCGGCTGGCGAACGCGGACGCTGATTGTCGGGACCGGGCGAATATGCTTTGATTGGCTGCGCTCCGCGCAGATACGGCCCGGTAGATCTTGCTGCCCTCTGCCTGTCGACGGCCGGGGCTGGAATTGCGCAGAGTACGGCCCCTTACACAGCATTCTGGCGTCCGACCAACGAGCATATCTTCCATGCCCACCCGCGCAGAATTCACGATCGAAACACTCGGCCCTTGCGAAATCGATTCGCCGTTGGCGAGCGGGCAAACCGGGCAACTGGGCGAAGAGGGATTCGTCAACGACGACGCGCGGATTCTTGTCGACGATCGCATTCACACCGTGGGCCAGATAGATGACGCGCACCAGGTTCCCTCTTTGGCGCTGGCCGGTCCGCGGCGTCGCATTTTCTTTCAGCCCGCTGAGACGTGTGCGGCGGTGGTGACCTGCGGTGGTCTCTGTCCGGGCATCAACGACGTGATTCGCGGACTGGTGATGGTTTCGCACTATCGTTACGGCATCAAGAGGTTTCTCGGGTTCCGCTACGGCTATCAGGGCCTTGCGCGGGCGAACACGGAGAGCATCGTCCCGCTGAATCCGCAAGTCGTCTCCGATATTCACGTGAAGGGTGGCACGATGCTCGGCTCGTCGCGCGGCGCGCCCCCACCGGAGGAAATCGTTGATCGACTGGCCGGAGAGCAGGTCGACATCTTGTACGTCATCGGTGGCGACGGCACGCTGCGTGGAGGAATGGCAATCGTCGAAGAGGTTCGCCGTCGCGGCTTGCCGATCAGCGTGGTCGGCGTGCCGAAGACGATCGACAACGACATCGAGTACATCGATTCGAGTTTCGGGTTCAACACGGCTGTCAGCCAGGCGCTGGAGGTGATCGACTGTGCACACGTCGAAGCCATTGGTGCCCCCAATGGCATCGGACTGGTAAAACTGATGGGACGCAACTCGGGTTCTGTGGCCTGTCACGCCACACTGGCGTCCAGCGACGTGAACTTTGCGCTCATCCCAGAGATCCCCTTTTCGCTCGACGGCCCGTCCGGACTGTTAGCCTGTCTGAAGCACAGGCTCCAGTCGCGGCACCACGCGGTGATCGTTGTGGCCGAAGGCGCAGGCCAGCACTTGTTCGATCAAGAGAGCGTCCAGCGCGATGCCTCGGGCAATCCCAAGCTGCAAGATATCGGCACGCTGCTGGCGGCGCGGATCAAGTCCTACTGTCACGAACAAGGTGTCGAACTCAACCTGAAGTACATTGACCCCAGCTACACGCTGCGCGGCGTACCAGCCAATGCGGCGGATAGCATCTATTGCTGGCGGCTCGCCCAAAACGCCGTACACGCCGCCATGTGCGGCAAGACCGGGATCGTCGTGGGCGAGTATCATGGGCGGTTCATTCACCTGCCCATGCGCAAGGCCATTGAGCGCTCGCGGTGTGTCGACGCTTGCGGCGAGGTGTGGCTGAGCGTGTTGGAATCGACGGGTCAGCCGCCGGTGATCGGCTAAGCGATTGCCGTGCCTATAGTGGCTGCCGGTCGCGCGCTTCAGGGCAGCACGAGCGCCTGCTTTTTCAGGAATCGCTCGATGTGGCCGCGGATCTCTACTGCCAGTTCTTCACGCTTGGCATCTTCTGCCATGTACAGCGCGCGGCGGGCAGTGGCAACGGCTTCCTCCCAACGCTCGACTCCGGCGTACGCAGCCGCCAGCGTGTCAAGCAGTTCGGGCGGCGTGTCTGGCGACTGGCATAGTGGTTCGATGACCGCGAGCGCCGCCTGCGGATCGCGCGAACGTTCGTCACTCGTCGTTGCCATCAGCCATGCCAGATCATTGGCTGCGCCGATCATCTGTGGATCGGCGGCGAGTGCGCGACGGTAGTGCTCGATGGAGTCCGCAATGTCACCTTCGTCCCGAGCAATGGTCGCCAAGCCCGCGTGCGCCGCGGCATCGTCGGGCGTGAGGCTGAGGCAATCCTCATAACTCGCGGCGGCGGCATCCGTGCGACCCAACTGCAACGCCGCATGTCCGCGCTGGCGGTGTGCGGCGGCGAGATCGCGTTGTGGATCGGGTGTGTTGGGCGGCAAGGCGATCGCCCGTCCGTATTGCTCCCAGGCCGCCTCGCAGCGGCCGAGCTTCTCCAGCACGCGGGCCAAGTTCACTTGCACGCCGAAGTCGTCCGGCGCGAGCTCAGCAGCGCGCTGGGCGTATTGCAGCGCGGCTTCAGCACGATTGCGCTGAAGTTCGACGGCTGCCAAGCCTGAGAAGCCTTTCGCGAAGTCAGGATCGTCGGCCGTTGTGTAGGCGAACCACTGGAACGCCTCATCGGACTCACCCGCGCGATAGAGGAGCACAGCCAAGTCGTGGGCGGCGTTGATGTGCTTGCGATTGAGCTCGATGGCCCGGCGATACGATTGGATTGCGGCCTCGGCATCGCCCGCTTTATTGTGCGACACGCCCAGGAGGTAGTGCGCCATGTGGTTCTCTTCGTCGACCCTCAGCGCTGCTTCGGCCAGCGTGCGGTTGCTTTCCCACACGCCGACCTGCTGCCAACTGATTAAGCTGCAAACCAGCAAGGTTGCCATGGCGAGCACGGCGACGATCTGGCGAGCCGCCGTCGAGCGCGCGATGTCCATCGCCATCCACGCAACCGCCAGCGTGAGGCCGATCTGCGGCAGATACATGTAGCGGTCGGCACGGGCCTGACCACCCACCTGCACGAGCCCGATCACCGGGACCAACGTTCCCAGGAACCAGAACCAGCCCACGGCCAGATACGGCCGCCGCTTGAGTTGAGCGACGGCCATGCCGCTGAGCACCACCAGCAGCACTCCGATGGCGACGGCCAGTACAATGTCCGACTGAGAGGGTTGCCTGAGCGGATAGAAGAACGCCAGTCCTGTGGGCCAGAACGATTGCCGCACGTAGGCACCATAAGCCAGCAGCACGTTCACCAGTCTCGCTCCCAGTGGTGCTGTGTCGAAGGTCCGCACGGCACCGCCGGCCCGCTGCACGAGGAATGTCACGACACTCGATGTGGCCACGATTCCCAGCAGTGGCAGTTTCTCGACCAGGACGCGCGTACGCCACGGTCCGCGTTCGCGCCACTGCTGCAAAGCTTTCTGCCACCGACCCAGCGGCCAAATGTCGAGCAGCAGCAGCACGAAGGGCCATGTCACGAGCATCGGTTTGCTCATCAAACCGAGCGTCAACAGCACGCACACGAGACCATAACGCCACCAGACAAATGGCCGCCGCGCGTACTCGGCATAGACCACCAACACGAGCAATCCAAAGAACCCGGCCAACACGTCTTTGCGCTCGGCTACCCAAGCGACCGACTCGACGTGCAAGGGATGCAAGGCGAACACGCCGGCAACCCAAGTCGCCGCCCAGAATCTCGCTGTGCCGGACGGAGACCTCCGTGGCGCTGCACTAGCCCTGGAGTCGGTCCGTTGTTGAGCTTTTCGCTTGGCGCGGTGATTTTCAGTACGCGACAAAGTGACATCCCCTGCCTGCTTGTCGCGCGGCTCCGTCAATCGCCGCACCGCCACAAACAGCAGGCAGGCGTTGAGCGCGTGAATCGCGGCACTGGTGAGATGGTGTCGACCGGCGCCCTCCTCGACGCCCGCCCACTGGACGTCCAGCATGTGCGACCACCAGGTCACAGGATGCCAGTTCGAGGCCTCCTTCGCCGTCAGCGCCCACAAGATGCCTTCGCCCGTCAGACCGTTGCGCACCTGAGGGTTCTCGTACACGTAGACGTTGTCGTCCCAGCCGACGAAGTGGTGCTGAGTCACCTGCGCGTAGACGGCGAGCGTCGCGACGACGAGGACAGCACAAATGATCCAGTCGCGGCGGTCCATGCGTCGAGCTAGCCGGAAAATGAGCTGAGTGGGACGGGAGAAGCCTACGCGTGCGGTTCTATTCCCTAGACTAACGATCCCGGCAGCAACTGCCGAGGTGTTGCCTGCAACTCGACCACAATCTCACTACAATCGGAGTCGAGGTTGTCTGCTGGCAGGCTCACCAATCGCCCGATTGAGTTCAACGCGAGGATGCCCTGATGTATCGCAAGTGCGCTCTTGCTCGATGCCTTACCGTCACAGCGCTCGTCTTTGCAGCCCCGCTCGCGGCCGCCGATCCTCCGCGTGGGTACTCGATTCCGCTGATCGACCTTGCGGACGACACGAGTCGCCAGGTGATCGTCGACCGCGAAGCGGGGCAGTATCTCGGGCACCCGACCACCGTGTTGCTCGAAGACGGTCGCACGATGATCACGGTCTACCCCAAGGGGCATGGCCGTGGCGCAATCGTGATGAAGCGCAGCTGCGACGGAGGGCTCACCTGGTCGGAGCGGTTGCCAGTGCCGGACAACTGGGCCACGTCGCTCGAAGTGCCGACTATGTATCGCGTCGTCGACTCGGGTGGGACGCGACGCTTGATCATGTTTTCGGGGCTCTATCCGATTCGCATGGCCGTTTCAGGAGACGACGGCGAGACGTTCACGCCCTTGGAGTCCATTGGCGAATTCGGCGGTATCGTCGCCATGAGCTCGTTGGTGCGTTTGCACGATGGCCGCTACCTGGCCTTGTTTCACGATGATGGCCGCTTCTTGCGCCCCGAGGGGAAGAAAGACCGTTTCATCGTCTACGGCTCGTATTCGGGCGATGGCGGGCTGACCTGGAGCGACGCGCACACGATCACGTCGCATCCCGATGCTGATCTGTGCGAACCCGGCGTGGTCCGCTCGCCCGACGGCAAACAAATCGCCGTGTTGTTTCGCGAGAACAGTCGCAAGCACAATTCGTTCGTGATCTTCTCCGACGACGAAGCCCGGACCTGGAGCCAGCCACGCGAACTGCCCGGAGCCCTGACTGGCGACCGCCACACGGCACGATACGCCCCAGATGGCCGGCTGCTGATTTCGTTTCGCGATACCACGCACGAGTCGCCGACCCGTGGGGATTGGGTGGCTTGGGTCGGAACCTACGAAGACATTGTCGCCGGGCGTGAGGGTCAGTACCGCGTGCGGCTGATGGACAACCACAAGGGGGCCGATTGTGCTTATCCGGGTGTGGAGGTTCTTCCCGACGGCACCTTCGTGCTCACCACCTACGGCCACTGGACTGAGGGCGAGGCCCCGTATATCGCGTCGGTCCGGCTGAAGCTGACTGAACTCGACCGTTTGGCGAGTGCGTCGCGGTAGCACGCCAGTTGTCGGTGCCGCGATGATGACCGTATAGTTGTCAATACACCCTGGGCTGTGCAACTCCGGAAACTCACGGCGGCATCGCAGGCGACGCCCGATCTCTATGAGCTCACAGCGGCAAGCGATGATGCGGTGGTGGCTGTTGCCGATCTTGGCCGCAGCGGCGGCCATCGTGGTTGCGATACTCTACTTGCGGCCGCAGGGCTGGTTGCCCGAGTCGGCTGAAGAGCAAGACATTCGCGACCTGGTCGAGTCCGAGGAGCTCCTGCTGCGGCTCACGCCCGAGTTGAAGAAGTTGGCCCGCGGCGTCTTGAATCTTTCGTTGCCCGACTATCAGAGCCGCGAGCTGCTGGCCGAGTCGCTGGAATACAACGACTTGGTGCCGGGCGGCCGTCACGAAGATCACCAGGCCGACGGGCTGGAGATTGCCGTCGACCACTGGGAGGTCGACTCCGAGTTGCAATCAACCGCGCGGGGCGACATCCAGTTGTGGCGGCCGCTGTTCGAAGCAGTCGACTATTTCGAGCACGCCAAGTTTTACATCATCGCCGGCGACTTCGCGGACCATGCGCACACACTGTGGGATGGAGAGGTCGGCTTCGCGGCCCTGGCGCGCCTCACGTCGGGCGAGAAAACCTGGGTCAAGGCGAAGCAGAAACTTCGCTTTCGCCGGGCGCCCAACAGCGACGTGGCCGATGCCGCTTCCTGGCGCGTCGCGCGTTGGGACCTGGAATACCTCAAGACCATGCGGACGATGGACCCGCCCTTTCGCGAGTCGCTCGCCGATGTCCTGCCCGACCGCGAATCCCTGGCACAGGCACGCCGGTCGATCAACGACGAGTGGCGCGTGCGCATCGGCGAGGATCCGGACTTCGAGCCCCCGTACAAGCACTTCGTCGACGCGTTCAACTACGAGTCCGGAGTATCGGTAGTGGACCTCAACAACGACGGCTTCGACGACTTCTTGGTCGTGCCGCGGTGGGGCCGGCTGCTATTCTTTGAGAACCAGCAGGACGGAACGTTTCGCGAACGATCTGCCCAGGTCGGTCTCGACTTTGTCGACCATTGCACGTCGGCTATTTTCGCGGATACCGACAACGATGGTGACGCCGACCTGTTTCTCGGCCGCTCGCTCAAGCCGAGCGTCTATCTCGTCAACGAAGACGGGACGTTTGTCGATCGCACCCAATCGCACGTGGCCGTGCCTTTGCCGGCGCTGATCCACTCCATCTCCGGTGCCGACTACAACAACGACGGGCTGGTCGACATCTACTTCTCCACCTATGCCGCCTACATCCTGCAGCGCGAAATCCAGAATGGAGATGGCCGGATTCCAGATCGACTGTTGGCAGATTTCTTGTCCGACGATGCATCGCTGCGCCTCGCCCAGCGCGCCCGGGAATTCCACCATCCGATACTTGATCGTTCCGGCCCGAAGAACCTGCTGCTCGTCAATCGCGGCGACGGGCAATTCGAAGTTGCACCTGCCTCGGAACAGCTCGCCGTGTGGCGCAACACGTTCCAAGCCACTTGGGCGGACTACGACGGCGATGGCGATGCAGACGTCTACGTCGCCAACGACTTCGCGCCCAACAACCTGTTTCGCAACGAAGGCGACGGCAACTTTGTCGACGTGACGGAACAAACGCAAACGGCCGACATCGGCTTTGGCATGGGCGTCAGTTTCGGCGATTACGACTTCGACGGCCGACAGGACTTCTACGTCTCGAACATGTACAGCAAGGCCGGACGCCGCATCACGGCCCGCGTGCCGGGAGTCGATCCCCGTTTTGCCGCCATGGCGCGGGGCAACTCGCTGTTTCGCAATCAAGGCGGGACCTTTGAGAAGGTCTCCGGCACGGAGCTGCCTTCGGTGCTCGTCGAAGCGGCGGGCTGGTCGTGGGGCGGGCAGTTCTTCGATCTCGACAACGACACGGATCTGGACGTGCTGGCGCTGAGCGGCAATCACACCGAGCCGAATGAAACCGCAGTCCAGATCGATTTGTGAAGCGCCTATTGGCGCGCGGTCGTGCGCACAGATAGCAAGCTCGACGCCGATGCACGCCAGTCCGAAGCGTGGCGGCCCGTCAGCGGAACGGAATACACTGTCGAAGACCTGCTGACCACCACCGTTCCGCCGGGCTTCTCCTTCAGCGGCTCAGAGCGAAATCACTTGTTCCTCAGCCGGCAGGGGCAACAGTTCGACGACATCTCCGGCATTTCTGGCTTGGACTCCCCTGCCGACAGCCGCAGCTTCGCGCTCTTGGACTACGATCGCGATGGCTGGCTGGACGTTGCCGTGGTGAACGTCAGCAAGCCGACCGTGAACCTCTACCACAATGAAGTCGGTCGGCACCAGACGGAGACAGGCGCAACGGCGCCGGTGATTGCCGTGCGACTGGTCGGCGGCAATCAGACCGCACGGCCTTCAACGCAGTTCTCCACACGTGACGCTTATGGCGCGCTGGTCGAAGTCGATCTCGGCGAGCGCCGGCTGCTTCGCGAGCAGCGGTGTGGAGAAGGGTTTGCCGCGCAGAACACGGCGACCATCGTGATCGGAATCGGTGCACACAGTACGGCCCAGCGGGTTGCCATACGCTGGCCGTCGGGGCGACAGCAAGAGATCCCCGATGTCGCCGCCGGTACGTTGTTGACCGTCTACGAGAATCCGACAGACGCGCCCGGCGAAGAGTTTTTTGTGGCGGAGCCGTACGTCGTCGACGCGGCACGAACGTTGGCCACGGACAATTCGTCCGAGGGCGACGTGCCGGTGAAACTAAGCATCGACGCGGTGGAGGATGCTGCGCTGACAGCGCCACTGCGGATGTACACGACGATGGCCACCTGGTGCAGCTCGTGCAAGAGCTTCCTGCCCCAGCTTGCCCGGCTGCGAGGCACGTTGGACGAAGCGTCGCTAGCCATGTTCGGCGTGCCCGTCGACCCTGACGATGAAGCCGCTGAGTTGGACGACTACGCCGCGCAGTATGAGCCGGCCTACAGACTGCTGACGTCACTCGACGAGTCTGATCGTCAGGCGGTCGAACAACTCGTCATCGATAAGTTCGGCGAAGCCGCACCGTTGCCGGCCACCATTCTCACCGACGCCCACGGCCGCGTGCTCGAAACTTTCGCCGGCGTGCCCACGCTCTCCGAAGCGCGACAGGCGTTGCATGAAGTCCAGTAGCAACAAGGTAGCGCTACGGACTGTCTTGAAAGACCGCCATGTCGTTGACGCACGGTTCGAGTGTTGAGGCGAAGCCCGACCGTACCGCCGCTGTTCGCCGCCTCTATTTGCGATTCTTGCCGCGCTTTGGCCTGCGGACGCTTTTGGTGCTGCTGGTTGTGGTCAGCATTGGTTTTGCGACGATCGGTCGCTGGTTGTACAAAGCACGAGAGCGGGACGCCGCGTATGAGATCATTGCACAGAACGCGTCTGTCTTGACGCCCGGTGAACTGAGCGTTCCTTGGTACGTTCGTTTGTGGACAGGAGATAACTGGCTTGCTCCGCGGCACGCTCATCTGATCGATTGCGAGCTAACTGCGGAGTTGGTTGGGGCGCTCGCCAAATTCCCCGAGATAAGCGACGTCTACCTCGAAGACGTCGCAATCGGCCCGGAAGGGACTGAACTCTTCAGGACGCGCTCCGAACTCGGTTTGCTGATTCTAGATCGACCGAGAGTCCGTGATTCGCGCTTCTGGTCGGCCGTAGCGGACTCGGGTGTTCGCGATCTCGAAGTCATCGGCGAGCCGGACCCGCTGACGGATCAAGGCGTCGCATCGCAGCCGTCGCGCTTACGCGATGATCATCTGCCGATTGCGGTTATCGACGAAGAAGTACTCATCGCTTTGGCGGGCAACAGCGAGCTGGGCGTACTGCACGTTCGCAACGCCCGGCTCATGGGGCGGGAATTGGATTGCCTCAAGGACTTGAACGAGCTGACGCACCTCTCGCTCGATTCATGTGCGATCGGCGATCATGCCGCGCGGGCTCTCGGCGCGCTTGCATCGCTGCGCCAACTCTATTTGCCAAATAACCCGCTTGGCGACGCAGTTCTCGCCGAGCTGCGCGGTCACCCGCGTCTGCTCGTGCTCGATGTGGCCCATACGAACGTCACCGATGCCGGGCTCGTGCACGTCGGCACCATCGAGCAGCTCTTCACGCTCGATGTCTCCGGCACGCAAGTCACCGACGCCGGCTTGCAGCACCTGACGAGTCTGAAGTCACTCGAAAGACTGAACGTGGCCGACACCAATGTGACCGACGCCGGTATTGAGTCGCTGCGTAAAGAACTCCCGCAACTCGAGATCGACTTCTGAACTCCGGCTCACGCGACCAGTTCGCCGCGAAGGACCGTCACCGCGCGACCACCCAGTGCGACGCGGTCGTCGCTGACCCGCATCGTCACCACGCCTCCCCGTGCGGATGCCTGGTAGGCGCGGAGCGAGTCTTTGCCCAACTTCGCCTGCCAATATGGCGCCAGGGTACAGTGGGCCGAGCCGCAGACGGGATCCTCGTCGATGCCGGCTTTGGGGGCGAAGTAGCGGGAGATGAAGTCGAACTCCGGGTCGTCGCTGGCGGCGGTGATGATGACGCCCAGCGAGGGGAGCGCCGCGATCTGCTTCACGTCGGGCTGCAAGTTGCGCACTTGTGTCGCATCGGGAAGTACCACGAGCAGGTCGCGCGCCGTCCGGCCGACGTAGCGCGGTTGGCATCCGGCCACTTCGACGACCTCCGGGGCGATCTCAACTGGCTCGGGTGGCGTCACAGGGAAATCCATCTCGATGCCACCTTCTGTACGCACTGCGGTCAGCAGCCCGCTGCGGGTCTGAAATCGCGCCGGTTGATCAGTGGCCAGGTGCCCTTCCTCCCACAGCACGTGCGCGCTGGCCAGCGTGCCATGCCCACAAAGGTCGACTTCCATGGCCGGCGTGAACCACCGCAGTCCGAACTCCGCTCCGGACCGCTCGATGAAACATGTCTCCGACAGGTTCATCTCGCTGGCGATCTGCTGCATCCAGTCGGCATCGCGCTGCGATTCGAGCACGCAGACTGCGGCCGGATTGCCCGAGTAGGCGGAGTCCGCGAACGCATCGACCGTGAGAATGCTCTGGCCCATCGAGTGATGTCCTTTGCGATTGGTTCAAGTCGTCTTGAGGGACGATTGGGGCGACGCAACGTCAGGCCGGCTTGTGGGCGAGAACTGCGAAGACACGATGCGGAATCTGTAGCGGGTCGGGCTCGCGGCGGGTTTCCAGCAGGCGCGTCAGTTCCTGGTCGAATTCGGCGACATGATTTGGGGCAAGGCTTGCCCCCACACCGGCGCTCGCGCGGATGCGCCCGCGCCAGCTTTCATGCGAGTAACGCACGTGTAGGTCAAACGAAAATGTCTCGATGCCGACGAATCCGGCCGCCGCGAGTTCGCGCGTCCAGCGGGGATACATGCCCAATCCACCGCCGAAGTGCCAGGCGGGATTGTGCGACTCGATGAGACGTTCGGTTGCCTCGACGACGTTGCCGGGAAGCGGCAACCAGTCGAAGTGGGCAATTACGAGTGTGCCGTTCGGCGCGAGCAAGCGACGTGCTTCCGCGGCAACTGCCCGGCCATCGAACCAGTGCCAACATTGCCCGGCCGTGACCACGTCAAAGCCGGCGTCTGGTAATGGAACGGCTTCGGCGCGGGCGACCAAGTAACGGATCTTGCTCTTCGATGCTGCATCAAGCCGCCGAGCCTCACGCAACTGTGCACCAGCCGGATCGAGCGCCATCACCCGGCAATCGCGGCGGGCAAACCCGCGCGCCAGCGTGCCTGTGCCTGTGCCGAGATCGAGCAACCGCTGTCCTTGCCGACCGATTCCAAAGTGTGCCAGCCGCTCGAACAATTCATCGGGAAAACCCGCGCGGTGGCGGCCGTAGTCCGACGATGTCTTGCCGAAGTTGACGTCCACGCCACACCTGTCTGCAAACGGCTACGGCCCGTGGTGCCGCGACCGCGAACTCGCCTTGCAACCACAATCCGCAGTTACGAGCGATCAGCGAGCGGGCAGGTTCGCGCCAGGCTCCACATCGCACTGCCGGCGGACTAGGATAGCGCCGACCGTAGTCGATTCACGCACCGCCGCTCACCGCGCCCAGCCCACGATAGGGAAACCAGACGATGCACTCAAATCCACCGGCGCCGTTGGCGGCAATCGCCGCGGCACTTGTGTTCACCGCATGCTGTGCGATGGCGGCCGCTCAAGAGGCGCGCATCGGCCACTGGCCACTCGACGATGACGCCAACGGTGCCGGGCCGCATGGCCTGACAACCATCGCCGCAGATTTACAGTTTGCCGACAGTCAAGCGGATGCCGGCGTACGTCGGGGCGCGTATTTCAATGGCAGCACATCGCTGCTCCGGGTGCCTCATTCATCCGAGTTGGCGTTGGGTACCGGCGACTTCACCGTTTCAGCGTGGGTCAAAGTCGACGCCGAGTTGGCCGACGTGCCAGGCGACGTGCTCTCGAAGTTCGATCAGCAGACCCGCACGGGCTTTGTGCTATCGATCGTGAACAACGTTGCGGCGATGACCGGCCCGTCGAACGTGCGGCAAGTGCAGTTCGGTATCGACCAGGGACGGATCGACGACGCGTGGGCCGACTGTGGGCGACCCGGCGAGGCGGTGATCCCCTACGGGCTTGTCGTGCACGACGGACAGCTCTACACCGGCACGTGCGAAGCCGGTGCCGATCGTACAGGGCACGTGTATCGTTACCTGGGGGATCGCGACTGGGAGGACTGTGGTGCGCCCGATGGCTCGAACACGGTGAGCGCTTTAGCCTCTTGGCGCGGCGAGCTCTACGCCGGCACGTCCCGCTATCGCCTCCGCGGGTCGGCGCTGCCCGATTCCGAAAACCAGACGCCCGGCGGAGCCGTGTTTCGCTATGCGGGTGGAGATGAATGGGTCGCATGTGGGCAACTCGGTGAAGGCGACGCCACCAGTTGTTTGGTTGTCTATCGCGGTCGGCTCTATGCCAGCACAACCTATCATCCCGGCGTGTATCGCTACGAGGGCGGAACGACTTGGACGCCGATCGGCACTCCACAAGGACGCCGCGTTGAAGCGATGACCGTCTTCGAGGGTGCGCTGTTCGGCGGGGCGTACGACGGTGGCGAGGTGTATCGCTACACGCCAGAGAGCGGCTGGGACATCGTGGGGGAATTGCCCGATACGACGCAGACCTACGGTTTCGCCATCTTCGGCGACCGGCTCTACGTCAGCACGTGGCCTTCTGCCACGGTGTTTCGTTATGAATCGCCCGGAGATTGGACACCTTGTGGCCGGCTGGGCGAGGAGCGCGAGGTGATGGGCATGGCCGTCTACAACGGTTCGCTTTACGCCGGCACGCTCCCCCTGGCCCATGTTTATCGCTATGAAGGCGAGTCGCAGTGGACGTCAACCGGCGCCTTGGATCTCACGCCGGATGTGCGCTACCGGCGAGCCTGGTCGATGGCCGTTTTTCAAGGCCGCCTGTATTGCGGTGTGCTGCCGTCCGGACACGTGCGCTCACTGCAGGCGGGGCGAGTGGCCAGCTACGATCACGCCCTGTCGCCCGGATGGCATCATCTGGCTGGCGCGCGTCGTGGCGGAGAGTTGGAACTCTTCGTCGATGGTCAGCTCGCCGCACGGTCCGATTCTTTCAACGCCGACGAGTTCAATCTGAAAAACGACACGCCCTTGCTGATTGGCGCCGGCCCGAGCGGGCACTTTCAAGGCTTCATCCGCGACGTGCGACTCCACGGCCGGGCGCTCTC
>CALKYM010000040.1 GCA_938003525.1 uncultured Planctomycetales bacterium | reverse complement strand
ACGTTTGGGAGCGGCTCCTTCGAAATCGCGAACCTCTCACTCCTCGGCCAAAAGATCACGGAAGTCGTTCTCGATCTTTCAACGGCCATCCTGCCCGACATGGTCTTCGATCCCTTCGGGCAGGCGGGCGACACAGCCACCAAGGTGTTCACGCCCGACTCTTCGGGTGCATTGGTCGGTCTGGGAGCACACCAGCTTGGCGGTCTGCACGATGGTGGCTTCGATACGCTGACGATTCCTTTTAGCGACTTCAATTCTGGCGAGACATTTTCGTTTTCGATCGATGTCGATCCGACAAGCATCAAGGGCGTTGCGCCTCCTGGACCCAACGAATCGGGCAGCGTGAGCGGGCTAGAGCTTGTGGGAGCGACCGTCACGATTGTCTTCGACGACGGCACGAAGCAGGCTGCGCAGCTCTACAGAATCGGCAGCAGCCTGGGTAGCTCGGAAAACACGCTGCTGACGGATACGACGAGCCCTCCACTGGTCGAACTGGTCGGTACGCCGTACAGCCCGACTGGCGTTACAGGCAGTCTGACGCACACGGCCCGTGTGAGCGCCCCGGCCGGGAAGAACGTCAAACTGCTCGTCGTGGAGAGCGGCCTCTTCACCGACGGAGTGCCGGGCGGCGGTTTCGACATTGATCCTTTCGAGTCGAACTCCGCACTCGGCGCTTCCGAGTATCAGGCCGTGATCGGCGCCGGCGGGTTCGTCGAGATCCCCGTGACGCTGCTGAACTCCGATCCGGACGGCGGGCTGAATACGCTGGTCGCCGTGGTTCAAGAGGACCATCCGCACACCAGCCTGCTATCGCCGCCGCTGGTGGTTCAGTTCATCTCGGGTGCCAACACGCTACCGACCGTCGTAGCGCCCATTGGTGCGATTGTGGCGGCCGAGAATGGGCCAGACGCGGTCATCGATCTGACCACGGTCTTCGATGATCTTGAGGATGGCACGTCGCTAACGTACACGGTCGAAAGCAACGACAACTCGACCTTGGTCGATGCCTCGATTGTGTCGAGTACGCTCACTCTCGACTATCTGCCCGATCAGTTCGGTGCCGCGACGATCGTGATCCGCGCCACCGATTCCGGTGGGCTGTTCGTCGAAGACACGATCACGCTGCTAGTCAATGCGAGCACACCGGGGAGTGTAGCCCTGGAGAACGGCTTCGTCGCCAACGTGAGCAGCGATGCGTGGACGACCATCAGTCTGGCGAACAGCTATACGTCGATGGTAGTGGTCGCCACGCCGAACTACGACGGACAGTCGCCTCCACTGGTGACGCGTATCCAGAATGCGACGGGCAGCAGCTTCGATGTCATGGTTCAGCGCGCCGATGGATTGGCGGCTCCGGTGACCGCCGACGTGTACTTCTTCGTCATCGAAGAAGGTGTCTACACCGTTGCCGAGCACGGCGTGTCGCTGGAGGCGGTGAAATACGTTTCGACGGTCACCGATGGCGTCGGAAGCTGGGCGGGAGAGGCCAGAAGTTACAGCAACCCCTATGCGTCGCCGGTCGTGCTGGGCCAGGTCATGACCTACAACGACCCCGCGTTTTCGACGTTCTGGTCGAAAGGGGTCACCATCAAGACCGCACCGTCGTCCACGACACTATTCACCGGGAAACACGTGGGCGAGGACACCAAGATTCGGGCCGACGAAACGATCGGCTATGTCGTTTTCGAAGCCGGGAGTTGGACGATCGGCGGGATTGAAGTTGCGGTCGGCTTGGGCCCCAACAGCGTCGAGGGAGTAACACAGGCGCCAGCTGTCGTCTACGCCATTACAGCTCCGTCCGATCCGACCGGCGCGGTGCTGAGTCAGGCCGGCATGGATGGCAGCAATGGCAGTTGGGCCCTGCTGAATGGCGCGACGCCGTTTTCTTCGACGACGTTGAATCTCTCCGTTGACGAAGATCAACTCGGCGACAGCGAGCGATTCCATATCGCAGAAGAAGTAGCTTACATCGTATTCGGCAGCAGCGCCGGCTCCAGCCTCCAACTCGTCGTCGAATCAGATGAGCTGGGTGTCGCGAGCGGTTCGTTCAGCGTTAGCGAGCCAGACACGGTACCTGGAGACGTGCCGCGGCGAGTTCGTCCCGAGCCGGACGGCTTCCTTGCGGGATTGTTGCCGGTTGAAACGCCGCGCGCAGAGCCATCCCCAGCCGAGGCGCGCTTGGTGAAGTCGGCCGAACGCTTCTTCTCCGCTGTCGAAGCCCGCGACATCGATCTGTCCTTCATCGATCTGGGCTCAGTAGGTCACGATGCTCTAGCCGACAACCCTATCCGTGGCGCTCGAGCGCGCGATTCTTTCGCGGATCAATCGGATTTGATCGCGATTGGTCGCCGTGCCACTGACATAGAGGCGGCCAACGCGACCGACGCTGTATGGCGCAAGCTGACAGGGTAGCGGCGTGGGGTTGCAGCGCTGCCAAGCCCGCGTGCCGACGCGCTTTGTCTCCGCCTGCGCTGCATTCATTGCGTCGTTTGTCGGGCGGGGGATGGGCCGTTGTTCCGGCCGTAACGATTGTGCGGGTACTCCGGCTCGGGACGGGGCTGCCTGCGCTGATCGGGACAGTTCTGGCAGATCGATGGCCCGGCCGGCATCCGATATCAACCGCAGGACTACACCGACCGTCGCTATGCTACGCGCGGTCATGGGCCTAACTCTCGCGGCATCAGTCATCCCACCTCGCCGGACTCACGAGCCATGAAAACGTCTCTCGCCACACTGGCGCGTCGCCCGTCGGTACCCGTGCGGCTCGGCTTCGCAGCCGTGATCATTTCCATCGTGGGAACGATTATCAGCCAGGGCCCGGCGCAGGACACCGATGGCAACCACGCACCGCTGCCGACGCCAGCCGTTGGAGAAACTACTGACGGCATGAGTCAGCAGTCCATTGCGGCTCCGGGCGCCGTGGAGATGATGGTCGAGCCGCTCTTCGCCCCGCCTGCGAGCGACTGGATGCCGGCTTCGATGCATCCGATTTGTGGGGTCTATTGCCCCTTGGGACAACCGTGCAACGAGGCGCGGTGGCGTGATTGGGGACCGATTCCCTGGGAGATCTTCGCACAGGGTGAGTACGTCGGTCCGCACCGTTTGCCGCACGTGCCCGAGTATCGCTTGCGTGTCGACGACGTCGTTGAGTTCGTCTATCGACTGACGGCCGAGCAGAGCACCCGGCCCTATCGATTCAACGTCGGCGACGAGATCAAAGTCCAATCGCTGACGGATGCCAGCGTCGAGACACAGCTCATCGTCCAGCCCGACGGGTCGATTACGCTCGCCCTCTTGGGTCAGGTACAAGCGGCCGATCTTACGGTGGAAGAACTGACCGCACACCTCGAAAAGCAATACTCCGAGTTCATCGAAGAACCATCGATCGTCGTGGTTCCGATCGAGATGAACAACCGCTTGGAAGAGCTGCGGGCCACCGTCGACAACCGCGCGGGCGTTGGCGGACAGTCGCGCGAAGTGCGGGTCACGCCCGAGGGCACGCTGCAGCTACCCGCGCTGGGATCCATTCCGGTCGTGGGGCTGTCGCTCGACGAACTGAAGCGCGAGGTCGACATTCGCTATGCAGCGCTGGTCGAAGGCATGGAAGTTACACCGATCCTGCTCCAGCGGGCACCAAGGCACATTTACGTGCTGGGTGAGGTTGCCAAGCCGGGGCGATTCGAACTCGTGGGACCGACGACGTTGATCCAGTCCATTGCGCTAGCCGGCAGTTGGAACGTCGGTGCCTATTTGGACCACATCGTTGTGCTGCGCCGCGACAACTACTGGAACCTGATGGCCACCAAGCTCGACATTCGCGGCGCACTATTCGGCTGCCGCCCGTGTCCGGCAGATGAGATTTGGCTGCGGGACAGCGACATCGTCATTGTGCCGAAGAGTCCGATCAAGGCCACGACCGACCTGTTGGACCTGGTGTTCACGCGCGGCGTTTACACCGTCGTGCCCTTCTCGGCGAACTACACGCAGGGCAACTTCTCATCGTTCTAACGCCTTTCGCTCACTGGACGAGTGACGACGACGCATCGGCGCTGGAGCTAGCCGCACGCCTACACTGTGGTGTGCGCATCGATCTGCCAAAGCGCTAGAAGATCTTGGCCGCAGAAGCGAGCCATGGCTTCGATATCCGGCATGAGTCGCGTCAGCAGGTCGTCGCGCACCCGCTCGTCGATCGTCGGTTTGGCGATCTTCTTGTGGCCGAAGCTCTCGACGGCCCACTTACCCCATCTGCGCATGGGCTTGGGTAGGAAGTAGCCGTAGGGTCGCAGGCGGTCTACGGAAAGCCAGGGCTGTACTTTGTCGTCCGTAACATTCTGGGCGTACAACGATTCGACCGCGCGACGATGAACACCCAGAAAATCGAATACCTGGCCCATCACCTCGTTTGGCCGCTCGACGATCTGTTCGAGAACCACAACGTGCCACTGCTCAGGTTCGGTGTACGGCAGATACTGCTCGATCTGGTAGTAGTAGCGACTACAGTTGTACAAGGCCGGCTTGATGCGGATGGCGTCCTCAAACGATGTCGCTGCTGGAATCCAGCGATACAGCACCGCATGCCGGTAGTGGGAGATCATCCGTTCGATTGGGTGTCGGACGCAGTACAGGTACTTGATGTCTCCCAGGCAATCGCGAATCCGCGCGGGGGCCTCGTTTGATTCGGGAGCCCAAGTGTACGCGGTCGACGCCTCGCCGATGGCCGTGCAGTTGTCCGCTTCACTGAATAGCGATTCGTACCAGGCAAGACCACGGTGCCAGTTCTGGTCGGTGAAGAATCGCGGCTCCTTGCGGGCGCACATTGAGACGTCTGGATGCTCGTCGAGCGTGGCCCACAAGGTTGTTGTGCCGGCTTTTTCAGCGCCGACGATCAGAAAGTTCGGAAGCATCGTCGTCGTGCTCAGCTCAATGGAAGCTCGCTATCGTCGTGACTGCTGCGCTGCGGTTGCTCAGGCAACGGCACCGACGGTCGCTTCGCGCTTCATGTACTCGTCGTGAATCCAGCGATACGTGCGTTCCATGCCATCTCGCAGTGCGATGGAAGGCTCCCAGCCGAGGTATTCTTGGATCTTCTGATTGTCGCTGTTGCGGCCGTTGACGCCCTTCGGGGCATCAAGGTTGTACGTCCGCTGGAGCTTGATCCCTGCGATCTCCTCCACGATGTCGACCAGGCCGTTGATGGTCACCAGTTCCGAAGAGCCGAGATTGATGGGCTCCAGAATGTCGTCGCTGTGGCAGATCCGATCGACGCCATGTAGACAGTCGTCGATGTACATGAAACTGCGCGTCTGTTCGCCGTCCCCCCAGATTTCGATCTGGTGGTCTCCGGTGGCCTTGGCATGAATCACCTTGCGGCAGATGGCGGCCGGAGCCTTCTCCCGGCCACCGTCCCAGGTGCCGAGGGGCCCATAAACGTTGTGGAAGCGGGCGACGCGCGTTTCGAGATCGAAGTCTTCGCGGAAATGGCGGCACATCCGCTCGCTGAAGAGTTTTTCCCAACCGTATCCGTCCTCGGGCAGGGCGGGGTACGCGTCGGCTTCTTTGAGCGGCGTCACCTGTGCGGACTTTTGTTTGTCCGCGTTGTACACGCAGGCGCTACTGGCATAGAAGAACCGCTTGGTGCCGCATGCCATCGCTGCCTGCAACAGGTGCGTATTGATGAGCACCGAAATCATGCAGAGGGCTTTGTTGTTCTCGATGAATCCCATGCCGCCCATGTCGGCGGCCAGGTTGTAAACAACCTCGGCATCTTCGCAGGCGCCACGACACGCATCCGCGTCGCGCAGGTCGGCAACGACGTTCTCGACGTCTTCGAACGTTTGATACCACTCGTTCATCGGCTTGATGTCGACGGAGCGAATACGAGGGAAGCCCTGCTCGCGCAGGCGCGCAACAAGATGCCCGCCAATGAAACCGCCCCCTCCGGCAACGAGGATGACGCCCCTGCTCATGATGGTCTCCTTTGCCGACTAGTCGTGGTTTGCTCTCAGAAAGAAGAAAACGAGCTATGAATTCAGGTACCGGCTAACTTCCAACGTCTGTGATTTCCGGGTCAGAGGCGGACTTGTCAGTCGCGCGACGCCTCGCCGAACGCGACAGCTTCGCGCGACCCCACTTCATCAGGAAGATCGTATTCGTGCTGAGATAGCGCCTGGCCAGGCGGCGCGGCTCCTGCATCAAGCGATAGAGCCACTCGAGGCCGCGTTTTCGCATCCAGGCCGGCGCGAAACTCTTGACGCCCGCGTGCATGTCGAAGGCCGCGCCCACGCACAACTGCACGCCCTGGATACGGCTGCGGTGTTCGAATGCGAAGATGTCCTGCTTCGGGCAGCCAAGGCCAATGAGGACGATTCCAGCGCCGCTGGTATTGATCCGCTCAACGACTGCTTCGTCCTCGGAGAGCGTGAGCGGTCGAAAGGGTGGTGACTCGTAGCCGGCAATAACCAGCCCGGGAAACTGCTCCTCGAGATTGGCCTTCAACTTCTCAACGACACTCGGACTGCCACCGTACAGATAGATCGAGACGTCGGACGCTGCGGCTTGGCGGCAGACTTCCAGCGTCAGTTGCGGGCCGCAGACGCGATCGGCGAGCCCTGATTTGTGCAGCGAGTTGATCGCCCAGCGAACCGGTTGGCCGTCGGGCGTAATCATGTCGAAACGGTTGACCTGGTCGCGCAGCACCGGGTTGTCACTCATCGTCACGATGGCATGGACCGCGTGGCAGGAGACGACCGACGGTTGTCGTCGTTGAGCAGCGGCAATGATCGTCGCCGTCGCTTCGGCGTAGGTGGTTGGTGTGACTTGTACGCCGAACAGGTCGACCTTGGCCGGCCAGTGAACATGCGCGTCGTGGGCACGACCTCCTTCGATACGGCGCGCGGCACTGGTGCGGGCGCCGTCGATCGATGTATCCAGTGTCGATGCCATGGCTAACTGCGCTGTGAGCTCGAGTCGCGATGGGGGGCGAGCAAGGCTGGTGCCGCCGCAAGACCGACGAGCGAGTAGTAGGGAATGGCGCCCATCGGCGATGCAATGAGCGGATCGAACAGGGCCCACACGTTGATCATCACCACGTAACAGAATCCGAAGGCCTGCCCCGCCCCCCGATAAACTCGCCAGAGCACGGCGAGAATCGCCAATTGCAACGCGTAGAACATTCCGACCCCGACCCAGCCGGTGTAAGCCAGGCAGTACATGAAGACGTTGTGAGGCGAGCGCAACTCGGGCGCTCCACGCGGCATGTGCGGCCCGAGTTCCCAAATGGGGTAGCCATACCCGGGACCGAACAACGTAGTGCTCGAACTCTCGTGGACGTTGTCCCAGAGGGCGCCCCAGAACATGAGCCGGAATTCGAAGGTGCCGGCGTAGACTTCCTTGTCGGTATTGGTGAGCCGACTGGCGAGGCCCGGTGCCAGTGGCGCGAGCGCCTGTGCCGCGATGTTCCTCGCAGAAAACTCGCCGCCACGCCGTCCCGGCGAAGGCACACGGAGATCCGTCACCACTCCCACGAGCAACAGCCCGGCAATGACCGCACCCAGAGCCAACAGCCGCATGAAGCGCCCTTGGATCACGGTCCAGATGGAGAGTGCCGCGGCGAAGCCCAGCCACGATGCTCGAACTTGCAGCCCCAGCAACGTGATGGTGTTCAACACCAGCAGGAGCCAAACGCTGGCCAGCCGGGGCTCGAAGCACAACAGGCCCAGTAGCGCGACTGCCGGTCCGTAGGGTTGTCCGGCGATGGGCACTTCGGCCGATGCCGAAACAGCGCCCAGATTGGCGGGCTGAAGGACGAAGACATAAATAATTCCGTAAAGCCCTACCGCCCAGGCGAGCCAGCGAATCAAGTTGGGAAGAAGGTCCGGCCGACGAACTCCCAACCAGGCGCCCACAAAAAAGAAGAGCGGATAGGTGTGCAGGACCAACAGCTTGAGGATGACGATTGGGTCGTATCCGGCCGCCACGCCACGCAAAGCGGAAACGCAGCCATACATCGCGCCTGCGAAGATCATCCAGGCAACGAGACTGATGGGTGATCTTTGCGAGAGCGCTGTGATCCACGTACCCAGCAAAGCGCGATAGCGCGCCACCAAGATGCTCCCAAGACCGATCTCTCCGATGAACACCGGCGCGTATCCGATATAGGCAAACCGTCGACCCATGGTGAGATAGCCAATCACCAGGAAGATGATCAGGTAGTCGACCCAGGAGCGGCGGGGTTTGAGAGCGGCTGTGGTCATGGCGGTGCGCCATCAAGCTGCGGTGTGCGGTACACCCAAGAGAACGCCCCCACGCGAATGACAAAGCCGGTCGCGTTGGCGGCGAAGATGCTGCCCGCTGCGCCCAACACGCCCCACTGCGGAATCCAGAGGGGGGCGGCCGCCAGCAGCACCGCGAGTGCCGCAAGATTGGCCCACAATCCGAACTGTGGTCGCTCGACGGTTTGCAGTCCGTGCACGGCAACGATTCCCAACGATCGCACCATCACCACTGCCGCGAGCATGGCGATGGTCGCCGTCGTCTCAGGATAGTGGTCGCCGTACAACGCCGAGATGATCGTGGCGCCGTAGGCAGCGAGAAGCAGACACCACGCACACAACGCGGCCGCGACCAAAATCATGACCGTGACGACGACTCGACGGACTTCCTGCATTCCGCCGACGGCAAATGCCTGAGCGGCACGGGGCCCGAGCACGTTGTAGGCGCCGAACAACACCGGGTTCACAGCTTGGGCCAGTGTGAGGCAGGCTGCGTACACGCCCGCCTCTCGGGTGCCGAGCATGGCGGCAGCCAGCCAGGGCCCGGAGAGCGTTAACAGGCTGGCGCCACACTCCGAGGCGAAGACCCATTTGGCCAAGTTGAAGTTGTGGCGCAGATCGCGGACCGCGTCGCGAACGACGATGCGAAATTCAGAGCGCGCAACCCAGAGCCAGCCCAGGCTCGAGACCGCAGACGTCAGCCCGAGCATGGACAGCGCGCTGACGGCCGTCAGTTGGTTGGTGCTGGCCAGCCAGATCAGCGCGGCGACCTGAATGGCGGCCGTGCCAAGATCGATCACCAGTCCGTGCGCAACACGGAGGTGAGCGAAGCAGTACCGCCGCGCGAATTCCCGTAGCAACACAAAAGGCACTGCGACCGCCAGCGCCGCGGCGAGGGCGGCGGACTGCTGATCGGCGCCGAACATCCACAGATACGCGCCGGCGCCTGCAAACGTAACCATAACGACTGCCGAAAGCAGCCACTGGTGCGCGAGCACACTACCGGCGTAAATCACGCGATCGCGGCCCGGTCGATGCGTATAGACGGTGTGCGGGACGGAAATCAGTGAGATCTGGGCCGTCGTCAAAAGAGAGATCAGGGTGAAACCCAGAAAGTAGAGTCCCAGCTCGGCGGGGCCCGCGAATCTTCCCACAATGACTGACGTGAAAAAGTTCGCGCCACTGACCAATCCTTGGTCAAACAAAGACAGAAAGCTGCGACGTCCGGTTGCTCCGAACACTCTCCGGACTGCACCGCCCCCGGCGTCTCGACAGGACGCCAGCCAGCCAGGTTCCGAATGTTGCAGGAGGATGGCGCAGTGCATGATTGCCAGAATCAAAAAATGGGGCGTCGACCGGCAGCCCGCTAATTCTCAAGTCACACCTCTCAGGTGGCACCGTCTCCGGAAAGCACCGCAGGCGCGGTCTTGAGCAAGATGCGAAAGTCCTCTGCCATGGAAACGCGCTGCGAGTAGCGAATATCCATGCGGACCCACTCGGTGAAGGGAACATTTGATCTTCCCGAGACTTGCCAGATGCACGTAATCCCTGGTGTGATCTCAAGGCGGCGGCGGTGCCAGCCGTCGTACTCGAGCGTCTCAGCAGGAATCGGCGGTCTCGGACCCACGAGCGACATGTCACCGCGGAACACATTCCACAGTTGAGGTAACTCATCGAGGCTGAGTCGTCGTAACCATCGCCCGATGGGCGTGATGCGTGGGTCTTCCTTGATCTTGAAAACGGGGCCGGTCACCTCGTTTTGTTCTTCCAAATCGACTTTCAGCACTTCGGCATCAGCGACCATCGAGCGGAACTTATACAAAGGGAACGGACGCCCTCCCAGCCCGCATCGAGTCTGGCAAAAGAAAACCGGGCCCGGCGAGGTCAGCTTGATGCCGGCTGCGATCAGGCCGAACACCGGAGAGAGCAGCACAAGCGCGGCCGCGGAAACGATGAAGTCCAGGCTGCGCTTCCACCACGGCAGCGAGCGGCAAAGAATTTCCGCCATGGGTCGCGCCGGCCGGCTGCCCGAATCGCCTTGAATCGAGACGCTCTCGAGCGTCGAATGTTTTTCTCTGCCGCGAGCATCGAAGTCGCCAGGGTACGTGAACACCTCACACTCAACGCACGACTTACGCGCCGCCATGTGCGCGGTGATGTCGTCGGCCACCTTCCACGCTCCCCGAGCATCGGCATCGGGCAGCACGACTCCGACCCGGTCGTCTTCCAGCATGCCGAAGTCATCGGTGACTCGCAGTCGCTGACTGAGATAGACCACCAACTCGCCGAACGATTGCCGAGCATCGCGCGAAGCAAGCTCGCTAATGGCGACCAGGGACAACGCGGCCCCATTCCGATCCGCGCGAGAACGCTCGCGCTCGATCACCGCACGAAAGTGCGCAGCAGGGCGCAGTCGACTCCGTGCCTGGTCCGAAACACGAGTGAATAAGCTGAATATGTTCAATGCCATATGCGCAGCCAGCCGGTCGTCTTGCACCGATCGACCGCCGTTTAGAGATAGAATTCCTCGATCATTCCGGTTTCATGTCACAGGCGAAGACCGGCGCTAGTCATTTGTGCTTGTTGAGCACAGCGCCCAGCACGTTCGCTCCGGCGATTTCGAGTTCCCGGCACGCGCGCCGTACGATTTCACGGGGTGGTCCGTCAGCTTGCACAACCATCAGGACGCCGTCGAGCTGTCCAGAAAGTGCAAAGCACTCACTGAGCTCGGTGGCTGGAGGCAAGTCGAAGATGATCCACTCGAAATCAGCGTGAAGCTGGTCAAGAGTGTTTTGAATGGCCGAACGGTCGTTCAAGAGCTGACGATTCTCGCCAGATTTGCCGGGTGTCATCACCGATAAATTGAAGACGTCTGTCGAGACCAGAACCTCGTGCACGTCCTCGCCCAGCAGAACGTCGACGAAGCCCGCGCTGTCAGCTCTCACCCGCAAGCCGAACATGTCAGTGATGCAGGGCTGTTGCAAGTTCGCGTCGACGAGCACCACTGGACCCAAGCTCAATTCGGCAGCCGCGACCGCCAAGTTCGCCGCGACCGTAGAAACTCCCTCTCCGCGCCGACTGCTCGTGACTCCAATCGCGCCGACGGAACCGCCTGTCGATGAAGTGCGGCCTGGAGAGTCATCGGGAGTACGCCGTTTCGATGTTTGTTGCAGGCGCCGAACGAGTGCCCGATAGTGCTCATCGGCGTGCGAAGAAACTCGGCCGTTTGAGGGAGGAGGCTGTGTCGCCTGAATCATGAGTCTTGGTCCATCGCACTGGGAGTAAGCTGTCCGCGACCGGCATAGCGAGGAAGCGTCATAATCACCGGGAGAGAGAGATCCGCTTCGATCTCCTCCGCAGATCGCAGCCGTTGGTTGAGCCGTTCCGAACCGAATACCAGAGCCGCGCTTCCGCCTGTCGCAATCAGCATCCCCAGCGCGAGGAGAATCACCGGTTGGGGGCTCTCGGGTTGGTGGCTAATCGTCGCCGGCTGGGCAATGTTGACGTTCGTGATCTGCTGCTGCTCGAGCGCCTCGTCGATCCGGGCTTGTTCGAGATTGGCGGCGTACTCTTCGTAGGCTGTGGTGAGGATGCCGGCTTCGCGTTCCAGCGTTTCGATTTCCAAGACCTGGGTATTAACGGTGCGCAGTCGTTCTTCGAGAGCGGCCAGTTGCACGTTCAACGACGCATCGAGTGCCTGCAAGGAAGCCACGCGTGCCTGCTCCTGGTGGTACTCCAACTCAATTTGCTGTCGCGTCGGATTGACGGCATAGGTTTCCTCGCCACGGAACTCGCCGACGTCCGAGTGAGTCTGCCGCGCTTCTTCGAGCTGAACGCTGACGGCCTTCAAGAGGGGGTGCCCGGGTCGGTACTTCGTGTCGTACTCCTGCTCGAGCAACTCGAGCTCATAGAGCTGCTGCCGCATGGCGTCTGACGCGGCGTTGGGACGGTCTTCGCGCTCAACCAGCACGATCTCGTCAAGCTCGTTCATTATTTTGTTGAGCGCCTGAAAACTGGACTCCGCTTCAGCGAGCAATCGGGCCGTGCGCAGTTGCTCGCGCTCGATGTCAGCCTTCTGCGATTCCATCAACGCCAACTGACCTTCGACCGTCACCAACGCACTGGAGTTTTTGGCGTCGCGCAAACGATTCATCGTCGTCGCCAGTTCCAAGCCGACGCGTTCAGTCTGCTCGGTAAAGAACTGCTCGGACCCGGCCGTGCGATGAATCCGCGCGTGCTTGCTGAGATAGGCATTCACAAGCGTCGACGCGATCTGCTGTGCCAGCTCCGGCGTGCGGGCTCTGGCCTTCACCGTGATAACCGTGGAGTTCTTGGCGACGGAGACGGTTACGTTGTTCTCGAGATACTCGACGGCGGCCTCCCGTTGCTGCTCTTCGGGCGAGAGCCCCGATTGGCCCACCACGAGCGTCGTCATCCGGCGCTTGAACTCGCCGATTTGTGTCGCCAATCGAGTCGCCAGATTTGGGTTCGAATCGACTAACAACGTCTCGGCGCCGATTTGATCGACGACCATTTCCAGCATCCCGGTGCTGTTAAGCAGCTCGTGAACCGACTGCAGTTCGACCTCTCGTGTCGTAACGATCGGCATGGTCTCGCCGGTAGTGGCCGTGGGATCCAAACCGACGCTTTCGCGGCCGACGCGCACGAACAGCTTCGACTCCGAGCCGTACTTCTTGGGCAGGAATGCGATGGCCAGCATGGTCATCAACGAGACCGCCCCTACGAACACGACAACACGCTTGCGATAGCGCCAGAAAGCGCGGGCAACGTCGGTTGGTTCCACGGTTCCCTCGCCAAACCTCGTCGTTTCAATCTACGTCATCACGACACTAGTGAACGCCAGCGTAGTAAACGATGACCCCTGACAACCCGCAACAGGCACGGTGGGGATGCACTAGGGGCTCTCGCGTGATCTTGGTCGGACGTTGCCAATTGTGCAGCGTAGAACTCAGTCGCGACCCGCGAGTCGAGAACCTGATTCTGCTACCAGCTGGGTAGATCTTGTTGAGATGCACACCGATCGCGCAACAGTTGAAAGCGCTATCGACGGTGATTTCCGAGCACTTCGCGTTGCATGCGGCGAATAACCCCTGCGCGCCCCTGTGCGCCCCCGTATCGCCCCTTTGCAGCGCGGACAGAATATGACTCCTGACCCTATCACCAGCGACTTTTTGCGTGCGGCGTTCCCGGAGATCGATGCATGGCACTCGAACAGGCCTTCATCGTTGAGCGCGAAAGCAGTGACGGGCCACCGCAGACGCCGGTAAGCCGTCGCGGCGGCGTACCTCCAGACGCCGATATCGCGACGGCCTTCGGACCGGAGGCCATGCGGGCGCTGATCGATGTGGTGAGCGATGCCGTGTACCTGCTCGACGCCGACACGCTCAGAATTCTGGCGGTCAACTGGATTGTCTTGAATCAGACGGGCGTGCGACGCCAAGAGATCACGTGCCGCGACTTTCTCGAACTATTTGATGGGCAGGACAGGCACGAACTCACCGCGCAACTAGTGACCGCTCGTCAACAGCATGTGACAGTTCTCACCCGGCAACGACTTCCAAACGGCACGCGTATGCCCGTCGAACTGACCATCTGCCCGGTGCAGACGCCCGAAGGGCAGCAACTTTTGGTCACGGCCCGCGATCTTTCGGACCGGCATCGGGCTGAGAAGATGGCTCAAATGCCTGCATTTCGTGATCCGCTGACGGGGCTGGCGGATCGTAGGGCCTTCGAGATTCAACTTGAAACCATGCTCACGCGAGCGGGGCAAGGCGATGAGCCAGCGGGGTTGTTGTTCATCGACCTGAACGACTTCCACATGGTCAATGAACAGTTCGGTCACACGGCTGGTGACGACGTTCTCCGGGAAGTCGCGCGCCGCTTGGAATCGTGCACTCGGGAAGTCGACCTCGTCACGAGATACGGCGGCGACGAATTCGTAGTCCTTGTGGGGACGTCCCGTGATGAGAGTGAGCGCAAACTGCTGAGTATTTCGGCACGCATCGACGCGTCATTGGGCAGTCCGATACAGGTTGGCAGCCAGAAACTGGTGATTTCGGCGAGTATCGGTATGGCACGAAACGTGCGAAACGGATCGAGCACGCGAGAGCTTATCGAAGCTGCAGATCAGGACATGTACTCGCACAAGAAGATTCGCCTCGAACGCGCGCGCAGCAGGACTGAGCCGGACGTCTACCCGTCATATGGATAAAAGATTTCACCAGAGTGCAGGAAATCTCCCAGTACCAAGATTTGCAAATTGACATTCGGTGAGAGATCGGTACCGTCTCGTTTGACGGTTCAGAATCGATCGATTCGAACGAAGGTCGGTATGAGAAAAGAACCATTTCGGCTGTAAGCGACCAATGAGTTGGCGTACAGGGGCGCGCGACTCATTTCAGGAGGAAAAGCTGTTCGGAGCAGAAGCTCCAGACCTTGATCGCCCTTGCGCCTGCCTGGCTGAATGCGTAGGCACAACACCATGGACCCGGCACCTCTGACGTAATTCGGCATCAAGGGAAAACCTAATGACCACTAGGGCCATTGGTGCGGCAGATCACTGCGCCAAGACAACGGATTTGCGCGACGAGGGCTCCGGCGCGACCGGACGGATCGACCTCAGTCAGATTCCGAAAACGATTCCTGCCGCGGTTGCGATTCTCGCCGAAGCCTACGACTACGCGACATCGCTCAACGAAAACGTCTGGCAGTTCGCGCTCGAACTGCCAAATCTATGCTTGGCCGGAGTCTCGATCAACGATCTCCGCTGGCTCGCCTGCAACAACTATATCGAGCAAGGTGAAGAACTCGAGCCGGACAGCCGGGGTCGCCGCGTCTTTCGCAGCTATCAGGGCCTCGGCTTCACCCAGAGTTCGTGTTTTGTACTCACACAGGCGGGGATCGAGTTCGCAGGCCAGGTTCAGAACTCGGATGCCGACATGCAAAGGCGGATCACCAACCCGGGAGACTTGGCGAGACTCCACCTCGCGTCGGCACCGGAAGACGGGGAGACAATTGAAGACGCGACGCTGCCGCACTGGGATCAAGATCGCCGCGAACTGCGCCACATGGGTACGGTCGTCAAGCAGTTCCGCAAGCCATCGCCGAATCAGGTGATGGTGCTGCAAGCCTTTGAAGAAGAAGGGTGGCCGACGCGCGTTGACGATCCACTTCCCCCTGTGTCGGAACTCGACCCAAAGCGGCGGCTGCACGACACGATCAAGAGCCTGAACCGTCACCAAAAGGCGAAGACGATTCGCTTTCTCGGCGACGGGCAAGGTGAGGGCATCATTTGGGAGCCTCGCTGAGCACTTCTGGTCTAGCAGGTTAGTCGATCGACTCGATCGCGGCTCATTAGCCGCCGCAGATAGACCACACCAATCAGTTCTCGCAAGCTGTGTCTGCGGCGCAGAGCCGTTGTGAGGGCGACGCGGCCTTCCGCCGCGCGCTGGGCTCCCACCTGCAGCAGAACGACCTACCTTGCAGCGACATGCAACCCAATGCGGTGACGACACCAACACGCCGGGGAAAGCAGCAGCAGCGGGAACCGTAGTGCTCGTTCACTTGCACCGAGTGGTCCATGCCGGCTAACGCGCTCAGTTGGGCGGGCGCCGGCCGTTGCCAGCATCGACGTCAACGTTCCTGTTTTTGAATTGCCCCATCGCCCACCTGGTGACTGCCTGTTGAAGCGTTGGCAGGCGATTGCTGCTTCCAGTTTGGGAAATTCGGGTGTGGTTAATACCGCGCTGCAGCGACTTAGAACTTGCAGATCTGAAATGCGGTTTCATCTGCCACTGCTGCCTCATGGGACCTTTGGGGGGGACCGATGGTGTCAGCGGGTGCCGTTTTCGACGTCGCTTCTTGAGAATCGGATTGCACGGCAGTCTGAGCAATTGCTACGATCGGAGATACTTCCAATGGTGCGCCGTTGTCCGCAGAAAGAGGGGGTATCCGCGAACCGAAATACGCCGGTGTAGCTGGCGTCCTCCGTCGTGCGGCTGTGGGTGCGGGAAATGGTGCGAGGCTAGTGATCCAAGACCCAGCAAAACGGGGCGCGAGTCGTCAGCTCCCGTCGAGGCACTTCTTGTTTACCTGGGTAAAGTCAATTCTGACGATGGATTCCCAAGAAGTCTGACAGCGAATTTGCTCACAACAGGTCGTTTGGATTGCGTCTCGCTGACTTGGTCAAAGGGGCGGGAATTGCTGGCGCTCGCGATGAGCGAACCAACGCAGTCGCTACCGGCGATAGTTACTCGTTCGTACCGACGCTAGTGATTTCGCGGTGATCCGGTTTTCAGGAATGCACCAGAGGTCGTTGTCTGGGCCACCCAAAATAGTGCTGACTGTAGCCTTCGAGCAGGCGCGATGTCGACTCAATCATTCAGAGTGCTCGTCGTTCAGAGCAAAATCACCGAGGCCGAGCGCGTCTGCGGGATGCTGACGCATCATGGTTCTGGGCACCTGGCATGCTTCGGTTCACGCCTGAGTGACGCCGGCAAGCGGCTGCAGCATGAGCGTTTCGACATTGTGGTTCTCTATCAACAGTCGCCAGATCGTAGTGGCTTCGACATCCTTGCGCGGCTGCGGCAGAAGGCGCGCGACGTTCCCATCGTCGTGCTGACCGACTCTAACGACGAGCAACTGAGAATCGCCGTCGTTGACTTGGGGGCGGATGACTTCGTGATTAAGGATGGAGCGACGGGGGACTCGCTCGTGCGCTCTCTATGCCGTGTGATCGAGCGGAGTCAGATAGCAAGGGCACTTCGTGCGCGCGATGCTGAAGCGGCCCAGGTGTCCCGCGTACTGACCCTGGGCGCGATGGCAGCAGCGCTGTCCCACGAATTGAAGCAGCCGATCACCGCCATCGCAACCTACGCGGAGGCGACCATCAAACGTCTTGATGTAAGCGGCGCCAGGACAGAGAGGTTGATTGACAACCTGCGCGCAATCGCGCAGCAAGCGGCACACGTCGATCAGATTCTCGGCGGAATCCGGGGATACATCGGCCAATCGCGTCTAAAACGTGAGCTTGTTGCCGTCGAAGACCTCATTCGCCACGCGGTGCGGCTCATCGAGGTGAAATCGCATGACTTGGACGTTGAGGTAACAGTCAGCGTTGGTGCGAATCTCCCCAAAGTCTTTTGCGATCCCTTGCAGATGCAGCAACTCTTGTGCAATCTGCTCGATAACGCGATCGACGCAGCTGCTTACGATTCTGGAAACTCGCGATTTGTCTGTGTGAGCGCGGCGCAATGTGCCAAGCAACAGATCGAACTTCGGGTCGAGGACAACGGTCCTGGGATTGCGCCTGAGATTGTGGAGTCGATGTTTCAGCCGTTCGCGACCACCAAGCCAGAGGGGATGGGACTTGGATTGGCGATCTCCCGCGCAGTTGTCGAAGCACATCACGGGGATCTCGCGGCGCGCACTAACGACCAAGGAGGCGCGACGTTTTCGGTTCGCCTCCCGGTGGCAGGGTGTGACGAGGGCGGTGAAGCACCCCAGCCTCACCAAACCGCCGGGCTTGTGGAGGCAAATCGCTGAGTCGTGAGCAGTGGCCGTCAACGTGAAACAGTGCGCAAAGCGTGTTGCAATATAGTGGGCCAGAGTGGCGCCACTGTTGCGAGACTGGCATGAAGGACAAGAGACCAGCTATCGTACATATCGTCGATGATGATCAGGAAGTTCACGCAGCGATCGCCGAACTGGTCGACTCCGTTGGTCTTGTCGCCCACGGCTATGCATCCGCTGAGCGTTTTCTGAGTGCGTACGATCCAGCGATCCCGGGTTGCTTGGTGTCCGACGTCTGCATGCCGGGCATGGGGGGATTGCAACTGCAACAGACGTTGGTGGAACGAGGTCTGTCGATTCCGATCATCATGCTGACAGGACATGCCGATGTGCCGATGGCCGTCGAGGTGCTGTCGCGGGGCGCGGAAAGTTTCTTGCAAAAGCCCTTTCGAACGCACGAGTTCGTCGAACTCATCAAAAAGGCGATCAAAAAAGATCGCGAGAATCGCCGCCGCGAACAATATCGTGTTGAGCTCGCTGAGCGATTTGCGCGATTGACCGCTAGAGAATCTGAAGTTGTCAACCTCGTGGTGTCGGGCGCACAGAACAAGCAAATTGCGCGACGACTGAACATCAGTGAACGTACCGTCGAAGCGCACCGTGCACGCTGTATGGAGAAGCTCGCTGTCGAGTCATTGGCGCAACTGGTCGCCTTTGTGCTCAAGTATCGAGAGATGCACGAGTCCTGCGACTCCGTATGTAATGTAGACAGTGCAGGCATCTCGCCATGAGCCGCCTGGCGAAACCCGAGCGAGAGGAGACCACCGAGGCGGTCGCGTGAACCGCGCCGCGTGCAAATCATACGCAGCTACGGATTTACACGCGAGATCCTGCCAGCGTAGACACTACCCAAAAATAATGTGCGCAACTTGACGGACGCTGCCGCCGAGGTGCGCGAGCGGCAGGGGCCACTATCGGGCCTTGTCTGTAATTCTTTGGCCGAATTGGCGAGTGCAAAGCCCACACGAGGCAGTACTAACCCGAACAGCTCTACGTAAAACCGCGAATGCAGCTTTCCCCCCCAAAAAAGCGATAAGTGCCTTTGCTGACGGGCGGGGCGAACTGTATCGCCTAGCTCGATATTGGTGGGCCAGAGTATCGAGATGGGCTGTGATGGACGTCGCCGAAGATGTATCCGAGAAAAGCACTCGCGACGCGATTCGCGTTGCACTCTTTTCCTCATGCCGCATCTGTCGAGATGCTTGGCGTGAGCGTTGCCGAGCGGATGATCGATTCAATTTGCGCATCTTGACCGGTGTGCGGTGCATCGGCGACACCGATTTGGCAGGGATGGAGATTGACGTCGCCGTCGTGAGCAAAGACGCGCCCGCGCTAGCGTTCGATTTCATCCGCGACGGATTGCGAGAGCTCCGCAGCGCGCGCGTCATTCTGGTTGCGGACGAGATGTCGGACATTTGCTTGCGCCAGGCGTTGTTGCTGAACATCGCAGGAATATTGCTCAAGCATGAATCGCTCGAGCAGCAGCTGGCGTACGTCGTAGCGGTCGCCCGAGGACAGCGGAGCTTTTCGGCCGAAATCGAGGCTCGCTTGTCGTACGACGAGAGCACCGACTCTTACCAACTGCGCGCGGAGACGCCCGTCGGATCGCTGTCGAAAATTCAACTCGAGATTCTCCGCCATCTCGCAAAAGGCGATAGCCTGAAGGTGGTCGCCACTAAGATGGGGTTGTCGCGCAAGTCCGTCGATGGGCACAAGTACCGCTTGATGAACAAGCTCGGCCTGCAAGATCGCGTGCTGCTCAGTCGCTTTGCAATTCGAGAAGGGTTCGTCGACGCGTAGCGGAGCTGCAAGCCGCCAGACGGACACGCGTTCTGGGCTGTGGGCTGGTCTGCCCCCCAGCACGTGAACGGCTCGAGCTCGGTGACCTCGTCGATATGCCTGCCGATGGGGAGCGTCGTTGCAACCGCCAAGCAACTCGGCCGACAGCCCATCACTTCTCCTCCAGCCACCGATGGCAGGGTGCCGTTCCCTGACCGTGCTCAATTGGCCGGGCCGTTGGTTTCCGGCACGGTCGGGCTCTCACAAGAAAAGGCTTCATTCAGCTTGCTATTGACATATCGTCAGATCACGATATATTTGGATCATGAGTCCGGACAGTCAACGCCCGCGAATCCCCAGCCGTGTGGCCCTCGAGAAGGCGGCAGAGTGCCTGCGCACGATTGGACATCCGACGCGACTCAAGATGCTGATGCTTTTGGATGCCGATGCCTACAACGTCGGGCAAGTTGCTCGCTCGTGCGGCATTTCCAGTCATCTGGCGTCTGAACATCTACGCCTGATGGAGCGCTGCGGATTGCTCGCGCGCCATCGGGTGGGTAAAGAGACCTTCTATCGACTTGCGGAGCCGGCGCTGCACGACATCATGAGTTGCGTCGTAAACCGTTTCGGGTCTGGCGGCACTCGAAGGCGAAAGTCATGAACGCGCATGTGCAAAAGTCCGGGCCGCTGCTTCTCGTCTGGCGGTTGGTGAAGAGCGTTGTGCCGCTCGGCGTTGGACTGTTGGGGCTGGTAGCGGTCATCGCGTGGTTGGCGGGTGCATTCGAGGAGAAGATCGAACCTCGGCGCGAAGAAATGGCGGTCGCGACGCTCTCTGGTCAGCCGACAGACGTCGTTCACGAAGTCACGAAGGACTACATCGAAGAGGCCGTCGGGACCTTGAAGGCGGCCAGTCGCACGGTAGTCTCGGCGAAGATCCTGGCGGCGATCGAGGAGATTACTGTTGTTGCCGGAGATCAAGTTGAAGGCGGCGATCTGTTGATTCGGCTCGACAACAACGAGCTCGATGCCCGACTCCGTCAGGCCGAGCAAGCACTCGCGGCAGCGCAAGCCACCCGCGCTGAAGCCGAGTTGAACTACGATCGAATCCGTCGGCTGATCGAAGCCAATGTCGAGACTGAAGCCGCCTTTGACGAGGCGCGTCGGCGGCTCGACGTGGCCCGCGCCGAAGTGCTACGGTCCGAAGAAGCGAATCGCGAAGCGCGGGTGTTGTTGGCTTACACGGAGATCACGGCACCGCGCGCCGGCCGCATCGTTGACCGGTTGGCCGAGCCGGGCGACATGGCGCGCCCCGGCGAGCCGCTGCTGGTGCTTTACGACGCCACGTCGTTGCGTCTGGAGGCACCTGTTCTCGAGCATCTCGCGGTGCAGCTCAGGCCGGGCGACCAGCTTGCCGTCTATGTCGACGCGTTGGGCAGCGAGTTCGATGCCACGATTGACGAGATCGTGCCCCAGGCCGATGCACCGAGCCGGTCGTTTTTGGTCAAAGCTACGGTGCCACGCTCGGAAGATCTCTACGAAGGCATGTTTGGTCGCCTTCGAATTCCGGCCGGCACGCGCCGGCACCTCTGTTTGGTCGTCGATGCGATTCGGGAGATCGGTCAGTTGGAAATGGTCGACGTCGTCTTGCCGGACGGTCGCCTGGAACGTCGCCTGATCAAGACGGGACGCCTGGGTATGCCGGGCCGCATCGAGGTGCTAAGCGGGCTCAAAGCCGGCGAGCGCGTCGTGCTCCACGGCGGTCCCGAGTTGGAATAGTCGCGCGCGCTCATGGCTGCATCGACTACTGAAGAGCTGTCCGGCCCTGAAGCAGCGGCGGACGCTGCGCCGTCTTTTCTGACTCGCATCGTCGAGGTCTTTCTGCGCGGCGATGTCGCGTCGCTATTTGTTGTGATCTCCTTGCTGTTGGGAGTGGCGGCGCTATGGCTCACGCCGCGTGAGGAAGAGCCGCAAATCGTCGTGCCGATGGCAGACGTGTTCGTCGGTGCGCCGGGGCTCTCGGCAGCGGAAATCGAGCGCCAGGTTACGCATCGCCTGGAGAAGCTGTTGTATCAAATCGACGGCGTTGAATACGTCTACTCGATGTCGCAACCGGGACGCTCGATCGTCACGGTACGCTTCTTTGTCAGCGAAGATCGCGAAGACTCGCTGGTCAAGCTCTATAACAAGATCAACTCCAATACCGACATCATCCCCCCCGGCGTCGCGTCGTGGGTCGTCAAGCCGATCGAGGTCGACGACGTACCGATCGTGGTTGCCACTTTGTGGTCCGATCGTACGGAAATCTATAGCGACCACGAGTTGCGTCGACTGGCCGAAGAAGTGCAGCACGAGCTGCAGGCCATTCCCAATACGAATCAGGTCCGCATCGTCGGCGGCAGGCCGCGACGCATTCGTGTCGAGGTCGACGCCCAGCGGCTGGCGGCCAGGCACACCTCGCTGTTGGCAGTGGCCGACGCGCTGCGCGCCAGCAACGTCAATCAGCGGGCCGGGCAGTTTGAGCAACAAGACCAGCAGTTCATCGTCGAGGCCGGATCCTTTCTCAGTGACGCGAGAGAGTTGGAAAAACTAGTCGTCAACGTGGCGGGGGGGCGTCCCGTCTATCTCAACGACGTCGCCGACATCATCGATGGGCCCGCGGAGGCAGACTCGTATAGCTGGATCGGCTTCGGGCCGGCCAGCTCGCATTCGCATCCTTCCGCAGACGTTTACCCGGCTGTGCACCTCTCCGTCGCCAAACGCAAGGGCGCGAATGCGGTGTGGGTCGCCGAGGCGGTCCAAGACCGAATGGCAGACCTCTCCGGCTCGCTGTTTCCTGATGGGGTCAACTACACCATCACGCGCGACTACGGCGAAACCTCCAATGAGAAGGTCAACGAGCTGATCGAAGGCCTGGCCGTTGCAGTCATTACGGTTGTCTTCTTGATCGGACTGGTTATCGGCTGGCGGGCGGCGCTGGTCATCGCGTTGGCCATCCCCGTGTGCTACAGCCTCACATTGTTCGTCAACATGCTGGCGGGCTATTCAATCAATCGCGTGACGATGTTCGCGTTGATTCTCGCATTGGGGCTCCTGGTCGACGATCCGATCACCGACGTGGAAAACATCGCGCGTTACTTTGCCATGCGGATACTGCCCCCGCGGCAGTCGGTGCTACGAGCCATTCAAGAGGTCCGCCCCGCGCTGATTCTGTCCACGTTGGCGATCATCGCCAGTTTTCTTCCGATGATGTTCATCACGGGGATGATGGGGCCGTACATGGGGCCGATGGCGCTCAATGTGCCGCTCACCGTCACAATTTCCACCGTAGTGGCCTTCGTGCTCACGCCGTGGACGGCAATGGTGGCGCTGCGGCGGCTGATTGAGCGTCCCGGCCAAGAAGACGCCTTCGATCTGACGAGTCGGCCGCTGTACTGTATTTCCAAGGCCGTGCTTGGTCCCGTAACACGATCCCGCCTCCTCGCGTGGGGCGTGTTGCTGTTGACCATGGCGCTGTTGATTGCCGCGACCATCTTGCCGGCCCTGCGAGCGGTCCCACTGAAAATGTTGCCGTACGACAACAAGAACGAGTTTCAGATCGTCATCGACATGCCCGAGGGCACGACGCTCGATCGCACCGACTCTGTGGCGCGTCGATTGGGCGCTCACCTCGCGCAGGAAGCGGAAGTTCGCGACTATGAGGTGTATGTCGGCCTGGCGTCCCCCATGGATTTCAATGGTATGGTCCGCCACTACTTCCTTCGCCAGGGGCCGCACGTCGCTGAGATCCGAGTCAACCTGGCACCGAAGGAATCGCGACGGCAACAATCGCACGAGATTCTGCTCCGCATCCGCGATTCGGTCACCCAACTGGCTCAGTCGCTGGGAGCGAACGTTAAGCTCGTGGAAGTTCCGCCGGGACCACCGGTGCTTTCGACGTTGACGGCTGAGGTCTACGGTCCGCCCGACGCAAGCTACGATGAGTTGATTGCCGCCGCGCGTCGTGTCGAAGCGCGCCTGGCACGAGAGCCTGGTGTGGTCGACGTTGACATCAGCGCCGAAGAAGACCAGATCCTGTGGGTGTTTGAAACCGACAAGCCGAAAGCCGCGCTCTCGGGCGTTTCGACGGAAGACATCGCCCGCACGTTGCAGCTCGCATTGCAAGGCCATCAGGCGGGTGTTCTTCATCTTCCCGAGGAGGTCGACCCGCTCGCTATCGAGCTGCGGCTGCCCCGCGCGCACCGCTCGGCCGTCGATGAACTAGAAGAGCTGTACGTCGTGGGACAAGAAGGCCAGATCGTTCAGCTCGGGGGACTGGGCCAATTCGTCAAGCGTCGTGAAGACAAGACCATCTACCACAAGAACCTGCACCGCGTAGTGTATGTCTACGGCGAAATCGGAGGACGTCCCCCCGCCGAAGTGGTCGTCGACATCCAGTTCGATCAGCGCGATGAAGAGCAACTTGCCGGACTGCTCTCGGAAACAGCCCGCACTCCACGCTCCGTCGAGGAGCGCACCTGGCTGTCGGCAGGCGGGGACGACCCCTGGGCGGTGCCCGACGCATTCGAAGTCGAGTGGGCGGGCGAAGGTGAATGGAAAATCACCATCGATGTATTCCGCGATCTCGGGCTGGCATTCGGCGCTGCGCTGCTGGGCATCTTCATCATTCTGATGTTTCAGACGGGATCCCGCGTGCTGCCGCTCTTGATCATGCTGGCGATTCCGCTAACGCTGATCGGCATCATGCCCGGGTTCTGGTTGCTCAACACCACGTTCAGCCAACCGGTAGGCGGCTACCCGAATCCGACGTTCTTCACCGCCACGGCGATGATTGGCATGATTGCCCTGGCCGGCATCGTCGTTCGCAATTCGGTGGTGCTCATCGACTTCATTCATATGGCGCAAGCCGAGGGAATGGAGCTGCGCGAGGCCATCATTCGCAGCGTCGCCGTCCGCACCCGGCCGATTCTGCTCACCGCCGGCACGACGCTGTTGGCCAACTGGGTGATCACGCTCGATCCAGTTTTTTCCGGGCTGGCCTGGGCGATCATCTTCGGCATCCTCACGTCGACGCTTTTCACGCTACTCGTCATTCCCACCGTCTATTGGCTGCTTTACGGCGGCAAGGACGAAGCTGAGACTGCCTGACGCTCTGCGGGGAGTGGAATGATGCTCAGAGAGCGCGACGCAGGGCCGCCTGCGCGGCGTGAAAGCCGCACATGCCGTGGACGCCGCCGCCGGGGGGAGTTGAGGCGGAGCAGATGAAAACGTTCTTGGCGGGCGTCGTGTAGGGGCTCCATCGCGGCGCCGGGCGCATGAACAATTGCCGCCAGTCCATCACGCCCCCGGTGATATCGCCTCCGATGTAGTTGGCGTTGTACTGCTCGAAGTCGCCAGGAGCCATGGTGTGGCGGGCCAGAATCACATCGCGAAAACCGGGAGCGAATCGCTCGATTTGAGCTTCGATGCGTTCGGTCATGTCGATGGTCGAACCCCGCGGCACGTGGCAATAGGCCCAGCCAGTGTGCTGGCCTTGGGGAGCGCGCGACGCGTCGAACAAACTTTGTTGGGCCAGCAGCACGAACGGCCGCTCGGCGGGCGTGTCGGTCCACGCGGCGTGTTCGGCGGCCGCGACTTCATCCAAGGTTCCGCCGACGTGCACTGTTCCCGCTTGGCGGCAGCGCGGTGAGCGCCAGGGGATGGGTTCATTCAGTGCCCAATCCACCTTGAAGACTCCCGGGCCATGCCGGAATCGCTGCAAGCGGCGCACGTAACCCTCTTGCAATACATCGCCGGCGATGCGGCAGAGCGACTGCGGCGACGTATCGAACAAGAACGCCTTGGCTCGCGGCAATTCGGCCAAGGCGTTGACACGCGTACCCGTCTGGATTTCGCCGCCGAGCGAACGCAGATAGCTCGCCATGGCATTGGCAATCTGTTGAGAGCCTCCCCGGGGCAAGGGCCAGCCGCCCGCGTGAATCGTGACGCAAAACATCAGGCCCACGGCGGCTGTCAACCAGCGATCCAGAGGCAAGATGGAATGCGCGGCCATCCCCGCGAACATTCCCTGCGCGCGATCCTCGCGAAACCAACTCTTCGCCAAACGCCGCGCCGACCACATGCCACGCAATCCAAACCGCGCCATGAGCAGCGGATGACGCGGGAGACGAAACGGTCCCAACACTTGACGCAAGACTTTGTCGGCCCCTTCGACAAACGGCCGCAACAGTCGCAGATACGCGTTGGCATCGGCGCCAAAACCAATTGCCGTTTCATCCAGCGAGCGATGCACGAGAGCCGCTTCGTCATTGGGCAGCGGGTGCGCCAGCGGAAGTTCCGGATGAATCCAGTGAAGCCCGTGCTCTTCCAGCGGAAGACTCAAAAACAGCGGTGAGGCGACGCCCAACGGGTGGATGGCCGAGCAAACGTCGTGTACGAAACCGGGCAACGTCAATTCGGCCGAGCGCATACCGCCGCCCACCGTTTCCGCCGCCTCGACGACGAGCACCGAACAGCCTTCGCGGGCAAGGGTGATGGCCGCCGCCAGACCGTTCGGCCCCGATCCAACAACGACGGCGTCATACGACATAGCAGCACGTTACGTCCGACGCACGATTGGGGATCAGTCCTCCCCGCATCGGCTGTCGTAGACGCATTGCGATGAGGTCAATTGTCGGATGCCGGATGCATCGGGAAGTCGGTCGGCGGGCGAAAGTCGGCCAGGTCCAACGAGCGGAAATAGTTGATCGTCTTCGCCAGGCCCTCTGGCAGTGGGACCGAGGGAGTCCACCCCAGCAAGTCTTTCGCCCGGGAGATATCGGGGCAGCGTTGGCGCGGGTCGTCTTCGCGGCTGGGCACAAAGACGATTTGGCTCTTGGAGCCGACGAGTTTGATGATGTGTTGCGCCAGCTCCAGGATGCTGATCTCGTGCGGATTGCCAAGGTTGACCGGACCGGGCGGCGTCGTTTCGACGCTCATCAGCCGCACCAGGCCCTCGACCAGATCGTCGACGTAGCAAAAACTGCGGGTCTGCGATCCATCTCCGTGGATGATGATGTCGTCATCGGCGATCGCAGACACAATCAGGCTGCTGATCACGCGGCCATCATGCGGGTGCATGATCGGGCCGTACGTGTTGAAGATCCGCACGACGCGGATGTCGAGATTGTGGGTTCGCTTGTAGTCGAAACAGAGCGTCTCGGCGCAGCGTTTGCCTTCGTCGTAGCAGGCGCGCGGTCCGATCGGGTTCACGTGACCGACGTATGACTCCGGTTGAGGTGAGATTTCCGGATCGCCGTAGACTTCGCTGGTCGACGTGTGCAGAACCCTGCAGCGCATGCGGCGCGCCATGCCCAGGACGTTGATCATCCCGATGACCGAAGTCTTGATGGTCTTGATCGGGTTGTACTGGTAGTGGACCGGTGAAGCCGGACACGCCAGGTTGTAGATCTCGTCGGCTTCGAGCAAGATCGGCGCGGTCACGTCGTGGCGGATGAACTCGAAGTTGGGCCGATCCAAGAGCTGGGCAATGTTCTCTTTGCGGCTGGTGAAGAGATTGTCGAGGCAGATCACGTCGTGCCCCTCATCCACCAGCCGCGCACAAAGATGCGACCCAATGAAGCCTGCCCCGCCGGTTACCAGGACTCTGCGTTTCATGAAGCCTCTCAAGCGATAGGCGTGATCGAGCGGAAGACCGCATTCATTCTAATGCTTTCCTGTCATCTCGGTTGCGCCGTATGAGACCGTGGAACCGGGGCGACTTCCGCGCGGTGACTGCGCAATGAACCGAATTGCCCGTAGCGAGTCAGCGCGATATGTGCTCGTCGCCATCGTTCTGAGGATGGACTATGCTCGTCTGCCAGATCGGGAGTCCACCTGTGCAAATCCAATCTGAGAGGCCCAGTATGCGAGCCACGCTGCTCACCGCCTGCCTGGCGTCGGTTCTTCTCGCTTCGGTTCATCCACTTCCCGGGGCGCCCGCTGACGACTGGCTCGACACAAGTGTGCCGCCGGAAGAGTGCATATGTTTCGTGCTCTACACGGTGCACGATGGAACACTCAAGCTCACGGCACAGCTCTATCCACTCGCCGATGGAATCAATCGACAGGTCGAACTGCACGTACAGGACGGCGACGCCTGGCGAGAGGTTGCCAAGACTCGCATCGACGAGAGTTTGTACGGCTTTCCACAGGCGGACGTCAAGCGGTGGACGGCCCACTTCCGCGTCGAGAATTGGGATCACGCGCGCAACTGGAACTATCGAATCGTCGCTGCCAGGGGCCGCGCCGAGTACGGAGGCGTCATTCGCCGCGATCCGAGCGATCAGCGGGAAGTCAAAGTAGCCGCCTTCACAGGCAACTCGAATCGCGACCGACGGCTCAGACCGGACATCGTTCGCAATCTCAAGGCGCAAGACCCCGATCTGCTTTTCTTTTCCGGCGACCAGTCGTACGACCACCGGCGTCACTTCCAGGCCTGGCTGTTGTTCGGGCGGCAGTTCGGAGAGATCACGCGCGATCGGCCCACGGTCTGTATTCCCGACGACCATGACGTCGGCCAGGCAAACCTGTGGGGCGAGAATGGCGCGATTGCAGGTGATGGCGCAGGCGCAGACGGCGGATACTTCTTCTCGCCCGAGTATGTCAACTCCGTGCAGAACGCGCAGACGTGGCATTTGCCCGATCCGATCGACCCACGGCCGATCCAACGAGGCATCGGCGTCTATTTCACGGCGCTACAAGTTGGGCGGATTGACTTCGCAATCATCGAGGATCGGAAATTCAAGACGGGGCCGAAGGGGCTCGTGCCTCCGCTGGGTCCGCGGCCCGACCATGTGACCGATGAAAACTTCGATCGCGCGGCCGTCGATATTGCCGAGGCGCGATTGCTGGGCGAGCGGCAGCTTGCCTTTCTGCGGGATTGGGGACAGGACTGGCGCGGTGCTGACATGAAGTGCGTCTTATCGCAAACCGTGTTTGCCAACGCTGCCCATCGGCACGGCAAGTACGACTATCGGTTGATCGCCGATCTCGATAGCAATGGCTGGCCGCAGGCGGGGCGCAACCGGGCTCTGGCCGAGATTCGCCGCTCGTTCGCGTTCATGATCGGCGGCGACCAGCACTTGGCCACGGTCATTCATCATGGCATCACGCATTTCGGCGATGCGGGCTACTCGTTCTGCGTCCCTTCGATCGTCAATTTCTACAATCGCTGGTGGGATCCGCTCGCGCCGGCGATGCGAACAATCGACGGCCCCTTACCCCACCTGGGTGACTATCTCGATGGACTACACAACAAGGTGACGATGGTTGCCTATGCCAACCCCGACGAGTCGCGCGCCGGTCGCTACGCGGGCGAATGGGGAGCGCGGGCCGATGGCTACGGCTTGGTGCGGTTTGATGTCGAGTCGCGGGAAATCACGATCGAATGCTGGCCGCGCGGCGTCGATGTGACGCAGCCCGATGCCGAACAGTACCCCGGCTGGCCGGTGACGATTGATCAACGTGACAACTACGGGCGGCTGCCGATGGCGTGGCTGCCCACGCTGCGGTTTTCCGGCGGCGAGAACCCGGTGGTGCAGGTGGTTGATGAAAACTACGGAGACATCGTCTACACGCTGCGCGTGAACGGCGGCGAGTTTCAACCGTGGGTTTTCCGCGACGGGGTGTACACGATTCGTGTCGGGGAACTGCCGGGGCAGGCACAGACGATCGAAGGCGTGGAAGCCTTGCCGGAAGCGAACGATCGAGTCTTGGAGGTTTCGCTTCAATAGTCGAGCGGAGTTGGTGCCACCAGTGTTTTCACGTTGGCCGCCGGTTCAGTTGCTCGCTTCTTCGGGCGGCGGGAAGTCGCGAATGTTGGCGAAGCGTTTGTAGGTTTCAAAGACTTCGTCCGTTTCGCCGGGGCTAGCGCGAGGATCGCCCGTCGCGGTCAGGTACTCGGTCAACACGCGACGATGGGCCTGCAACACCTCGGTCTGGGCAGGCGATGCTGCGAGATTGTCCAGGCAGCCGGGATCGTTCGCGATGCGATACAGTTCTTCGGCGGGCCGCTTGTCGACCGCCCAGTGAAAGTAGCGCGACCAGCGGGCATCATCGCGATGCTCGACCAGGAACGTCAACGAGGGGCTGGCGTCGATATCGTGGTACGCACCGTGCATCGGCCCCAATTGGCCGGGAGAGTCGTACTTCTGCGGCGCACCTGCCGGCCAGCGCCCCGGGTGAAAGTTGCGGATGTAAAGATATTCGTCCGAGCGGACGGCGCGCTGTGGATAGCCACGATTCGCGTAGCGCGATGAGGAGTGCCTTTCACGCGCGGCGAAGATGTGGCGCCTTTCGAGGTCGACCGTCCCTTCTGCGTCGCCGGTTAGCGTCGCGCACAAGCTGTGGCCGTCAAGCGCTCGACCGCTTTTGCGCGCGTCTGGGTGCTCAACGCCCGCGACATCGAGAATCGTGGCCGTGACGTCGACGAGGCTCGTCAAATCGTCAATGGTGCGGTTGCCAGGCACATGAGCTGGCCAGCTCATCGCCAGTGGAACGTGGAAGCCGTACTCGTAGCAGTTGGCCTTAGCGCGGGGAAACGCCATGCCATTGTCGCTGGTGACGATGACCAGCGTGTTGTCCAGCTCATCAGCCTTGTCCAGGGCATCGAGCATGCGGCCGAGTTGTGCGTCAAACCACTCGATCTCCAGGGCGTAGTCGAGAAGATCGCTACGTATCTCGTCGCTGTCGGGCAGGAACGGTGGGACGTCGACATCTGCGAGCTCCTTGCCTGCGGAGCGGCCGGAGCCAGCCTGGAAAACGCGATGCGGCTCTTTGCCGCCGTACCAGAAACAGAACGGCGCGCCGTCGGGCCGTTCACGTAAGAAGGCCGCGAAGTTGGCGGCGTAGTCGATCGCGTTAATGCCCGAGGTGGGGCGTTCGTCGAGACGCATCCCTTTGTACTCGTTGCCGGCGGGATTGCGACTGCGTCCGCTCGCCTGCCAGTTGCCCGGGCCCCAGCCTTTGCCCGTGTAGCCGACGACGTAGCCGGAAGCTTCCAGCAAGTCGGGGAAGACGGCAAACTTTGCCGGGAACTCGCTGCCGTGCGTGCCGGCGTGTTCGAGCCGCCACGGGTAGCGCCCCGTCAGCAAGGCTGCGCGACTTGGGCTGCAGCCGGGCGAAGCCACGAAGCCGCGCGTGAACAGCACTCCGCTGCGCGATACACGGTCGAAGGCCGGCGTGCGGACCCACTCGCAGCCGTATGCCGAGGCGTGCGGATGCGATTGGTCGTCGGAGATCGCCAGCAGGATGTTCGGCCGCTCGGCGGCTGCGAGCGCCGAAGAAAGCGGGAACGTCAGCGGCAGGATCAATAGTGAGATCCGTGCCAAAGGCAGGTTCATCGATTTCGCACTCCCGAGAAGGCGGTCCGACATGCGCCAGGTGGCTGCATGGCTTTGCGTCGCGTTTGATTTCAGTCTTTAGCTGGACGCTACTATAATCGCCGGCGAGCGCGAGAGGCGCCCTCTCGCAATGGACACGATTGCAAACACACTGACGCAACTGGGGACGCTCTCATGCGAAAGTCATTCACGCGGTTTGGACTGGCCGTGCTGCTGCTGCTCGTGACGCTACCCGTGAGGGGCGGCGAGCTAGCGCCGGAGAAGATCAAGGTACTCATCGTCACCGGGTTCGATGTTGCATCTCATCAGTGGGAAGAGTCGACGCGGCTCGTGGCAGCGATCCTCGAGCAGAGCGGGCGCTTCGAGGTCTCCGTCAGCGACGACAAAGAAGACTTTGCCGACCTCTCGCCCGGCGACTATGGCGCGGTCGTGCTGAGCTACGGTTTCTGGACGGAAGAGGAGCCCAGTCCTGGGGCCAAACAGGGGCTGATCGACTATGTGAACGATGGCGGCAACATCGTCGCGCTGCACTTCGCCTGTAGTTCGTTTCAAGAGTGGGATGAATACGCAGAACTGCTCGGGCGTGTCTGGAAGAAGGGAGTCGGTGGCCACGGACCCTACGGTGAATTCACCGTCGAGATCGTCGACGACGAACACCCCATCACTGCGGGCCTCGAAGACTTCCAGACCGAGGATGAGCTCTACGCCAAGCTGACCGGCGACGCGGAGATCGAAGTCCTGGCCTCAGCTTATTCTGACTGGAGCGAGAAGGTCGAGCCGCTGGTGTTCGTCAAGAAGTACGGGCAGGGTCGCGTTGCGCAGAATCTGCTTGGGCACGGGCTCGACTCGAAGCAGAACCCCGCCTATCAAACGCTGCTGAGCCGAGTTGTCGAGTGGGCGGCAACGGGCACCGTGGCGGCCGAAGCCGCCACGGGCGACTGAGCGCGGTCACGTCCGCGTCAGAGACTAAACCTGCGGAATCTCGAACCCGGCTCGCGGCGTCCGCGCGAAGAAGCTGGCGGCCTGGTCGTCGCCGGTGATGCGCTCGGCGGCAGGGTCCCATGTGATCTTGCGGCCAAGCCTCGCGGCAATCGCGCACAGGTGGCAGGTGTGCATCGCCTGCACGTGGGTGTAGACGTCCGATACCGGGAGTCCACCTTCGCGAATGCAGCGGTAGAAGTTCTGCTTGTGCCCTTCGTGTGGTTTGCCTTTGTACAGAGCCGCCAGCTCTTCGCCCGAGAACTGGTCTGCGTCCCAGTTTTCTTCGATCGGTTTTCCGGCGATTTTGCCGCGGCTGACGAAGACGCGGCCTTTCGTGCCTTCGAACAGCACGCCGTTGTCGGCGCGGCTGGTCACCGTCATGTTGATGCCCGTCGGAAACTTGCAGTGCACGGCGTAGTCGTGTGCTGTGTTGTACGAGTCGTCGACCGTGGGGTATCCATCTTTGTACTCGACCGGATGTTTGGCATCGGTGCCGTCAATCTCGGTGGGGCCGTAGCCTTGCTTGTCCGCGCCGATGGCCCAGGTGGCGATGTCGACGTGGTGGGCGCCCCAGTCGGTGAACTTGCCGCCTGAATACTCGTACCACCAGCGGAACTCGTAGTGGCAGCGGGGCGCGCGGTATTCAACTTCCGGCGCTTGACCGAGCCACGCGTTCCAGTCGAGTTCTGACGGTGGATCCATGACGGGGAAGGGGCCGCCCACCGAACCGCCGTCAATTCCCACGACGATGTTCTCGATGTCGCCCAACAGCCCCTTCTGAACCATGTTCACGGCGCGCAGCCAGCGGTTGGCGTCGCTGCGCTGTTGCGTGCCGACGAAGAAGATCTGGTCGGGGTGCTGCTGGCAGGCTTTGCGGATGATGAGGTTCTCTTCCAGCGTCAATGTGAGGGGCTTCTGGCAGAAGACGTGTTTGCCCGCCTGCAACGCTTCGACCGCGATCTTCACATGCCAGTGGTCAGGCGTGACGATGCTGACCACGTCGATGTCATCGCGCTCCAGCACCCGGCGATAGTCGCTGTAAGCGTCCGCTTTGCCCTTGCCGATTTGATCGTCTGCTTGCGCGCGATTCATATGCCGCGCATCGACGTCGCAGACGGCCACGATATCGCCGAAGTGATTGTGTCCGTGCGCGTCACCCGTCCCCATGCTGCCCACGCCGATGCAGCCGATCACCGGCCGGTCGTTCTTCGAGCGATTCGCCAGCGCCGTCGAATTCCAAGGGAAGTACGTCGTGGCCGCGGCGGCGGCAGCCGTCGAGGCGATAAACTGTCGGCGGGACGTGGTTTTGGCAGCAGATTCTTGGTGGGACATGGCAGATTGGGCCGACCTTAGGAGGGAGTGTGGAGGGATGCAAACGAACCGCTAGTCTAGTCCAGAGAGGTTCCATTAAGCAACGATGGCAAGCGGTGCCAGGCATTGCATCGTGCGGTGCGCTAAGGCTGGAGATGTCGGTCGGCGAAATCGAGGAAACGCTGCCAATCGTACAGCTCGACGGAGTGGCCGCCGGAACGGATGTGGTAGCCGACGGCAGTGTCCAGAACCGGCTCGTTCACCGGTGGTGATGCTTCGGAAGTAAGCCCCTGCTTGCCCAGGAGTCGATACACCTCGCTGGCGTGGTAGGCGGAGAGATACTCGCCCCGCGGGTCGGCCCAGGTGTCATCTTCTCCACTGGCAACGTACACTGGCCGCGGCGCGATCAGGGCCAGCAGCATGTGCTGATCGACGGGCAGGTCGTCTTCCTGATGCACGAACTTCCACGCGTTGCGGCAGAGCCAGTAGGGAAAACGAGTGACCATCTTTTCCAACGTCTCACCCGACTTGCGCCGCCACAGCGCGGCTCCGGCACATCCCGACTGGGCGGAGACTGCCAACGCGAAACGCTGATCTTGTGCCGCAGTCCAGAGGGCCGCCTTCCCCATCTTGGAATGTCCCATGATAGCCACCCGGCTGTGGTCGATATCATCGCGCGTGTGCAAGTAGTCCAACGCTCGCATTGCCCCCCAGGCGACTGCCGAGAGGACACCCCACTCGCTCGCCTTGGGAAAGCTCTGTCCTTCTTGAAAGAAGAGCCGATGAATCCCGCGGCCGAAGCTCACCTCGTTGTGCCCGACCAGATCCTGCTGGTACACGGCGACGAAGGCGTAACCGCGATCGAAGAACTCGCCCAGCGGCCAGCCATTGCGGATCCGTCCAGGCTCTTGCGGGTGCTCGTCGAAATCTCGTGAGCGGGTGTTGTTGAAGCTGTGCTTCATGAACGCGGGCACGGGTATTTCGGCTGCATTGGGAACGAACAGCACGATCACCATCTCGGCGGTGCCCTGTTCATTGCGAAAGCGAATCCGCACGCGCTGCCGCGTCGCTTTGCCGTCCATGAACTGGTCGTCGGTTTCGAGAACCTTGTACTCGGTTTCGATTGGGCTTGCCGGCGCGGGCACGCCGCCGTAAATCAAGTTGCTGAACATCGCCAGAATCTGCGGCCGCCGCACGTTCATCCAGGCATCAGGGGTCGAAATCGTCTGCCCTTCGGCAGACAACAAGAGCGGCGGCAGGTCGTAGTGCGGGATCTTCGCTTCGTCATAGTTGACGTCGCTGTCGTACTCTTTCGGCTCCCGGGCAGCGGCTTCGAAGCCAGAAGCGACAATTGCGACAATAGTGAAAGTAGCGACGGCGCTGCGCACGTTCAGCATCCTCGGGGTTGAAGTGGCTCGCAGAGGACTGGGCCGGTGAAAGACGGAACATCTCTCTTTACTTAGCCACACTCTGATTGCAGCCGGACGGCGAGGCAATGCTCGCCGTGCGTCGACCGCACAAGCCGGAGTCTAGCGCCTCCGTCGACGCCGCTGGGCATCTTCAGGAAGTGGGCCGGCCAGAGGCGGGGTTTCGAAGTATTGCCCGTCGTCGATCAGCCGCGGGTCGTCCGTTCGTTCGAGATCGGCGAGCAGTTGCTGCCGTAGTTCGGCCACGACCTCAGCGTATTTTGGATCGGCTGCCACGTTGTGCATTTGGTCGGGATCCGCTCTCAGATCGAACAACTCCTCGCGCGGACGGCGGCTGTAGGCGTGTTCGAAGAAGCGCTGCCACTGGGGGGCATCTCGATGCGCGACGATCCAGGCTTTCGTCGGCCCAGCATCTTCGTCGGGCATTGTGGCGAAGGTGTTCTGGGTCAGCTCCTCAATAGTGGGAGGCTCGTCGCCCTCCAGTCGATACGGATCGCCCAGAGGATAACGGTCCGGACGGAAGTTGATCACGAACAGATAGTCGGCCGTGCGGATGGCGCGTTGCGGATATGGCAGATGGCCATCTCGCGCCGACGCGACGTGTCGTTCGCGACCGGTCAGCACATATGTCCGCGCCGGATCGACCAGACCCTCACCGTCCGCTTCGAGTACCGGCCATAGGCTCCGCGCCGTCATAACATCGGGCACTTCGCCGCCGCCGGCTTCGAGAAACGTCGGCGCCAAGTCGGGCAACGACACAAAGTCGTCGACGACGCGGCCGCCTTGCACGCCTGGACCGGCAATTGCGAGACAGACGCGGGTGCCGAAGTCGTAGAGATTGCACTTTCCATGTGGAAAGCCGGGCGGGCCGTGGTCGCCGCTCACCACGACCAGGGTGTTGTCGCGCTCGCCGGCGGCCTGCAACTCTTCCAACAACACGCCGAGGCCCGCATCGAAAGCCTGAATCTCGCCGAAGTAGTCCGCCACATCCTGCCGAACGACGGGGATATCGGGGAGAAACGCCGGCAAGCGACCGCGCAACGAGTCGGGGTCAATGTTCCATAGCGCGTGGCCCGAGCCCGCGGTCCATTTGCGGTGCACGTTGGTCGGACCGAACCAATAGCAGAACGGTTCTTCATCCTTGCGTGCCGTCAGCAACGCCTTGAAGTTTTCGCGCACTTCGCCCAGCAGTTCTTGTTTGGCTTCGTCGACAGTTTGGCCAGCGGCCACCATTTGGGTTGCCTGTTGCGAGAACTGGTTGAAGCGGCCGCCGGCCTGTTGATAGGCGTGCTCCTGCCGTCCATAAGGCGCATCGCCCGGTCGGCCCGGCGACCAGACCTTCCAGGTTTTGCCGATGTGGTAGCCAGCATCGCGGAGCAGCAGCGGCCAGACGGGAATCGTCTCATCCCAAACGGCGCCCTGCAGAATCGCACCCCTCCTGCAGCGCCAGAAGTGTTGACCGGAAAGCAACGAGCTGCGGCAGGGTGTGCAGGAAGGCGCATTCACGAACGCATTGCGAAACAACACGCCCTGTCGAGCGACGCGATCGAAATTCGGAGTCTGCACGAATTCGTGCAGGCTGCCGGGGCCGTCGACGGTGGCATAGGCGCTGGCAAAACGTCCCCAGTCGTCGGCGAATGCGAACAGTATGTTCGGGCGCTGAGCGCCGTCCGCAGCCGCGGCGCGCTCTGGCCAAAGCGCGACGACCACGATACCCAGCAAGACGAACGCGGCGCGGTATTGCCACCGCCAAGAGATTCGATTCGACATCGGAAAGGACATCGCTGGAACGTGTTTGGGGTGCCAACCTGCAGCCGCTTGGCCGATCGTATACCATCTGTTTAAGCTGAGCCAATCAGCCGGCCCTGCATACCACGCCTCGCCTGACAACGCTTCCCTGCGCCAAGGAGGTCCTCATGACTGCTTCCGCCACCTCGCGAAGAACGTTTCTTTTTCGCGCTGCTGGTGCCGCCAGTCTTGCGGCCTTGTCTCCCGTCGGTTTTGCCCGCGCTGAAGGTGCTCCCGAGAAACCCAAGAATAAGGTCGAGCGACTGGGCATCGGCGCCATCGGCATGCGTTATCAAGGCTCGGTGATTACAGAGAAGGCGCGTCTGTACGGCGACGTGGTTGCCATCGCCGATGTTGACCGTCACGTTCGCGAACAAGCCCGGGCCAGTTTCGGCAGCACGCCTCGCATCTTCGAAGACTACCGCGAGCTGCTCGCCCGCGAAGACGTCGACGTTGTGCTCATTGCCACGCCCGATCACTGGCACACGCAGATGCTCATCGATGCCGTGCGTGCCGGCAAGGACGTGTACTGCGAAAAACCGCTGACGCTGACGATCGACGAAGGCAAGATTCTGCGCCGAGTTGTTGCGGCGTCGGACCAAGTTGTTCAAGTCGGCACGTGGCAGCGCAGCGATGCGCGGTTTCGGCTGGCCGTGGAAATGGTCCGCCAAGGCCGCCTCGGCAAGCTCAAGCGCGTGACGTGTACGACGAGCAAGAATCCCACGGGGGGTCCCTTCGAAGTGCGCCCGGTTCCCGAACACTTCAACTGGGATCTCTGGCAGGGACAGACTCCCGAAATGCCCTACATCCCGCAACGGGCGCACTACACGTTTCGCTGGTGGTACGAATACTCGGGCGGCAAGGTCACCGACTGGGGCGCGCACCACATCGACATCGCCCAGTGGGCCATCGACAGTCTGCCGGTCCGCATCGACGGCAAGGCGACGCTACCGACCATCCAGAACGGCTACAACGTGGCAATCGACTTCGGGGCCAAGATTCAATATGCCAACGGCGTCGAACTTGAAATCTCAGACTCCGGCCGCGACGGGATTCTGTTCGAAGGCGAAGGGGGCCGGATGTTCGTCAACCGTGGCACCATCGCCGGGGCGCCGGTCGATCGGCTGCAGGAAGAGCCACTGCCGCGGGAGCAATTCAAGCTGTACGCGTTCGACAATCTCAGTCGTCCAGAACGATCCGGTAAACTGGACGCGATCATCAATCACATGGGCAATTTCTTCGACTGCATCCAGTCGCGTAAGACGCCCGTTTCCGATCTCGAAGCGTCGCATCGCACCGTCAGCACCTGTCACCTGGCCAACATCTCGATGCGGCTGGGACGGCCGCTGAAGTGGGATGCCGAAGGTGAACAGTTCGTCGACGACTCGCAGGCCGACAGTTGGCTTCGCCGCGAGCAACGTGCCGGCTACGAGATCGGCTGAACCCACCAGTCAACGGATAGAGAAAGACCGTATGTCGGCGGGCACTGCTGCGAAATCGCTCATCACCGATGAGCATCGCCGCCAGTATGCCGAGGAAGGCTACTTCATCCTCGAGCGGGCTATCTCCCCTGCGCACTTGCAAATCTTGCGGGATGCTTGCGACTACCTCATCGAGTTGATGCACGAGGAGATGGATCGGCTGGGCACCGATCACATTCACATCAGTCACCGAGGCAAGCGCTATCACATTGCCAAGAAGTACGATCAAGCCCCGCGGTTGGCCGAATATGTATTCAGCGATCTGATGGCCGAAGTCTGCCGCGCCACGATTGGCGACACCGCCTATTTGTTTTACGACCAGTACGTCGCCAAGGCAGCCGAGCAGGGTATCAAGTTCTCTTGGCACCAGGACTCAGGCTATCTCGGCTTCTTCCACCGCCCCTACGTCACTGTCTGGGCGGCGGTGGACGACATGACCGAAGAAAACGGCACCGCCTATGTGTTGCCCTTCTCGAAGGTCGGCATCCGCACCATCGTCGAACACGTCCGCGAGCCCGACTCCGGCGACAAGGTCGGATACTTCGGTAGCGAAGCGGGGGTGCCCGCCATCGTTCCGGCAGGAAGCCTGGTGGTGTTCAGCTCGGTAACGTTTCACCGCAGCGGAGCCAACACGACCAACCGCATGCGTCGCGCGTACGTGACTCAGTATTCGCCCGAGCCCATCTACAAGCCTGACAGCGATGAATTGATGCACCTCGGCGTACCATTTCTCAAAGACGGAAAGATCATCGCGACGCCGTGAACCACCTCGTTAGCGTCGCAATCAGATTCCGAGATGGGAGTTGGGCGGAAGATGCCGCGGAGCAGAACGACCATGACGCACCGAAGCGATCAAAGCACCATCTCCCGACGCGCCTTCTGCACTGCGATGGCTAGTGCTGCCGCTTGTCCACTGTTCTTGCGCCGCGCCGAAGCCGCTGACGACACCGCATTCGAGTTGAACTACATCCTCGGCACGTGCATGTACGGCTACACGGCAGTCGAAGAGATCTTGCCAGAAACTCGCAAGATTGGTGCCACGGCTATCGATATCTGGCCCATGCAACATGGTAATCAGCGCGAGCAGCTAGACGACCTGGGCGAAGAGCGCTTCGCCAACCTGCTAGCCGAGCACGATGTCAGCCTTGGATGCATCACGCAGTACAAGCTGGGCCCGTTTGGACTGCACGACGAGCTGCATCTTGCGCAGCGGCTTGGCTGCCGGACGATGGTCACAGGCAGTAGCGGACCGAAGGGCCTGGCGGGATCCGAGCTCAAAGCGGCCGTTGGCGGTTTCGTAGAGAAAATGAAGCCGCATGCGGCTGTCGCCGAAGAAACCGGCGTGACCATCGCCATCGAGAATCACAGCAACGCCGTGATTCAGTCGCCCGATTCCATCAAGTGGTTGGTCGAGTTGCGACCTTCGCAACACCTGGCAGTCGCGCTGGCGCCTTACCACCTGCCGCAGGACGAGGCTCTGCTCGCTGACTTGATTCGCGCGATCCCCGACGCGATTGCCGTGTTCTACGCCTGGCAGCACGGCATGGGATGCATGGAAAAACTTCCCAAGGAGCAGGAGTTGTTGCAGATGCCCGGCCGCGGTGCGCTCGATTTTGGACCGCTGCTGGAGGCACTACGCGAAATCAACTACACGGGTTGGACCGAAATCTTCATGCACCCTGTCCCGCGCGGCATTCCGATTCTCGACACCACAGCGGCCGTCACGGCCGAAATCAATCGCGCGCGGCAGTACATTGACGGTTTGCTGGCATCCGCAACCTAGGATGTCCTGCCAGTGTCGCGCCGCGGCAACGACGGTAGAGGCCATGACGCACTCGGATTACGAGGACGACTGGTCGGGCGACGACGAATTCGACGAGCCGCTGGACGACGACGATTCAGCGGAATTGGTCGCCTGTCCGGAGTGCGGCACGGACGTTTACGAAGAAGCCGAGCAATGCCCTGTGTGCGGGGCTTACATCACGCATTCCACGAGCGCCTGGCAGGGCCGTCCGATATGGTGGATCGTGCTCGGCCTGATCGGCATCGTCGTGACTTCGTTGCTGCTGGCTTTGCCGTAACGAGTTGCGGCACAGAGATGTTCGCCCTTCACTCGGGCAAGTCGAGCGGCTCGTAGTACGGCTCGTCGCCCAGCGCGCGGAACTTGGCAAACCACTTGCCCATCGCCGTGGCTGGATCGAACGACCAGTGCTGGCGATGGTAGTTCCAGCTATCGGGGTTCAGTTTTTGGGCCGTCTGCCAATGCTCGGCGGCTGCCTCCTCCTCACCTTGTTCGTGCAGGTAGACGGCCAACTTGAAGTGGGCGTCGGCCAGTCGCAGTTCCTTCTTGCGTGGCGCGAGCCGCGCCGCGAGTTTCTCCGGCGGCATCACGTAGCGGCTCTCGGCACCGTTTTCAACCCAGTCGTGCAAACCCGCTACATAGCGATCATCGCCGATCGTGTTCCCCAGGACCTTCATCTCCTGCGAATAGGCCATCTCGGCCGGCCGCACGATTTGCCCCTGTTCGTCGATCCAGACGCCCGAGGGGACATTGACCATCTGGTAGAGCGTGCTCACCGTGTGCTGTTCGTCGATGAGCGTGGTGAACGTCGCCTTCGCCCGGTCGTAGAAGCGACCGCAGGCTTGCTCGCCTCCAGTGTCTTGCGCGGCCGCGACGACCTCGAAACCCTGGTCCTTCAGTTCTTCGTAGATGGCCTGCCACCCGGGCAGGTCGAGGCTACACCCTCACCACGATGCCCAGGTCAACAGCAGCACCTTCTTGCCGCGAAAGTCGGACAGCCGAACCAGGTTGCCCTCTCGATCTGGCAGCGCGAAGTCGGGCGCCACGCCGCTGGGCAGTCCACCGCCTTGCAACAGGGGGACTCGACCGAAACTCCAGGTCGAATGCGCAGCGTCGGTAGCCACAGCCTGGTCGACCTTCTCTGCAAATCGCGTGACGCAAAAGTATTCGGTGTCACCCGCCGTCCGCGACCAGTCGCCGGGAATGGGGACACAGATCTCGCCCGCGCAGAAGCCCTCGGGCTTGGGTTCAAACCCGTTGATGCTGGGAACATCGGCGGCAGCCACCCACAGCTCATCGCCGTCGACCAGCGCGCGATCGACGCCGACGGCTTGATCGCCGAAGAGGACCGTCACCGCTTGTTGCTGGACCTCGGCCGACCAACACTCGGCATCGGCCAACAATCCGGCAAGCGCAAACAGTGCCGGCAGCGTCCAAAGTTTCATGGCGGCTTCCTCGACGACGAGAAGATACGAGGGCAGTACAGCCTGAGGGCATTCAAGACGATCAGATGGTGTCCGTCAACTTTCGGCCAAGTTATCGCGAGCCAGTAGCGAACCTAGACACGCGCGGCCCGATTGCAGATTGCTGCCCGGATGGCCTGCCACATTGACTACAATTGGCAACAGTCATCCACGCACCATTGGGGGGCAAACAAGCGAATCGCCATGCGAGACCAACGTTCGACGGGGAGGATCGCCAAGTGAAACGCCCGCTGTTGCTGCTGGCTGCGTCCGTGCTTCTTGCGCTGATTGGTGCCCCAGCCTGGGCAGCGCCGCCGGCGAACGTGTTGCTGATCACCGTCGACGACATGAGCGCGGATTCGGTCGGGGCATTCGGTTGCGCGTTGCCGGATACGACTCCCAACATGGATCGACTGGCCCGCGAAGGCCTGTGTTTCGCCTACGCCCACGTACAGGTGGGAAACTGTATGCCCTCGCGCAACGTGATGTGGTCGGGCCGCTATCCACACAACAATGGCGTCGAGGGCTTTTATCAAGTTCCCGCCGCGCGCCATCCGCACCTGGTCGACCTGATGAAGGAGGCCGGCTACTTCACAGCTATTCGTCACAAGGTGAATCACTCGACGCCCTATCAGCCGTATGGCTGGGATCTCGTGCTCGATACTGCGGCCGACGGCACGCGGGCGCACGTCAAGGATCCCGCTTCGTACGGTGCGTCGACGTCGGCGACCATCGCCGCGGCACGAGAGGTCGATAAGCCGTTTTGCCTGGTGATCAACATCGGCGATCCACACAAGCCGTTTTATGCCCAGGCACGGCGCGGAGAGACAATCGCCGATCCGCACGTACCGTCGCGGGTGTTCGCTCCGGATGAAGTCCCCGTGCCGGGTTTCCTGTTCGATGATCCGGCCGTTCGCAAGGAGCTGGCCCACTACTACTCGTCGGTCCGCCGCGCGGACGATGCAGTGGGGGCCGTGCTCGATGCGCTCGCGCAATCCGGCGAAGCCGACAAGACGCTCGCGCTCTTTCTCTCCGATCACGGCATGGCGCTGCCGTTTGCCAAAACGCAGCTTTACCACCACAGCACGCACACGCCGCTCATCGTGCGCTGGCCGGGCGTGACACGGCCGGGAGCAGTGGACGAGCACCACATGGTTTCGGCCGTCGATCTGCTGCCCACGCTGCTCGATGTTCTAAAAATACCGCAGCCCGAGGGCATCGATGGCCGCTCGTTTGCGCCGCTGCTGCGCGGCGAGCAGCAGGCGGAACGCGACTTTGTGATCAAAGAATACAACGAGAATGCCGGCGGCTCGCGCGATCCGATGCGAGCGGTGCAAACGCGGCAATATCTTTACATCTTCAACGCCTGGTCGAACGGCGAGCGGGTGATGGCCACGGCGACTTCCGGAACGCCCACCTATCGCCGTATGGTTGAGTTGGCGAAGAGCGGCGAAGCCATCGCCGCGCGACTTGACCTCTACCAGCATCGCGTCCCGGAAGAACTCTACGACGTGCAGGCCGACCCGGACTGTCTGGTGAATCTCATCGACTCATCGCCGCACCAGGCGGATCTCGCAACACTGCGCGCCGCGCTCGAAGCGTGGATGGTCGAGGCGGACGATCACATGCTGGAGGCGTTTCGCCAGCGGGACGATCCGGCGGTGCGCGAAGCCTACCTGCAGCGGCACGAGGCGGAAGCGGAGCAGCGGAAGAAGGTTAAACGTAAGCGACGGGCCAGGTCCGCGAGCTGAACGAGTGAGCTTCAACTGGCATCTGTATCCTCGCCGGTGTTCGCTTCGGCGGCCTCGTCCGACTTCTTCTTGCGCTTGTTGGGCAAAAGCGCGCGGCGCATCATCTCGGTCCGCCCGTCGTCATCGGATCCGAACAGTTTGATGGCCTCCTCGACGATGTGTTCGCGAGCTTCGTCGGAGAGATCGGCTTCGTTCCATTCGCGGATGAACGACATCATCATCGCCATGCCCAGGCGCTCACGGGATCGCCCGTCGTCGATCGTCTGGAAGAGAATAAAGCACATCTCATCATCACTGTCGTTGCCGAAGTAGACGCGCTGCGGCGGGCTACTGGGATTCAACGGATTGTCGGCCGAGTTGTCGTAGTGGGCCAGCATGTCGAGCTTCGTGCCACGCGGCAGCGTGACCGGTTCGGTGTAGGTGTACACGTCCTGCCAGTAGAAGTTCCAATCCTTGATCAGGATCAACGGCAGCTTCTCGCCATCGGGCAACGTGGCGGTCACTTCCACGTCCTTGCCGATCAGGTGCAGATGCGGAAACACCGATGTCAGCGTCAACTCGGCCGGCAAGGTGATCGATGTGCTCACTTCGTGATTTGCCTCGCCCGGCGGAATGTCGATCACCAGCGTGCCCGCGATGAACATCGACTGTGTGTTCATCTCGTCGCGCGGCTTGTCGGTGAAGTAGAGCGCTACGCGGCTCTTGTCCAATTCCTCCTTGCCGCTGGGATGCAGATGCAACTGCAGCAAGATTTCGCCGCCTTGTGGGATGCGAATGCCGACGTCCTCGGGATAAAACCGCGGCGTCATGCCGGGCGTCCAAACGCCGAGGAAGGCACTCATTGAACCCTCGATCGAACCGGACGACTGGTAGCCCGGCTCCGGCGTCGCTTCATCCCGGCGCCGCGAACCGCCCGTGGTATCCAGCCCGATGATGGCGTGGTGCACGACGGCGGGATTGCCGGGGCGGAATTCGATACCGATCAGCGTCTTGTCTTGCGGAATGTCGATCGGCATCACCCAGTGGTGAAAGATATCGGGACCATCAGCAGGTACCGCCACGAAGTCGGGGGCCTCGACAACAACATCCGGCTCACCCAATCGCCAGCCCGAGGCGAACTGGGGCGTCGGCGGCAGATCGGCTTCATCGCCTTTTGGTGCGCCGGCGGCCGCCCAAGTGTCGATGAGCGCGATCTCCTTCTCAGTCAGTTGGCGCTCATCGAGAAAGTGGCCATGACCGATCTCGGCGCGCCATGGCGGCATCAGCCGCTTGCGTGTGACTTCGCTGATCCACTCTGCCCGCTTGGCTGCGTCCGCGTAGCTCAAGAGTGAGAAGGGGGCCACTTCGCCGGGGCGGTGGCATTCGGCACAATTGGCGAACAGGATCGGCGCGATGTCGCGCGTATACGTCACGGCGCCATCTTCGGACACACTACCGCGACGCTCGAACAGGCAACCAATCGGCTCGGTCACCGGTGACTCAATCTCGCGGCCGGCCGCCAGCGCCAACATGGCATCGAGCAGGTCGTGCGACGTTGCGGCCTGACGCCGCTTGTCCACCTCGGCATA
>CALKYM010000039.1 GCA_938003525.1 uncultured Planctomycetales bacterium | reverse complement strand
CCCAGCAAGATTCGCGGTCCCTTTCAACCGATCGCCTCGCGCACGCCGGGATTGCACCTCTGCGAACACTTGCCGCGTACCGCAGCGGTCTCCGACAAGTTCTGCGTCGTGAAGACCATGACGCACAGTTACAACGACCACAGCGGCGGAGGGCACTACATCCAGACGGGCCACCGCTGGAATGTGCCCATCGGCGGCGGCTTTGGTGCGACGACCAAAGACTGGCCGTCGATGGGATCGGTCGTCGAGTATCTCTCGCAACAATCCTCAGTCGAAGCGGCGCGCGATCTGCCAAACTACGTCTGCCTGCCGAATTGGCTCGGTGCACTGCAGGAGAAAGGGCAGTATCGCCGACCCGGCCAATATGCCGGCTGGCTCGGTCGTGGCTACGATCCCCTGAACACCGATATCCAGAAGCGGGATCTCAAAGACAATCCCTACTGGCGCGACTGTACTGACGAAGAACTCCGCTTTGAGATTCAAGGTCTGGCCAGCGACGATGCGCTGACATTGGATCGACTATCCGGCCGCCGCTCGCTGTTGGAGCAGTTCGATGCCCAGGTACGGGCTGCGGACGATGGCTCCAGCGCCGAGAGCTGGGATCAGTTCAAACAGCGCGCGCTGGGGCTGGTGACGTCCGACAAGACTCGAGCGGCACTCGATATTCGCCGCGAGCCGGATACGCTCCGCGACACGTATGGCAGACACCTGTACGGCCAATCCTGTTTGATGGCCCGCAGACTGGTCGAAGCCGGCGTGCGGTTTGTGACCGTGCACTACGACTGCTGCGATGGCTACAGTTGGGACTCGCACCGCAGCAGCCATCATCTGGAGAATCACCTGATTCCGACGCTGGACCAGGCGCTTGCCGCGCTATTGACCGATCTCGCTGATCGCGGACTGCTCGACGAAACGCTTGTGGTGGCGGTGGGCGAGATGGGACGCACGCCCAAGGCGAACGACGCCTGGGGCCGCGGACATTGGAGTACGCTGTTCCCAGCCGTGTTGGCCGGCGCCGGCATTCGCGGTGGCATGGTGTACGGTGAGACCGACGCCGACGCGGCCTATCCGATCGACAAGCCCACCAAGCCCGAGGATCTCGCCGCGACCATCTACCACGCCTTGGGCATCAGCCACGAACTGCGCATCCCCGATCCGCAGGGACGCCCGACGCCCATCGTGGACGAGGGCAGGCCCGTCCTCGAGCTATTCGGTTAGCTCAACGCAATCTCGCTCGGTTGCGAGTCCGTCAATCCCCGCTGGTATTGGCGACGTTATCCGTTGCACGGATGCAGTACAGGCGGGCCGACGTGCGAAGCAGCAGGCGGTCGTCGATGATCACCGGCGTGGCCATCCCCATATCATCTTCAGCCAATTCGTTTTCGTAGAGCACATCGAAGTCCGCGCCCTTTTGGATGACGAAAGTCACCCCATCTTCGTTCAAGCAATAGATCTTGTCGCCGTACGTCCACGGCGAGCTGGTGAAGCGGCGACCGTTGGGGATGCGCTTCTTGCCGTAAACCTCTTCGCCCGTCTTGGCGTCGTAGCACAGCATGAACCCGTAATCGAGCAGCATGTAGAGGTTGCCGTCGACCAACAGCGGCGTGGGATGGTAAGGCCCCGTGTGGGTATGCCACTCGATGAACTCGCTGACGGGCTCTCCCTCTACCGGCGAGATGTCGCCCGACGCGCCAGGACGGATCGCGTAGGTGCGATTCTCCCCGAACGCCACGTGGCCTGAGCTGACGAACAACAGGCCGAACTGCTCGAACGGGCGGGGAATCGCGATCGCCGATTTGCCTTCGACCCGCCATAGCTCATTGCCTTCCAGGTCGTAGGAGCGGGTGAATAGCTTCCCATTGATCACGATCTCGGTGCGTAGTGGATTCTCCCACACGTAGGGCGTGGAGTAGTTTGTCTTCGTATCGCGCGGCACCTTCCAGACTTCTTCGCCGGTGAGCTTGTCGAGCGCGATGAGCCACGAGTCTTCCTCGTTGTCGTTCACCACGTAGATGCGGTCTTTGTGTACCGTGGGCGACATCGACGTGCCCCAGCCCATTTGGGTATCGCGCGGCTTAATCTCGTATGTCCACAGCAGTTCGCCGTCGAGGTCGTAGCAGTACAACCCCAAGTTGCCGAACAGGGCGTAGACCCGCTCGCCATCGGTAACGGGCGTCTCGGAAGCGAGCGTGTTCTTGATGTGATGCGGCTTGGGCGGGATGCCTTTGTGAGCCTCATGCTCCCAGATCATTTCGCCCGTCGCCAAGTCGAGGCAGTACACGTTCCAAGTGTGCTCAGCGTCGTCGACGGGATAGTTGTTGGCGTTGAGATCCTCCAAGTAGAGGCCCTTGCGCGGTTCCCGCACTTCGCCCGTGCTGACGCAGCTCGTGAGATAGATCTTCCCATCCCAGACGATGGGCGACGACCATCCCAAGCCCGGTAGGTCAACTTTCCAATCGACGTTTTCCGTGGCCGACCATCGTTCCGGCGGATGCACGGCCGCGCCCTCGGCCGGTTGGCGTCCGAGCAGGAATTCCGTCACGTTCGTCTCGGCGTGCAACGCTGACGCATAGACAAACGAGAACGCGGCCGTCAGCGTGAATAGAAGAACTCGGTGCACGATCGCCCTCCGCCGATGAAGTTCGTTGTTGATGTCTGCCGGGCCAGCCTACTGGATGCCGGCCAGTTGTAACAATTCGGTTGCTAAGGGTTCGATGGGGTTCCGCCGCAGCGACTTGGTTTGGACGGCGACGGTATCGTCTGAAATCACGGCAGCGATGGTTTCGTCACTCGCCGCATAGGGTAGCTCGCCACATGCCGAACGCCAGATTTCCACGCGTAGCGCCGCGGTCGCTGAGTCGCCTTCGACCAGGACCAGATCGCAATCTGCGAACATGGGGGCCATGAGGTCGTACCGTTGGTGTCCCGTCGCGGTGTCGCTGGGGCAGAAAATCGCCGACATTCCCGGTGACAGGATTCCCACGGCGGCCGCTCCAGCCTGCCGGTGCTGGAACGAATCTTTGCCCGGTACGTCAAGCTCGTGGCGGTGATGCGTGTGTTTGATGGTTCCCACCCGATAGCCTTGCGTCGTGAGATGCCGTACCAGATCGACGACCAGCGTCGTCTTGCCGCTGTTCTTGCGTCCGATGATGTGCAGCCGCCTCAGCATGCCTGCGCCCATGATGCGGCGCTCAGGCTGATGCGCCGGCCGCGCCGACGCCGGCTGCCGCGTCCGCAGCGGCTGCGGTAACCGGCTTCAGTCGTACCGGCACAAACTTGTGAAACGGCGTCTTGGCGATGGCGTCGCAGTGATCGGCCGATGTGAGCATATTGACCGCCGGACCGGTCTGCTGGATCGAATGGCCGTCACCCGTCGGCTCTTCCATGCCGTAGCCATGCGGCAGAGACACGGCACCGCGACGCATTTCGTCGGCGAACTCCACCCGCGCCCTGACTTCGCCCCGCGCGGATTGGCAGGCCACGAGGTCTCCCTCGCGCAGGCCCTGCTGCTGGGCGTCGTCGGGGTGAATCTTCAGCGCGCCTTCGCGATCGCGTTTTCGCCATCCTTCGTCGCGGTAAATCGTATTGGCGTTGTAAGACCGTCGTTCTCCTGCCAGGAGCACAAAAGGATAGTCATCATCGGCCGGCAGCGATTCCAGAGCGTCGACTTCGTCCAACAGTTCCGGGATGGCCAGATGGATCTTGCCGTCACGGTGAGCGAGGAACTTCCAGGTCTCCTGGTAATCATGCCGGCTGATCAACGCGCCGGACTCGCCCTTCAGAATCTTCTCGAACAGCGCTTCGGCCATGCCCGCTCCCTGATCTTCGATGCCTGCGCGGCGCAAGCACTCGTCGCCGTAGCGGCGCACGAACATGTGACAGAGCCCCCAAATGGCGGCAGCCGGACGCGCGTCGCCCGGCAGCGCGTAGCCCAGTGTTTCGTGGAGCACCAACGGCAGATAGGGCTTCAGCTTCTTGTTTCGCTTGAGGGTCGCCGCCAATGCAATCGGAAACAGCTTCAGCCGCGGCAGCCGTCGATCGATCTTGGCGATCGTCCGCAACAGCGGGAACGAAGCGGGCAGGGCGCCCATCGCAACCAGCAAGCGGCGGTAAACCTCCGGCTCCGGCAGCGTGTCCTCGGACGCCTCCACAACAGGCCGCCGCAAATGAAAGTGGTTCTCAGGAAACTCCAGGTTGAAGAACGTCGCTTCCCATTTCTCGAACTGCGTGTGCGCCGGCAGCACGTAATCGGCCATCCGCGCCGTTTCGGTCATCGCCACGTCGATCACGACCAGCAGCTCGAGCTTCTCAAACGCCGCGCGATACGCCTGCGTGTCGGCACCCGTCATCAGCGGATTGTGGCTGTCGACCAGCACGCCGCGAATGCGGTCGGGATGGTCCGTGTCGATCTCTGCGGGCAGCACATTTGGCGGAAACAGCCCGGCGATTTCCTTCATGCCGGTGACGCGCGTCGTCAGCCCGCCTTGCTCCGGTTCTTTGGAATGGCCAATGATCGGACCGAATGCCGTGTGAAACGTGTTCGTTCCTTCCTTGCCGAAGTGACCGGTGAGCAAGTACAGCAACTTGGCCAGATAGGTGTTCAACGTGCTGTGCAGCGAGTGCTCGAGGCCCAGATCGGTGCGGACGCACGCCCTGTCGGCTTGCGCGTAGTCTCGAGCGATTTGACGGACGAGCTCTGGATCGACGCCCGCCTCGCGCGCGTACTCGTCGACGGGAATCTGGCGGAGTCGCTGGGCAACTTCTTCGAATCCAACGGTGTGCTGCGCGATGAACTGCTGGTTGTGGAGTTGCTCCTGTACGATCGTGCCCAACATGGCGAGCATCAGATGCGCATCGCCGCCGGGACGCACCTGTACATGAATGTCGGCCTTTTCGGCGCTCTCCGTGCGGCGAGGGTCGACGACCACGAGCGTGCGTTGCGGATCGCGAGCGATGTCCTGCAAGACTTTTCGCGCGCGGGGCACGCCGTGCGATTGCCACGGATTGGCCCCGATAACGATCAAATAGTCGGCGTGTTCGACGTCTTCAGCCGGATGGCAGTCTTGGCGGCCGAAAAGCTTGCCATCGACCCAGAAGCCTCCGGTCTTCTCCTGGGCGAGCGACGTGTAGACATACCGCGTGCCGACTGCGGCCCGCCACCCAGCGGCGCCGTGTGCGCCACCAAGGTGATTGCCTTGACCGCCGCCACCGTAGTAGGCCATCGAGTGGCCACCGTTGGTATCGCGTAGCGCGACGAACTTCTCGGCGACTTCGCGAATGGCCGTTTCCCAGGAAACGCGCTCGAAGGTACCGTCGGGCTTGCGGCGCAGCGGATGCGTCAGCCGGTTTGGATTGTTCTGGTAGTAGTCCAGCCGCATGGCTTTCTGGCATGTATAGCCGGCCGACATGGGATGTTGCTTATCGCCGCGAATTCGCGTGAAGCGGCCATCCTGGACTTCGATCTCGATGCCACAGTTCACGCTACAGAGTATGCAGGCCGAGCGATGCCAGTGGCCGTTCGTCGCGCCGTTTTCCGCTTTCCCGTTGGTTGCCGTCGGCTGGCTCATGGTCATTCCCCTTGACGTCGCGCCGCGGCGCGGCCGCGTGATGGTGATCTTCGCGCAGAAGCAGTCGTATGGACCTTGAGGACAAGTGCTAAAGTGGTGTTCGCCATGCCGCGCAACGTGCGCGCGCCGGGATCGCTCTTGGCCAACACCCTTAGTCCTTCGAGGTTTTGCATCAGATAGCGCGCGAGCGCCCGCGGCGGTCGACTCTCTGCGAGCTCTCCGCGCTGGGCGGCCTTCTTCAGTACCCGGCAAAAGACGTCTTCGACCTCGCGGTAGATGGAGCGCAGCTCGGCCTGCAGCTCGGCATCGTGTGGCGCAAGTTCGATCGTAGTGTTGGTGATCATGCAGCCGCGAAAGTCGCTCTGCGAGGCCAGCCCTTTGGCCACACCATCGAACATCCACCGCAAGCCCGCCGCAGGGGACTCGAACTCGGCCAGGCGTTTGAGGTAGCGGGACAGCATTTTCCGGTAGCGTGCCAAAGCGACGAGAAACAACCCTCGTTTTCCGCCGTAGCAGTTGTACAAACTCGACTCGGCCACCTCGGTCGCGGCCACCAGATCGCGAACGGATGTGGCTTTGTAGCCCTGCCGCCAAAAGAGGTCGATCGCCCGATCGAGCACTTCGCCTTCGTCAAATTCCTTGGTTCGCCCCACGGCCTCGCACCCAACGCGCTCGCTGAACGGCCGCACTATGACGCTCGCCGGGCGGCAGGTCAAGCTTTTTTGTAACGCGCATTCCAGAAAACCAGCGCGACGCGCCATTTGCACTTGGGAATGCGACGCTAACCTTCTCCGAGATTGACGCGCCCGGCTGGGCCGAACAGCATGGCGCAGATCTTTGAGTCCGCCCACCTCAGCGATCGTGCACGCGACACATTCTGCCAACACCACCACGCCATCAGGAGAAATCAACATGAGTCGTCACCTACCAGCCGCGCTACTTGTCGCTTGCGGATTCTTGCTGGTGCCTGCAATCGGCGTAGCGGATGACGATGGTTGGGTGGCGCTGTTCGACGGCCAAACGCTCGATGGTTGGACGCAGCGCAATGGCACGGCCACCTATCGCGTCGAGGACGGTGCCATCGTCGGACGGACCAGTGAGGGCAGCCCCAACTCGTTTCTCTGTACTGACAAGAAATACGGCGACTTTGAGCTGCTCTTTGAGGTCATGGTCGACGATGGTCTGAATTCCGGGGTGCAGATTCGCTCGCAAACCAAGAACGACGATCCGCGCGAACGCGTGAACGGCCCGCAAGTCGAGATCGAGTCGAGTGGAGAGAACGGGGCCGAAGCGGGCTACATCTACGGTGAGGCGACTGGTGGCTGGATGACGCCCAAAGACGACCGCACGCCGCACAAGCACTTCAAGGACGGCGAGTGGAACAGCTATCGCGTCTTGGCTGTCGGCCCCACGATCAAAGTCTGGATCAACGACACCTTGATCTCCGATTTGACGCACGATGAGAAGTACGAAACGCACCCATCGGGCTTTGTCGGCCTGCAGGTACACGGCATCGGTCGGAATGCCGGGCCCTACGAAGTCCGTTGGCGCAACCTACGGATTCGGGAGATCGAGTGACACTCGAAGGAGTGCGCCCCCGGGCGGCGTCACTCGGACTTGGCCGTAACGGTCAGCCACAGTTCGTCGATTGTTCCCGCCTGACCGGGCACGCTGATGATGGCCTGCTGCTCTGGGGCGTCGCCCGATTGTCCGAGGATGCGCACCGGCGCGGAGACGGGTTGCGCATCTGCAGCGGCTTGCAACACGAGCGTGACCTTGGCGGCCGTGTCTCCTTCGCCCTGGGAGGAGACTGCGGCTGCCGTGACGCCGTCGGGTAAACCCGAGACCGTGACGGTGATCTCGCTCTTGAAGCCGTGTAGCCGCTCGACCGCGATAGGGACCTTTGCTGCACCACCGGGCGCAACGGCGACCTGATGGGTATCGCTCTTGAGGCGGTATTCAGCTTGGCCGCGTTCGACCGCCAAGCGGTACACGAAGCGTGGCCCGCCCTCTCGATGCAGATCGGAAACGACGAGTCGCAGCGGACCGTCCGCAGCGGCGGTATGTACGAGTTCCGCATCGCGAGAGCCGCCTGCGTCGTCGACCCGCACGAGCTGCTTCCCTTCGGCGTCAATCAATTCCAACACCGGATCGAGGTCGAAGCCGAGCTCCCGGCTCTCGATCTTGGCCATGATGATCTCACCTGCCGCCGTGTTGAAACTGAATGCATCGTGGTCCCGCGCCTCGCCCATCCGCCCGGTGACGGAGCTGGGCAGGGTGATCTCTTGGGGCGCATCACGCGAGTTTGGCTCCGACTCCAGAAGCACGTCGCCTGGCAGGACGGGCACCTGCAGCGAGTTGGCCAGCAGCGGGCTTTCCACCAGGATTTCACTCAAATCTGCAGACTTCACGGTCATCTGCTGCAATGCGTCCGGCAGATTCCACCCGTGCAGTTGCAGCTCGGTCGACGCTGCCGCGCGCGATGCCATGGGCATCGTGTAGTCGACAAAAGGAGCCGTGCCGATTGTCAGTCGGTAGACGTACGTTGGATTGCCGGCGAAGCGAATCGCCTGAGTCGGCGTGGCGGGAAAGCCGAACACCCGTAGGTACCACACTCCGTCGCTGGGGATCTCAATCGCCAGCCGCGGGTCGATGCCGAGCTGATCGTCGTTTTGCGCATAGACGAATCCATCGGGTGAGACCAACTGCAATACGGCATCCACCGTGGAGCCTAATTCACGGTGGGCATCGAGATCGGCGACCAGTGTTTGGCCGGCTTTCGCGCGTAGGGCGTAGACGTCGACGTCGCCCGCCTGGCCCAATTGGCCGTTCACCGTGGCTGCAGCGATAGCGGAGCCTTCGAGGTCGATGGCCTGCGCAGCGGCGATGGCGTCGTTCGTTTCGTTTTCAACGACTTCGCTCACCGGCCCGACGATAAACGGCTTGGGCGGCGCCGCTCCGGTCGCGTCGTACAGGCGCAGCCAGTAGAGCCCCGGGGATGCATCGTCGGCCACTTGAACGGAGAGCTTGCCGGAGTCTTCCAGCACGGAGACTTCAACGCCCGGCCGACTCACCTGCACTGTGACGGGCCAGATGGAAAATTTGCCGCCGGCGGTGACCTCGACGCTTTGCCCGCGCTGCGCGCCGGCTGGAAAGAGGAACCGGACTTCGGGTGCGGCATCGACTGCAGTAGGGGCCAAGGCCACCAGCAGGGTAAAGACTGCCAGGCAACGCTTAAGCGGAGTGGCACTCAACCCATCAGCTCCGCGATGGGCTCCGGATTGCTCACCAAGTGCACCGGTCTTCCGTTCGGCGTGTAGTAAATCTTGTCAGGATCGATGCCGAGCTTGCGATACACGGTCGAGGCGAAGTTCTCCGGAGAGAGGATGCGCTCGCAGGCGGCGTAGCCCTTGCGGTCGGTAGCGCCGACCACCTGACCGCCAGGTGTGCCACATCCGGCGAAGAGGATCGACATGGCGTTGGCCCAGTGATCGCGACCCGGTGAGTTGCGGCCCGAGAGCGTGGAAATCTTCGGCGTGCGGCCGAACTCGCCCAGCGCCACCACCAACGTGCTATCCAGCAGCCCGCGCTGCTGGAGATCTTCGATCAGGGCCGCTATGCCGCCTTCGAAGACCGGCAGCCGCTTGCGCATGGCGGGGAAGATCTCGGAGTGATGGTCCCAGCCGCCGTCGTAAAGCGTGACGAACGGCACGCCAGCTTCGACGAGACGCCGCGCCAGGAGTGCGCGCTGGCCGAACGAGTTGCGTCCGTAAGAATCGCGCACCGCCTCCGACTCTAGCGTGATGTCAAAGGCACGTTGCGCCTCGGGACTGGTTACCAGGTCGTAGCTTTGCCGGTAATACTCATCGAGCGCGACGGCAGGATCGGCAGCCGCCTCGTCAGCGATCCTGACGAAACGGTCGACGACGCCACGCAAATCGCGGCGACCGAGAAACCGCTCGTCGCTGAGTTCGGAGGGAAGTGCGACGTCGCGCACGCGAAAGTCATCCTTGTTGGGATCTCCACCCACGACGAACGGCGCGTACTTGGCGCCCAGGAAATTGGGCCCGCCGGAGCGCGACATCGAGGGCATGGAGAAATAAGCCGGCAGACCTTCCGGCGCACCCAACTCGTGCGCCGCCACCGAGCCCATGCTGGGATGAAAACTGACGAACGCGCCACAGCCGACTGGAATCCGCGGCGGGGCGCCGGTCATCATGTAGTGATTGCCCGCTCCATGATTGCCTTGGTCGTGTCGCACCGAGCGAATGACGGCCAGCTTGTCGGTCATCGCTGCCAGCTTGGGCATGTGCTCTGAGAAATGCACACCGGGAATCCTGGTGGCGAGGGTTCCCAGTTCGCCGCGAATCTCTTCCGGGGCCTCCGGCTTCGGATCGAACGTTTCGAAGTGCGACGGGCCACCATCCATCCAGATCAGGATGCAACTCGCAGGCCGGCTCGATGCTGCGCTCTCCGACGCTTGCGCCCGCATCCGCAACAGTTGGGCCATGCCACTTCCGCCCAGCATGCCCAGACCCAACTGGAGACAGTTGCGTCGCGTGACGCCTTCGCAGTTTCTGTACCTGCTCATCCCAAAAGCCTTTCAGTCTTTGAACAGAAACTCGGGTGTGTTCAACAGCGCCCACATCAGGTCTTCCGTAGCCTGCCGGCGCGAAGCGGAGTCTTCACCAAACAGCGGCACGATGGCCGCGCGTTCGTCATCGGTCGGGTAGCGCGCATAGGCGGCGAGGTACAACTCTTCCGCGATCTCAGCCGGCGCCCGCTCGCTGGTCGCCAGCTCGGCGGCCCGGCCCGAATCGCTGACGACTTTTTCGTGAATGCGCGGAGCGTTCATCATGTGCAGCGTTTGCACAACGGTAGAGTCCGCGATTCGCTCACAGGGAGGATCCTGGTTCGGATCGGGCCGGCCGAAAGCATCGAGAAAGAGCGAACCGATGCGCGTCGTCCAGAGTTCGACGGCACGGGCATCGGGCGGCATCGCATCGAAGCTCTCCGGCACGCCCGTCACGTCGCAGACCGCGTCGAGCAGCACCTCGGCTCGCAATCGCTGACGATAATGCCGCGAATAGTTGCGCGTATCGGCCGAGTTGCGCTCACCCGGCAGCGACGAGAGTTGATAGACGTACGACGCCATGATCGTGCGGATCAACTTTTTCTGGTCGTACTCGACTCGACGCAACTCCCCGGCTAACGCTTCCAACAGCGGCGCGTTGGTCGGCGGGTTCGTTGCCCGCAGGTCATCGACCGGATCGACCAAGCCGCGACCCATGATGGCGGCCCAGATTCGATTGGCCGCGACTTGCGCGAAGTAGCCTTCCTCGTCGGCGACCATCCAGTCGACGAGCACGTCACGAGGATCTTCATCAGGACCACAAGGCGGCGTCTGGCCGAACAGCGGCTTCGGCTCGACGGGCTCACCCGTGCGGCCATGCTTTACAGTGCCGCTGGGAACAGTGAGAACAATCTCTTCACCGCCGGAGATGGGCGGCGAGAGGCCCGTCCCTTTGCGACCGACTCGCGCGAAGTAGGCTGCCAGGCCGTAGAAGTCGTCCTGCCCCCAAACCTCGAAGGGGTGATGATGACATTTCGCACATTCCAGCCGCACGCCGAGGAACAACTGGCTGACCATGGTGGCGATTTCGTCGGGCTGTCGACGATCGCGGAACAAGGTCGCTGCGCCGTTTCGCCACGTGCTGCCCTCGGCCGTCACCAGCCGCCGCACCATCTGGTCGTACGGCATGTTCTGTCGAAACGCGTCACGCAACCACGCGTCGAGGCTGAGCGTGGCTTTGATGCCCACGCGATACGGATTGGGCCGTAACAGATCGACCCATTTGTTGGCCCAGTGATCGGCGTACTCGGATCGCTCGAGCAAGTGGTCGACGAGCCGCGCACGTTTGTCGGGATCGCCGTCGGCGAGAAACGTCCGTGCCTCATCCGCACTCGGCAGCCGGCCAATCACGTCCAGGTAGGCGCGACGGAGGAATGTACTATCGTCGACCGCAGGGCTAGGGGTAATACCCAATTGCGCGAGCTTGTTCCACACCAGCTCGTCGATGAAGTTCCACCGGGGCAGTGCATCGTAGATTGCCCGATCGACGTCGCCTGCCAGTGGGATCATCGTCGCGCACGTGGCAATCTCTCCCATGTAGCGGGCCATCACGGTCGCCTCGCCGGCAAGATCGCCGGCTCGAATGACGCCCGCTTCGTCCACAGCGACGATGGCCGGCTCGTTCGATTGAAAGGCGGTCACACCCGTCACGTCGCGGGTCGAGCCATCGCTGAAGCGGGCGGTCACGCGCAACGGCCGCTGTTCGCCAGGAACCAGCACGTGCTCTGCGCGATCGAGCGTGATGCCTTCGAGTGTCGGATCATCGGCAGCGCGACGGGGCATCCCGGCGGCAATCCAGCGGCGAACGACGGCATACAGTGGTCCTGCTGGATCGAGGCGACGACCCCCGCCGTGCGGCATGTCGGCGGCTGCCTTGCGCAGGAGCAGGCTGTTCTGCGGCGCCGCGGGAAAGACACGTCGTCCCTGCGCTTCCTGAACGATGGCGGCATAGTCGAAATCGGCATCGAAGCCCAGCAACGAAAGCTGAAAGCCGTTCTGCCCGCGCTGCTTGCCGTGACACGCCCCCGCGTTGCAGCCGGCAGCCGTGAGAATCGGCTGCACGTCGTGTTCGAACGTGAGCCGCAAGCTGGCGGCAGGCTCGACTTCTGCTTTGGCTGGGGCGGCGGCAAGCTGCAGCGCGTCGTCGCCCAGACTGCCCCTCGGCGATATCGTGTACAGAGCGATGCCACAGACCAGCGCGGAGCGCGTTAGGTGCGAGAGCAACCTTGCGTGGCGGGAGGGCGACATCGGCGGGCAGGTGGGATGGATTCACGATCGCCGAATCGAATGTAACCGCTAATGTAGCTGGCACTTCCGCAACAGGCAACGTCTGCGAACCCCACTCGGGCAGCACTGCGTTTCGCTGCGACACAAGTACCAGTGGCAACGCAAGATCGGACACTACACCGTGGCGTCGTCGCCAATGCCCAAGTTGAGCGGTTGTGCGAATCACTCCGAATGCTGCATTCGCCGCGCGCAGGATCGGTTATCTTGCGCAGAGCGGGGAACCGGTTGGTGGCGCGGATGTTCGTGGAACTCGGCAACCGGAACGTGGGAGCAACAGCGATGCGCAAGACCGGCAGCCATCTACCGCGCCGTGGATTCCTGGGCGCAATGGCATTGGGAACCAGCCTGTTCACCACTCGCGGGCTGTTGGCAGAGATGTTGACTGCAACGGCGCCGCAAACTGAAGGGCCGTTCTATCCCGACCGTTTGCCGCTGGATACCGACAACGACTTGCTGGTGGTCAACGATGGGGTCACGCCGGCTGTCGGCGAAATCACGCACCTCACTGGTAGAGTACTCAGCGCGGCCGGCGAACCGATTCGCAACGCCGTCGTCGAAATCTGGCAGGCCGACAGCCAGGGCATCTACGCCCACAGTCGCTGTCCGAACACCGACGAGCGCGACAAGAACTTCCAGGGCTTCGGGCGCTTCCTGACGGACTCAAGCGGCCAGTACTACTTCCGCACGATTCGCCCCGTGTCCTACATGGCGGGTGTGGCTGGCGCCCAGCGGACGCCGCATATCCATTTCATCGTCGAGCGCAGCAGCCAGCGACTGCTGACCACGCAGATGTACATTGCGGACCATCCGCTCAACGAGCAGGACTTCATCTTCCGCAGCATCAAGGGCGCCGAGGCGAAACAGTCGGTCCTTGTGCCCTTCGAGCCGGTGCCCGGATCGAAGATCGGCGAGCAAACCGCGAACTTCGACATCGTGCTGGGCACGACGCCCGAGGATCCGGAGGGCTAGCAGCGAAGTTAGTCGCCCTTCGTTTCGCCGGCCGGCTTGGTTTCTGCCTCTTCGCGCTCGACATCGGCGATCGCGTTGATCAGGCTCTCGGCTTCTTCGGGCGTGAGTTGTTCGGGCTGGCGTTCTTGCGGTTCGGCCATCGCATCACCTCCGTGTCGCGACCTGTTGAAATCGGTCCTCGCATTGCCACCGGCGGTGCCAGAGAATAGGCAAACCGCGACGCGGGGTGAAGAGCACCCTACGGCTCGCGAAAGCTAGCAAGGGGGAATGGCGGCGATGACGCGCAAGTTGATCAGGATCATGGCCCACTGGATACCCGTGGCAGTCGTGCTCGCATGGGCGACGAGCGGGCTGGAAATTGCGCTCGCCCAATACCCTGGCTTTGCCCGGGAGCCGGTGATTGTGGAGTACGACGTCGCCCCCGACTGGCCCCAGTACCCGGAACACATCTCGCGTAAAGGGTGGGTTTCCGGTCTGGCCATCGATGCCGAGGACCAAATCTGGTTCTTCAAAAAGGGCCCCGACCCCGTGCAGGTCTACAAGCCCGATGGGACGTTCGTGCGCAGTTGGGGGCAGGGCGAATTCGTCGATCCCCATCACCTGCGAATCGATCACGAAGGTTTCATTTGGCTGGCCGATTTTGGCAGACACGTTGTGGAGAAACGGACCCCCGATGGCGAACTGTTGCTCACGCTCGGCACGCCCGGCGAGTCGGGCGAGGATGAAACGCACTTCAATCGGCCGACTGACATGGTCGTGCTACCCTCGGGCGAGATCTTCGTCACCGATGGCTACGGCAATCGCCGTGTCGTGCACTTCGATGCGGATGGCAAGTTCGTCAAGGCTTGGGGCAGCTACGGATCGCAGCCTGGGTTGTTTGTGCTCCCCCACGCGATTGCGGCCGATTCGGCGGGTCGATTGTACGTGGCCGATCGCAACAGCGGGCGCGTTCAGATTTTCGATCAGCAGGGTGAACTACTGGGCGTGTGGTCGGGCGTCATCATGCCGTGGGGCATCTCGATTGCGGCAGACGACTCGATCTGGATCTGCGGCTCATCGCCACACTGGTGGCTGCGCAACGACGCCTATCCGGAATACAAAGATCAGCTCTTCATGCGGTTCTCGACCGACGGCCGCGTCCAGCAGGTGTGGTCGATACCGCTGGGTGACATCGGCGATGACAAGAACAACCCCGACACCTCGCGTCTGAAACCCGGCGAAGCCGTCGGCATCCACTGCATCGCCCAAGATTCAAAGGGCAATCTCTACGTCGGCGACATCTACGGCGAACGCGCGCAGAAGTTCGTGCCGGTGACGAAACGGTGAGCGTGGTTAGGGCTAGCTTTCAGATGATCAACATGACGCGACGCCGAGTCACTCTTGTCGTCGTCCTGCTACTCGTAATCGTCGGCTTCGTTGCCGAATACTGTAGTCCGACAGTTCGGGTTTGGTACCACAGGCGGCGCATGCAAAGTGCACGTGAAATGATGTTGCTAGTTCCAATGCCGCTGGCCGACGTCGATGTCGTCGACTTTGGAATCTTCAGATTCGAAAGACCAGGCTATCCACGTCGCTACGAGCAGTCTCGTGATCGCTTGGTCGATTTGGGTTACTTCTTTCACAACGTCTACAACATGGATCAACTGCCGGACGAAGGAGACATTAGCGAGAGGCTTTTTGAACTGATCGGCCAGCACTTTCCGCCAAGCCCCCATTGCACGGTCGGCTACCCAACCAACACTCTCATAGTATGGGACGTGCAATCGCGGCGGCCTGAGTGGGATGCCTTCGTCAAAGAGCACAACGTGCCCGACTTCCGCGAGCGGTTCATGCAGGAAACGGGGAATTGAGCGAGCCCGTTCACTTCAATCGATTCCTGAACTGAGACGACTGGAGAGGCACGACATGCTTGCCGTTTGGCGAATAGCATTGCTGGGCACGTTGAT
>CALKYM010000038.1 GCA_938003525.1 uncultured Planctomycetales bacterium | reverse complement strand
GCGGCAGGGTGGCTCTTTTTCAAAACGAGTTTTCTCGACAATCAGAAACGCGCGCCATCGTGGTAGACGATTCGTTGTTCGGCTCAGCCTGTTCGTAGCAGCGGTCCAACTCCGCGGCCAGCGGTGGCGGCGTGCGATGTGCTGTCGCAAATACTGCCGCAATACCGAACCCGCCTGGACGAATGGTCCTCTGTAGGTGTACACGAAACCGTAGCCGCCGATGCGGCGTACAACCTCATGGCGGGCGCGATTGTCTCTGGCGGTCGCGGCGCCCAACCACCCACTACGAAACGTGTTGCGCTGTTCCTCGAGATTTCGTGAGTCGCCCGCGGCGGGCGTCGCGCGTATGATCGTGAGCGCGACGCTGGCGATTACGTAAAGCGCGCAGGGTTGCCCGCAATGGCGCTGGACGATTCCTACAACGGCCGCAACTCGCCCATCGCCCCGACGATGGAGATGGACCTTTCTCCCACTCCCAGTCCGCGGCGACGGTGGCGCTGTCACATCGTCGAAGGCACGCAGTCCCAGCGCTCGCAGGAATTAAACGAGCTGTTGCGGCGCCGGCTGTTGGCTTCGGCCGTGGTGATCTTCACGGGGGCCACCCTGTTCTTCGTCTGGATGCAGTGGTCCAAGCACGGTCCCGTACCGGACGAATTCCGCGGCGGCGTCGCGCTGATCAACGGATTTCACCTGGCCTTCACCATTGTCGAAGGCATCTGCGCCTTGTGGTTGGCCAGTAGCCTGTGCATCAGTTCGCGCTGGCTGCGGGTCTTCGAGTCGGTGATCTTCGGCGTGCCGGCGGCGTTCTTCGCGACGCTTACATGGACGAACGTGTCGATGTGTTGCACGGCCGGCGACCAAATCGAGATCGTGGCGGCGTCGTTGCGGAGTACGGCCGAGTGGGTTTGCCTGATCGTGATGTACGGCATGTTTATCCCCAATACGTGGCGGCGGGCTGCGCTGGTGGTGGTGCCGATGGCCATCCTGCCCATCGCCCTGATGGCGCTGCAGCGGTGGACGATGCCAGCGGTGGCGGAGGTGCTCACGTTTGACGATCTCGTCGGGCACGGGCTGATGCTCTTGGTCGCCTGCATGATTGCGGTCTACGGCACCTACAACATTCACGCGCTGCGGACCGAAGTGTTCGAAGCCCGGCAACTCGGTCAGTACACGCTCCGCGAATTGATCGGCAGTGGCGGGATGGGGCAGGTCTACTTGGGCGAGCATCAACTGCTCAAACGGCCGTGCGCCATCAAGCTCATCCAGCCGGGTCAGGCGGCCGATCCCCGCGCGCTGGCGCGCTTCGAGCGGGAAGTGAATGCGGCTGCCAAACTCTCGCACTGGAACTCGATCGAGATCTTCGACTACGGCCGCACCGATGATGGAACGTTTTATTACGTGATGGAGTACCTGCCGGGGCTGAGCATTTCCGACCTGGTGACTGAGCACGGCCCGCTAACTGCCGATCGCGTCGTGCACCTGTTGCGGCAGACGTGCCATGCGCTACGCGAAGCGCACGGGCAGGGGCTGATTCATCGCGATATCAAGCCGGGCAATATCTTCGCTGCGCAGCGCGGCGGCGTGTTCGACGTGGCCAAGCTACTTGATTTCGGGCTGGTCAAGACGCTCGACCCACAATCGCAGCCGATCGACATCACGCAGGAAGGATCGATCACCGGCTCGCCGCTGTACATGTCGCCCGAGCAGGCGACCGGCTCCAGCGAGCCCGATGCGCGGAGCGATATCTACAGCCTGGGCGCCGTGGCCTACTTCATGCTCACCGGGCGTCCGCCTTTCGACGGCACCAAGCCGATGGAAGTACTGATCGCGCACGCCCGCGATGAAGTCGTGCCACCCTCGCATCTGCAGAGCGGGATTCCTTCGGACCTGGAAGAGGTCGTGCTCCGCTGTCTCGCCAAGCGGCCCGAAGATCGCTACGGCAGCGCCGACGAGCTCGAGCAGGCGCTCGCCAATACCAGCCCCGCCGGCTTGTGGAGCGACGAGCGCGCCGAGCAATGGTGGCGGCAGATTTCCGCCGAGCCGGTAGCGGAAGCAGTGTAGAGCCGTCGGTCGCCTTCTACTCCGCGTGTGCTATTTCTTGTCGCACGGGTGCTACAGGCTGTTGGTGAAGTCAGTGCCCTGTCCAACTGCAGTAGTCCCTGGCCATGCACACCGGTTGGATGATATGGCTGACCATGCACTGGCTGACGAGCAGCCAGTGGCACACTCTTTGTGGCTGTGTGCTGGTGGAGTGTATCGGCTTTACTTCCCCAAGAGCGCATCGACGGCGGCGGCGATGTCAGGGCTGGTGATGAGGGATTCGCCGACGAGGATGGCGCGAACGCCGGCTGCGGCGAGTCGGGCGACGTCTTCAGCGGTGCGAATGCCGCTTTCGCCGACGACGAGACACTCTGCGGGAATCTGGGGACAGAGCCGGATCGTGTGTTCCAGGTCCGTCTGGAAAGTCCGCAGATCGCGGTTGTTGATGCCGACCAGCTTGGCCCCCGCTGCGAGTACGCGGGGGAGATTCATCTCGTCGTAGAGCTCGACGAGCGGCGTCATGCCCAGCTGCAGGGCTTCCTCGTGCAGGCGGCTGAGTTGCCCGTCGTCGAGGCATTCGGCGATGAGCAGCACGGCGTCGGCGCCTGCTGAGCGGGCCATGAGCAGTTGGTAGGGATCGAGGATGAAGTCCTTGCAGAGCACGGGCACATCGACCGCGTGTCGCACGGCGGCGAGGTAGGGGAAGCCTCCCTGGAAGTACTTCTCGTCGGTCAGCACACTGATGCAGGCTGCGCCGTGCGATGCATAAATCTGAGCGATGGCGACCGGATCGAAGTCCTGGCGAAGCACACCTCGGGACGGGCTGGCCCGCTTTACTTCGGCAATGAGCTGTATGGATTTTGGTTCAGCGAGGGCCGCGAAGAAGTCGCGGGGGGGTGGTGCGTCGACAAGTTGAGAGCGTAGCGCCTCGGCGGGCAACAGCGCCTTGGCGGCCGCAATCTCTTCGTGCTTGTGGGCGACAATCTCGTGCAGTATCGAGGCCATGCTTCACGCGACGAATGATGCTCTGCCGAACAAAGGCCAAGGCACTGCTGGACAAGCCAGCAGTGGCACCCTGTGGTGGCGCGCAATGTTTACCCCTGAAGTTTGCACGCGAGACGTGAGCCGAGCAACAGTACCTCGCCGCGATGCTAGTGCATTTTCGGCACGTGGTTGTCAGATGCGAGCTAACCGGCGGAGCACTACGTTGTTTTCTGCGCCAAAGCACTTGCGTCTTTGGCGACCGTTACGCGTCGCCCGACTGAATCGGGCAGACGCTCCACTAGTGTTTGAAATGGCGGCGGCCGGTGAAGATCATGGCCAAGCCGTGGCGGTTGCAGGCGGCAATCACGTCGGGGTCGTTGCGCGAGCCGCCGGGCTGAATGATGGCCACGATGCCGTGCTCGGCGGCGGTGTCGATCGAGTCGGGGAAGGGGAAGAACGCGTCGGAGGCGATCGCGGCCCCGCGGGCGTGCTCGCCGGCCTTGCTCAGGGCGATCTGTGTTGAATCGACGCGGCTCATCTGGCCGGCGCCCACGCCGCGGAGTGTCGTTTCGGCACAGACGATGATGGCGTTCGACTTCACGAACCGCACGACCGACCAGGCGAAACGGAGATCGGAGAGCTGCTCGTCGCTGGGGCTGGTTTCGGTCACCACGCTCCACTCGGACTGTGGATCGATCCCGACGTCGGCGTCCTGGCACAAGAAGCCACCTTCAAGCCGGCGAAACTCGCGGAAGGGGGGCGAGGGGACGGCGGGCCCCAGCTCCATCAGCCGCACGTTCGACTTCCACTTGGGGCGCGTGGTGAGAATCTCGAAGGCATCGTCGTTGTAGCTGGGCGCAGCGATGGCCTCGATGAACGTGCCGGGCTCGACCAGCACTTCGGCCGTGGTTGCATCGAGTGGGCGATTCACAGCCAGGATCGAGCCAAACGCGCTGGTGCGATCGCCGTCTAACGCGCGCCGCGCAGCGTCTGCGAGATCTGTGGCGGCCGCGGCGCCGCAGGGATTGTTGTGCTTGATCACTGCCACGGTAGGCGGTTCGTGCGCGCGGACGATGCCCCACGCGGCTTCGAGATCGAGCAGGTTGTTGTAAGAAAGCTCCTTGCCGTTGCGCTTTTGCGCCTGCACGACGCTGCCTAATGGCGGACTCGGCTCGGCGTAGAGGGCCGCCTGTTGATGTGGGTTTTCGCCATAACGTAGCGTCGCGCGGCGCGTGAGTTGCAGGTTCAGTTGGGCGGGGAAAGCAGTCGATTCGGCAGTTGGTTCCTCCGTTGCCGCTTCGGGAGAGGGAGTCGTGCGAGCGAAGTAATCCGCGATCATGCGATCGTAACGGGCCGTGTGCTTGAAAGCGGCCGCCGCCAGTCGGCGCCGCAGCGGAAGCGACGTGTGATCGGCGGACTCCAGCGCCGCGAGCACCTCGTCGTACTGACTCTTGTCGGTCACCAGCGTGATGAAGGCGTGGTTCTTGGCCGCCGCGCGGATCATGCTCGGACCGCCAATGTCGATCTGCTCGATCGCCTCGTCGTCGGTCACGCCGTCGCGGGCGATGGTCTCGGCGAACGGATAGAGGTTCACCACCACCAGTTCGAACGTGACGATTTCCGCAGCGGCCAGGGCCGCCAGATCGTCCTCGCGATCGTGCCGCGCGAGAATGCCGCCGTGGATCTTGGGATGCAGCGTCTTCACGCGGCCATCGAGCATTTCCGGAAATCCGGTGTACTCGGCCACGTCGTGCACAGTGAGTCCTGCGTCTGTGAGGTGACGGCGCGTGCCCCCCGTGCTGTAGAGGGAGATTCCGCCCGACGCCAGCCCGCGCGCGAAATCGAGTAAACCCGACTTGTCGCTGGCGCTGAGCAGCGCCCGTTGAATGGGGGGATCTGTCATCCGTTCGACTCCGCGTGCTGCTCTCGTGCGGCTCTCATGATGCGAATGCTGGCGCACGCACTGTTGTGTACGGGTTCGCTTGCACGCGGTCAACCTCGCACAGTGCGGGGCCCTAGGAAGGCGACGGCGGATTTGGAATAATCGAGGGGCGCACGGTTCTCCCGCGCGTTTCCCGCCCCTTCATCTCCCCGGAGCAGTCGATGTATCGGAACTTGAGTCTCGCTGCGCTTGAACTCTCGGCAACGCAGAGCGAATTGAACGAGCTGGCGCTGTCGTACAAGTTCCGTGGCATCGAGGTTTCGATCGCCGATTTCACCGGCGATGCGGCGGGCGATGGTTCGTACCATCGCAAGCTGCTTGAAAGCGCGAAGCTCATCGTCGGCCCGTTTCGTTTGCCGATCGATCTCGACGGTGACGACGACGCCTTTCAGTCCGGGTTGAGCGCGACGACGGAATTGTGCCGCACCGCCCACGAGCTGGGCGCGAAACGGGCGGTCACCTCGATCGCGCCGGCGACCGATCAGCTCCCCTATCATGAGAACTTCGAACGGCATCGCAAGCGACTCGCCGAGCTGAGCCAGACGTTGACGCCCTTCGATCTCCGTTTGGGCATCACGTTCGATGCTGTGGCGGCCCATCGCGAGGGCAAGGCGTTTGAATTCGTCCACGAGTTCGAGCCGCTGCAGTTGTTGTTGAGCACCGTGGGCGCCGACAATGTCGGGTTGGTGATTGATGTGTGGCAACTGCACGCCGCCGGCGCCGACCCGGTACAGACGATTTCACAGCAGCGCGGCGAATCGATCTTGGCGGTTGAGTTGGCCGATGCTCCGGAGGACCTGCCGGCGGGCGAATTGAAGCCGGAGGCGCGCCTCGCGCCCGGCGCGACGAACACCATCGATTGCTCGGGAGCCCTGACCGCACTGGCCACCATTGGCTACGAGGGGCCCGTGACGCCCACGCCGCATCGGTCGAGCTTCAGCGAGCGCAATCGAGAGCACGTCGTTCGGCAGGTGGGCGAGGCGCTCGACGCGGTGTGGAAAGAGGCGGGGCTTTCAGCGGCGGGCAAACTAAGCGCGACGACGTAGCCCACGGTGGGTTCGTGTTTCATTACGATCGCGGCTTGCGAATCACGCGGGCTGACTTGGGTGTTGACATGACCCGGCGGCAGCCGCGGGCATTCATTTCGCACGCCCACAGCGATCATTCGGCCCGGCACGCGCACACGTTGTGTTCGGCCGCGACGGCCGAGTTGCTGCGGGCGCGGTTTCGCGCGCGGGGCGGATCGTTCGAGGAGCTGTCGTTCGGCCAGGCGTACGAGTGGGGTGGTGTGCGGCTGAAGATGTATCCGGCGGGCCACTGTCTCGGCTCGGCCATGCTGCACGTCGAAGACGACGGACGCACGCTGCTGTACACCGGCGATTTCAAGTTGCAGCCGTCGCTCACCGCAGGCGCAGCGGAAGTCGTGCCGTGTAACGTGCTGGTGATGGAGTGTACGTTCGGCAACTCCGCTTACCGCCTGCCGCCGCGAGAAGAGGTGGTTTGCAAGCTGATCGAACTCGTGCAGGCCACATTGCGCGGAGGACGAACCCCCGTCATTCAGGCCTACGCGCTGGGCAAGGCGCAAGAAGTGACTGCGATTCTCACTCGTGCCGGCATTCCCGTGCGGCAGCACCGGGATGTCTATGAGCTGAGCCGCATCTACGAGCGTTTCGGCGTGACGCTGGGCGACTACGCGCCGATGGATGACGCAGACCTGCCGGGTTGCGCTCTCGTCGTACCGCCGCGAAGAAAGCGGGTGGCTCTGCCCGCTGGTCGCCAAGTGACCACGATCGGCGTAAGCGGCTGGGCAGCGGTGCCGGGGACACGCCGTTGGTTGCGGGCCGATCACGCCTTGCCGCTCTCGGATCACGCGGACTTCGACGAGTTGCTGGAAATGGTCGAGCGCGTCGAACCCAGCGAGGTGTACTGTACGCATGGGCCCGAATCGTTCGTTGACGAGCTGCGACAGAGGGGCGTCGTCGCCTATCCGCTGGAAGAAGCCCGCCGCGTGGGCATGGCGGGCCGGTGAGCGATCGGTGCGTTGCTCGCTCGAATCCCCGACCCTAGCTGCGCGGCCCTGTGTGATGATCGACGACGCACGGCTGCCGGTGGTTGTGCGGTCGTCGTCGGTGTACGATTGCTGGCGGTTCGGTTCCCCAGCGAATGGGCGCGTTTTGTAGCCGCCGACTGGGGACATGGGATACGTTTCGGGGCGAGGCCACGAGTGCTCGGGAGATCAAGACGATGCTGCGCATGAGCCGATGGTTGGTGATTGTTTTCCTGGCCCTGTTGGTGCCCGTGCAGGTTCGCGCGGCCGATGCCGAGACCGAATCCCAGCGCACGCCGACGGGCGTCGTCGAAATCGAAAGTGGCTCGTTGCGCGGGCTGGCGATTGGCGAACAAGAAGACATCCACGCCTTCAAGGGCATTCCGTTCGCGGCACCTCCGGTGGGTGAGTTGCGATGGCAGCCACCACAACCGGCCGAGAGTTGGGAAGGCGTGCGCGACTGCTTCAAGTTCGGCAACGCCTCGGCGCAGACGGTCAACCCCATGCTTTCTGCGTTTCCAGGCATGTCGCTGGCAGCCGAGACGAGCGAGGACTGCCTGTACCTGAACATCTGGCGGCCCGCCGATGCGCCCAGCGAGCCGCTACCGGTGATGGTCTGGATTCACGGCGGCGGCTACGTGCTCGGTGCTGCATCGCAACCGCTGTACAACGGTGAGCAACTCGCGCGGGCTGGTGTTGTGATGGTGGGCGTGAACTATCGCTTGGGCGCGGCGGGCTTTCTGGCCCATCCAGCACTGAGCGCCGAGTCGGAGCACAAAGCCTCGGGCAACTACGGCATTCTCGATCAGATCGCGGCGCTGGAGTGGGTCCAGCGCAACATTGCGGCGTTCGGCGGCGATCCGGATCGCGTGACTATCTTTGGCGAATCGGCCGGCGGCGGCAGCGTGTTCACGTTGCTCGTCTCTCCGTTGGCCAAGGGACTGTTCCATCGGGCGATTGCCGAGAGCGGTCCGTCGCTCACGTTTGCCCATCTCCGTGAGTCGCTGTGGGGCTTCGAGTCGGCTGAAGAGACGGGCTTGGAAATCGGCCGCGCGTGCGGACTGGAAGAACCGCAAACTGCCGAGGCGCTGCGAGAACTGAGCATCGAGCAGTTGCTGGCGAAGACTCCGGGGATGAGCGGCGCGCCCGAGTTGAGGCTGCGTTCCAACAATCTGCGGATGGCGCCGGTCGTGGATGGCTGGGTGGTGCCGGACGATCCGATGACGATTTTCGCGGAAGGCCGTCAGAACGACGTACCGCTGATCGTCGGATCGAACCGCGATGAAGCGACGATGTTCACGATGATGACGCGGCTGCCGACGTCGGTCGAAGCGGCCAATGAGCTGACGCGGCGGGAGTTCGGCGGGCAGGCCGAAGCGATTCTCGCCGCATATCCCGTGGCTGCGCGAGCCGATATTCGCCGCAGCATCAACGCCCTGCTGGGCGATTTGATCTTTGTGGCGCCGGCCCGCTATGTGGCTCGCAGCATGGGCAACGTTTCGTCGCCGGTGTATTGCTACCATTTCGCCCATGTCCCGCCGGGGCCGACCGGCGCCATGATGGGTGCGCACCACGCCAGTGAGATCGCATACGTGTTCAAGCAACTCAGCCTGGCTCCCACCGTTTCTGCGGCGGATGAACGCATCGCGGAGCTGATGCAGGGCTACTGGGTGCAGTTTGCCGCCACCGGCGATCCCAACGGCGAGGGTCTGCCGAACTGGCCGGCCTTCGAGACCGAGTCGGACGAGGCGCTGGTCTTCGGCGATGATGATATCGAGGTGGTGAGCGGGCTGCGGAAGCCGCAACTCGATGTGATCGATGCCTTCATGGAAGATTGGCGCAACGAGTGAAGCAGCGTCGAGCGGCCGCTCGTTTGGCCGGGCCGACGAAGCAATTCTTATTATCCCTCAAGGCCGCAGTTCGGCGGCGTCGGCGCGGGCCGCTTCGCGCAGGCGTTGCGGGAAGTCGGGAAACGGCGAAAGGACGCGTGACCAGTTGGGGATCGATTTGCCGCCGGCAGGGTCGCGCTGATAGGTGTCGCCGGCTTCCATGACCTGCGCCGCGAAGCCTTCCACGGCGTGTTCTTCGATGTGACGGTCGAAACGCAGCCCGTTGGTCATGGCATCGGCATAATACTGCCGCACGGCATCCTGCGCCTGGCGCGTATAGGCCGAATGCAGCGTGTTGAAATGGGCCGCCTCAAGCACGGTGCCCATGCTTGCCAGCGTGCGGAAGATCGAAGTCAAAATGTCGCGGGCCATCTTCATCAGGCCCTTGGTGGGATCTTCCAGCGAGAGATCCTGGTGTTTGTGCTCGTAGTGGCAGCCGAGATCGACCTGGCAGACCTTTTTCACCGACAGGTTGCGATACACCTCGGCCAGCGTGCCGACTTCCAGTCCCCAATCGCTGGGGATGCGGTTCGAGTGCGCCAGCGCTGCCGAAAGCGCGAACTCACCGGAGAGCGGATAGCGAAAGCTATGCAGGTACGACAAGAACGGGACGGGACCTAACGTGGACATGAGCGCGCGCAGCAGCGGCGAGACGAGCAGCCGCACGACACGACCGTGCATGCGGTCGGTGCAGCGGGCGTAATACGCTTTGCAGAACTCGAAATCGAGGCTCGGATGCGCCATGGGGAGGCACAAGCGGGCCAGCATCGTGCGGTCGTAGTCGACGATGTCGCAGTCGTGCAGCACATACGCGTCCAGGTCGCGGTCGGCCATCAGGTAGCCGAAGGCCGTCCACACCGCCTGACCCTTGCCGGGCGTGCCGAGATGAATTTCGGCCTCTTCGAGCGCCTTGTAGAGTGCCGTGACGCGGTCGCTATCGAGCCACAGCACCTGAACGCGGTCGCCCAGGCGGGCAACCTTGCGCCAGGTTTCATGATAGTCGTCGACACCCTGCGTCACACCCAGCACCACCACGATGTGTCGTAGATAGCTCGCGTCGACGAGTTGCTCGACAATACGATCGAACGGCGCGGCCCTCATGTCGGAGGCGGTCGTGGGCAGAATCAGGCCGATGTGATATTCGCGAGAGGCGTCGTGCAGGCTGGCCTCGAGCGCTTCGCGGTCGCTGGTACGCAGGTCGTGCAGCGTTGTGATCGGGCCCTGCTGATGAAAGTCGGGCATACAGTAGACTCCAGGATGCCTGGTGGCGAGGCGCGCCATGCGGCACGCGAACCCACATTCTATCGGAGAGGCGACCGGGCGGCGAAACGCGCTGGTTCCATTCGCGTTGTGGTAACTGCCGTGATTGCGCCGGGCGACGCGCAGCGGGCGCAATCCTGATGCGACGTGCTCTGAATACTCGACGGCGAAGGTCGGGTTATGTGTTCGTGGCGGCCAGCCACATCGTCTGACACGGTGCGAGCGTGATCTGTTGGGCGTCGCCGACCGCCGTGTCGCTGAGTAGATCGTGCTGGCAGGCTAAGCCGACAGAATCGAGCGCCGCAAGATCGAAGCGTCGCTCGTCGTTGCCGACGTTGGCGACGACGACCACGGATTGGTCGTTGGCGGGACTGGTTCGCACGAACGCCACCAGCGCTGGATCGTCGAGCGCGAGCACCGTCTGCTGGGCATCGGGATGAAAGGCCGTTTGGTTCTTGCGCACGGAGAGCAGATGGCGGTAACCATGTAGCACTTCTGCTTGTGCCGATGCGGCATTGCCGAGGATGGCGTTCAACTCGCCGTGGGCATACTTGCGCCGATTGATTCGCCGCGGCTGGCCGGAACTCTCGTAGCCGGCCAAGTCGTTGGGCGTGCCGACCAGGCTGTGGAAGTAGATCGCCGGAATGCCTCGCACGGCCAGCATGAGGGCCTGCGAAGCGAGGAACCGCCCTACGTGCAACGCTTGCTCCTCGCCTGGGGCGCCGAGCGCGGAGAAGTAGCTGATGTTCAGCTCGTAGGGGACATCCTCTCCGGCGGGGTTGCGGCGCGTGCTGACCTGGCCGCCACGATCGCGAATCGCCGCGATCAGGTTCCCAAAACGTTCGGAGCTCAAGAGACCTTCCAACGGGCGAACGCCGACTCCGTCGTGCGACGCGGTGAAGTTGAGATAGGTTGTTCCCGGCGCGGCGGGTTCGAGCGAGTGCAACCAGTTGTTGAGCGGTCCCGCATCTTCGGCCAGATAGGCGTCCAGCAACAGCGGCGGCAGGCTGAACTGGTAGACGATGTGGGCTTCGTCACCCCGGCCGAAGTAGCTCACGTTTTCTTTGTGCGGCACGTTTGTCTCGGTGAGCACTAGCACGCCCGGCGCTGCGGCGTCGAGCACGGCGCGCAAGAGCTGCACGACGGCATGCGTCTGAGGCAGGTGAATGCACGACGTGCCGATCTGCTTCCAGAGGTAGGCGATGGCATCGAGCCGCACGATCCGCGCCCCATGCCGCGCGTAGAGCAACAGCACGTCGAGCATTTCCAGCAGCACGCGGGGTTCGGCGTAGTTGAGGTCCACCTGATCGGCGCTGAACGTCGTCCACACATGCTTGCGACAGCCGGCGGTGTCGAACGGCGTGAGCAGCGGCAAACTGCGGGGCCGCGTGACCGCCGAGAGGTCGGTCGACGGATCGACGTCGATGAAGTAGTTGTCGTAGGGCGCGGTGCCTTTCAGATAGGCTTGAAACCACGCGCTGTGCTGCGAGCAATGGTTGAGCACCAGATCGAACATCAGGTCGAACGATTCACCCAGGGCGTCAATATCCGACCAATCACCCAAAGCAGGATCGACGGCACGGTAGTCGATGACCGAGAACCCGTCGTCCGACGAGGAAGGACAGAAGGGCAGCACATGGACGGCTGAGAGCACCGCGTCGAGCTGCTGCGCCAGGAGAAAGCGGCGGAGCGTGACGAGCGGGGCTTCGCCCTCCGCGCGGACCTGATCGCCGTAAGTGATTAGCACGACGTCGCGCTGGTTCCACAGCTCGTCACCCACGCGCGATGCGTTCGCAGCGTGGCGGGCGACGAGGTCCACGATTTCCCGCAGCACGTCCGCGCTGCGATCGCCGTAGATCGTTTCGAGCAGCGGGCGCACTCGCTGTTCGAGCCTGGTATCCGACTGCGGAGCGTCCATCGCTTGCGCTGGGAAAGAGCCTACAGGTCGTCGAGCCCGGAGAAGTTTGTGATCAGGGCTCGAAGTTTGCGCCGCAGGACGGAGTAGCTGAAAAAGGACTTTCCGAGTTCGTGATTGTGGCGCACCATCTCGTCGCGATAGGCGGCGTCTTCGATGACACGGCGCACCTTGTTGACGGTTTCACGGGTGAGATAGCCGTCCATCGTGATCACACGGAAGCCTTTGGGCTCGATATCGTTGATGAAGATCGAGTAGCGGTTGACCAGCACCGGCTTCGAGAAATAGAAGGCTTCGAGCAGCGCGTTTCCGAACCCTTCATACAAGCTGGGGTACGTGATGAAGTCGGCGTGGGCGTAGGCGTCGGCGAGATCGTACTTCTTGGGCGATCCATTGCCGTTGGAAGTCTTACGATCTCCGACCCAACTGTCAATAAAGCGCATGTCCACGCCCTCCTGCTCGGCCATGTCCTGCAGGGCGCGGCGGTAGTCGTCCCCTTCGTCGCCCGTTTCGTGGCTGACGAGCAGTTTGCAGTTGGGAATACCCAGTTGCGCGAGCAGGGCAATCGAATGCTCGATGCCTTTGCGGGGCACGACGCGGGTGGGTTGCAGGAAGAGGATATCGTCTTCGGCCAGCCCGAGATCAGCGCGAAACTCGGCGCTGGTGCCGTGCGGCTCACTCACCGGCGATTCGAAGTCGAGCACGTTCGGTACCAACAGCGACGCGGCGCCGCGACGCCAGGAAAGATCCTGCTGGGCGAACGAGTTGATCGTCACGTGCTGGATGGGAGGCAGTTGTGGCGGAAAGGCCATCGCCAGGATGTCGCTCACGGCATTCACCGCGAAGCGACTCCGCTCCCAATAGAAGTCGTGGTGATGCGCGACGGTCGGCATCCCGCGCTCGGCGATGAGTTGCGTCAGCGCCACGCCGAGCGGAATGTGCATCGGCAGGCAGAGCGCGTTCTCGACAACCAAATACTCGATGTCGAAGCGGCCAATGAACTCATAGAGAGTTTCCTTGAGATGGGCCGCCAGGTCGTAGATGCGCTGCGTGACGACCGGCTCGCGGAGCATGCGGCCCCACACGCGATCGTTGATCCACTGGTTGTCTGGATGCCCGAAGAACGCCTCGTCGACGAGCATGCTCGTGCCGGCATCGCGGTCAAGCTTGCCGGCATACCAGTGGCTGACGTGCTTGTGGTCCCAGAGCACCTGCGCCCACTTCGCACTCTCGAGCGAGACGCCGTCGGTGCCCGCGAAGCGCGTGCCGACAAATCCGATGCGATGGCCCATAGACAGTCTTCGCCCGCGCTACGCGTGCGACTCCAGGCAGCGCGGCAACTCGCTCCAGTGGACGATGATCAAATCAGGCTCGACGCCCGACACGCGCGAGTCGCTCTCACGCAGCCGCAGGCTGCGGGCATCGCCGGCGAACAGTGCCGTGCGAAATCCAACGTTGGCCGCAGGGCACACATCGTTGAGCATGTCGTTGCCTATATAAAGCGCATCTTCGGCCGCAATCGACAGTTGTGCCAGCCTTTCTCTAGCCTCGCGGTATAAGAATTCACCCGGCTTGGCCTGCCCGTGGCGGTAAGAGTAGTAATGCAGGCTGGGATCGAATCCAAGGCGCTCGGCCGTATCCCCCACCAAGGAGGGAAATAATTCCGGCGTGAAGAATTGAGCGTTGCTCACCAGCCCCAGCCGCAT
>CALKYM010000037.1 GCA_938003525.1 uncultured Planctomycetales bacterium | reverse complement strand
TTTGGCGAACGTTTCGCGTCGGTGCGAATGAATCGGGCTGACGCTCCACTAGTGGTTGTCGCACTCGCTGGCGGAAGTGGTCGATGATTCTCGAAGGCATCATGACAACGCTGCACGCCGACGGGACGCCCAACATCGCGCCATTGGGTCCCCGCGTCGACTCGGCATTCGAAACAATGCTCTTGCGCCCCTTTCAGGACTCCGACACCTTTACCAACTTGAAGCGAACGCGGCAGGGCGTGTTTCATGTGGTCGATGACGTCGAACTCCTCGCGCGGGCGGCCGTCGATCGTCTCGAGCATCTGCCGGATTACTTTCCGGCGGAAACTGTCGAGGGCGTGATTCTCAGCGACGCCTGCCGCTGGTACGCGCTGGAAGTGACGAGCATCGATGAGTCGGCACCGCGGGCGGAGATGCAAGCCCGCGTCGTGGCTGCGGGGCGTCAGCGGGACTTCTTCGGCTTCAACCGGGCCAAACATGCGGTGGTCGAGGCCGCTATCGTAGCCACGCGGGTAGGCATTCTTCCCGCCGATGAAATCCTGGCCGAGCTGGCGCGATTGGCCAGCCCGGTTGAGAAGACCGGCGGCGACGTGGAACGAAGGGCTTTCGAGTTCCTCTGCACGCACGTCCACGAGCGGCTCGGTGTGGCAAGCGCACGAGCGGCGCACGGTTCCCATGTCAGTTGATCGCGTGGAAGTCAGCACGCCCTGCCGGTTGCACTTCGGCTTCTTCGCCCCAACGGGCGGACAAGCTCGGCGCTACGGCGGGATGGGTGCGATGGTGGCCGCGCCGCGCGTTCGTGTACGAGTGGCGCGCGCCGATGAGTGGAATGCCGTTGGCACGGGCGCCCAGCGCGCGATGTCGATTGTGAACAAGATGCCGGCGCTCGCCGAAGCGCGCTGGCCGGCCGGCAAGATCGAAGTGCTCGAAGCGCCGCCGGCGCACGTCGGGTTGGGAAGCGGCACACAGCTCGCATTGGCGATTGCAGCGGGTGCTGAAACGCTGGCAGGCGGCGAAGTCTCCGCTGCCGAGTCGCTGGCGAATTGGACCGGCCGCGCGCAGCGCTCAGCAATCGGGTTGCACGGCTTTCTGCGTGGCGGGTTGATTGTCGAAGCCGGCAAGCGTTCGTGCGATCGGGTCGGTCCATTAGTTGCTCGAGTCGATGTACCGCGCCGGTGGCGAATTGTGTTGTTCACGCCGAGGGCTGCGGCTGGACTGAGCGGAGCCGAGGAAAGTTCTGCGCTGGAGCGCGTGCCTCCGGTGCCCTCGACCACAACAGCCGAGCTTTGCCGGCTGGCGCTCTTGGACGTTGTTCCGGCCGCGGCGGCCAACGATCACGCCGGATTCAGCCAGGGCGTCTATCGTTTCGGAACTTTGGTCGGCGAGTGCTTCGCCGCTGTGCAAGGGGGCATCTATGCCGGCGCGACCAGTCGGCAGTTGGTCGAGGAATTGCGACGCGAAGGCATCGCTGGCGTGGGCCAAAGTTCGTGGGGACCGACGATCTTCGCAGTCTGCGAAGACGCAGCTCAGGCCGAGCGACTTGTCGAGCGCATGGCAGAGTTCTGCGAAGTTCACCGCCTGGAAACCATCGTCACCGCCGCCGACAATCAAGGTGCCGTCTTTACGCCGCTAGAATGATCGGGTCAGGGCGCCGGCGATCAGGGGCGAAGACGAACTCGATGTCGGCCACGGTTGCAGGAACGAGCCATGATGATCGAGTGTTGGCCAACTTGTGCGTGGTGAGTGCGGTCGAAGTCCGCAAACCTGGGAGTCGCGATGGACGGCAGCATCGATCCTCAATTCTCGCCCGGGCAGCGGGTACGCATCATCGACGGCCCGTTTGAAACCTTTGAGGGCGTCATCCTCGAAATTGACGATCGAGCCGATTCGGTCACGGTTGAAGTTTCCGTATTCGGCAAAATCACGCCGGTCGATGTCCCGCGAGATGCGCTGAAGCCTCTCGACTGAATCCCCGGCAGCGCTTGTACGACGCCGCCCTACAAAAAACTTGGTGGGCTTCGCGGCTTGCTGTTAGTATGAGGTGGGAGAGGCTCGTTAGCCGCCGTGGTCGAGCGGTGGCGCTCTGCTTGGGAGCATAGAGAGGCACCCGCTGGGTACGACGTCCGGTATAGCCGGCGCGTGCTCCGTTTGTCGTTGGCGTCCATGTAACGCCCTCGGCCCGAAGTTCCCGAAACGCTCATCACCGCTCGGAATCGACCGGGTGGTGGATCGGCCCTGCCGAGAGCGACAGCGAGGTGCAAGTCATGGCGATCGACGTCACTTGTCCGAACGGCCATCAGCTCAAGATCAAAGAGAAGTACGCCGGACAAACCGGGCTCTGCCCCAAGTGCCAGTCTCGCGTGTTCGTGCCCGAGCCGGAACCGGCCAAGATGTCCGAAGACGCCATCGTCGACTTGCTCGGGCCGCCGATGAATGAGGACGACGATTCGTCGCTTCCGGTGCACCAGGACCCCAAGCATCGTCGCGCGCCGGGCGATTCGGATGTGGGGCAAAGCGGGCAGTCGTTGCTGGGCGCTGAAACGCGCGACTGTCCCAAGTGCCGCAAGAAAGTGCCGATCAGTTACCACATCTGCCCGAACTGCTGGACCTACTTTTCGGAGATGGCCGGGTCTTCGATCAGCCGCAAGGTCCGCTTCGCCTGCCCGCGCTGCGGGGCCGACGTCGTGCCGGGCGACCCACAGTGTCAAGGTTGCGGGCTCGATCTGAGTCCGGCTTGATCGTCGGCCGTTCGTCCACGCGCAGCTCTACGCGAGTCGGCCGCGGGCGGCCAGCGGCCACACGTCTACGACGCGATCGCCTTCGACGACGTAGAAGTCGTTGTGCAGCACGGTGGTGAAGTCGCCGTAGCCGGGAATCAACGTCACACGATCGCCGATGGCCAGCGGTTGTGCCTCGGCGGCGAGTTCGAGTTGTCCGTGCTCGGCCGAGAGGCGTGCCACGCGGATGCCGGCGTGTGAGACGATCTGCGGAAACTCCAATTCGCAGTTCATCGTTTTGCGGCCCGCGTCGATGATCGCGCGATCGGCGGTGGGCCGGCTGACCACGGTCGATAAGATCGTCAGTGCGTGTTCGAAGCCCGTTACCTGACACTGCTCGCGGTAAAAGACATCCATGAAGATCAGCCCGCCGGCCTGCAATTCGGAAATACCGGGGCAGTCGATGCTGATCAAGAACGAGCCCGTGCCTCCTGCTGAGACGATGGGGCAAGGCAGCCCTTCGCTGGCTAGTAACTCGGCGGTGTTGACGAGCTCCGCCAGCGCCGCGCGAATGCGCTGTTGTTTCTCTTCGAGATCGGGCACGGTGAGCAAGTGCCCCTCGTAGCCCATGATGCCGGCGAGTTGGAGCCCGTCGCTGGCCGCAATCTGCCGAGCCAAGGCGAGCGTCGCGTCGCCGGGCGCGACACCGGCGCGATGCAGCCCGATGTCGACTTCGATCAATGTGCGAACCGTGACACCGGCATCGCGCATGGTTCGCGCCAGCGCGTCGACCTGCTCGGCGTGATCGACCGTCACGATGGGGTCGGCCGTGCGGCGCAGTTCGGCTAGGCGGGCCAGCTTGGCGGGACCGGCGATTTGGTTGGCGATCAGCAGATCGTTCACGCCGCCCGCCGCGAGGACTTCGGCTTCGCCCAGCTTGGCACAGGTGACGCCGATCGCGCCGGCCGCCATTTGCCGCCGGGCGATTTGCGGACACTTATGCCCTTTGGCGTGGGGCCGCCAGCCGATGTTTCGCTCGCGGCACATCGCGGCCGCACGTTCAATGTTCGCATCGAGCTTCGGCAGTTCGATGCACAAAGCGGGCGTATCGAGCTCGTCGACCGCGCGGCCGATGCAGTCCTGGGCAGAGCTGGTTGCCATGCGAAGTTGCTATGTGTTTGAACGGGCAGCGCGGTTGCTACCAAATCGTGCGGCCGCCATCGATGACGATCACGGCGCCGGTCATGTAGCTCGAGGCTTCGCTGGCCAGGTAGACGGCCAACGCGCCGATTTCGTCGGGCTCGCCGAGTCTGCCCATGGGGATGCGGGCTTCGATGCCGCTTTTCAACTCGGGTTTTTCCTGGAACCAGCGGCGATTGGCGTCGGTGAGAAACGTCCCGGGGGCAATGGCGTTGACCGTGACTCCCTGCGAGGCCCAATCGGCGGCGACTGCGCGGGTGAACATCGAGAGGGCCGCCTTGCTCGTCTCGTACGAGCGTCCCCGCATCTGAGCGGTCGCCATCGTGGCCGAAATCGAGCTGATGTTGATCACGCGCCCGTAGCCGCGCGCGAGCATCGCCCCGCCCAACCGCTTCGTGCAGACGAACGCCTGGTTGAGATTCAGATCGACCATCTGCCGCCAGAGATCCAGCGGGAACGTCTCAGTGGCCTCGTTGATCCGCCGCCCGCCGACGTTGTTGATGAGGATGTCGATCGGCGCGTGGTCGGCAAGCACGCGGGCGCAGAATTCTTCTGCGTTCTCCGGCGACGCCATATCGGCCACCAGCGCTGTCGCCGCTGGGCCAACGGCGTTGATTTGTTCGACCGCCCGGTCGAGCGCGTCGCGCTCGCGGCCGGCGATGATGACGGTCGCCCCGGCTTCGGCCAGCGCGCGGGCCATGCTCAGCCCCAGACCGCGACTGCCGCCGGTTACGAGTGCGCGGCGACCGTCGAGTCGCAAGGTATCGAGAACGCCCATGCTGACACCAAACTGCGTCGTTGTCGTGACCCGCCAAGTCGCTGGCCGGCTGTTCTGGCGGAGCATAAACGCGTTGCCGCGGGCCGACAAGTCGTGGGCGCTGAATCGACCTGGCGGCGACGCGCCCAATGGCTGGCTCGAGATTCAACGGCGACACGATTGCAGTGTGCTTGGCAACTTGCGGCCGACCACGTTAGCTGCCATCCTCAAGCCAACATTGCGCGGGCAAGAAGACGTGCATGGACTCTTGAGGGCGGTATGGCTGACGACAAGAAGACAACTGCCGACACTGCGTTTGTCGCCCCGCATCCGGGCTCGCACGCGATGCCGCGGTGGAACACCGGCGAGCTGATCGCGCCGCCGCGATTTACCGGGCGCAACTGGTTCGCGCTGTTGGGACCGGGACTGGTGATGGGCGGTTCGGCCATCGGCGCCGGCGAATGGCTCGTGGGACCGATCGTCACTGCCAAATACGGCGGAGCGCTCTTGTGGCTGGCCACCGTGAGCATTCTCGGTCAGGTGATCTACAACATCGAGATCAGCCGCTACACGCTCTACAGCGGTGAGCCCATCTTCACCGGCAAGTTCCGCACGCTGCCGGGCCCCATGTTCTGGGTGTGGGTTTACGTCGTGCTCGATTTCGGCGCGGTGTTTCCCTACCTGGCAGCCAACGCGGCGACGCCCGTGGCGGCGTTGTATCTGGGCGAGATGCCCGATTCGAACTCGGCCGATCACCGGCAACTGTTGCAGTGGTTCTCTTACGGCATCTTTCTGCTGGCGCTGTTGCCGCTGTACTTCGGCGGCAAGATCTACAACGCGCTGAAGCGGGTGATGACGATCAAGATCGTCGTCGTGCTAGGGTTCTTGACGCTCATCGCCGTGTTGTATTCCAGTCGCGGGACCTGGGCCGAGATAACCACGGGTTTCCTCAAAGTCGGCACGCTGCCCGTGCGGCGCGGGGAAGATCTGAACAACAACGGCCGGCTCGACGCCGGCGAGGACTGGGACCGCGACGGGGTGCTCGACGTCAATGAGTGGGAGCATCCAGCGGATGAGCCGACGCTCGACACCGATGGCGACGGGGTGAACGACAGTTGGCCAGATTACACGGGCGACAAGGAGCCGGATGCGTTCGAGGACGTTGACGGCGATGGTAAGCTCGACGGCGACGGCGTCGAAAACCTGATCGTCGCCACAGCGCAGGGGCGCGGCGCCGAAGTGCTCTCGATGATCGATCTGTCGCTCATCGCCTCAATTGCCGCACTGGTCGCCATAGCAGGCTCCGGCGGCCTCACCAATACGCCCATCAGCAATTACACCCGCGACCAGGGATGGGGCATGGGGTGGCACGTGGGTGCCATTCCCAGTGTCGTCGGCGGCCGCAACATCAAGCTCTCGCACGTCGGCACGGTGTTCGATGTGAACGCCGAGTCGCTGCCTCGCTGGCGCGGCTGGCTGCGCCACGTGCGCCGCGATCAACTGGCCGTGTGGCTGCCGGCCTGCTTCCTGGGTCTGGCACTGCCGAGCATGCTCTCGATCGAGTTTCTGCCGCGCGGCACGGTGGCCGATGATTGGACGACGGCCGGCATGACGGCCAATGCAGTTCAGGAAAACGTGGCCGAAGTTAGCGGTTATCGATGGGGGCAGATTTGCTGGCTGATGACGCTCTTCTGCGGGTTCCTGGTGTTGGCCCCCACGGTGTCGACCAGCGCCGACGGGTTGATTCGACGTTGGGTCGACGTCGTGTGGACGGCCAGCGCGACGCTGCGGCGGCTCGATAGCTCCTACATCCGTTGGGTGTACTTTACGGCGCTCATCGGATTTACGTGCTTTGGACTGGTTATGCTCTCGGTCGGCAAGCCGAAGACGCTACTCGAATATGCTACAATGATTATGAATTTTGCCCTGGGCATCAGTTGTTGGCATACGCTGGTACTCAACGTCGTATTGCTGCCGCGCGAACTGCGACCGGGCTGGTTCATTCGGATTAGTCTGGCAGTGGCCGGTGCGTTCTTCCTGCTGTTGGCGAGCGTCACGACCTATTACAAACTCTCACAGTTTTAGGCACCCGAAGCGGGCGAAGTGCGGACGCCGAGAAGGGGCGCGGCGACGCAGAGCGGAAGAGTAGGCACGGGCGAGCATGTACTACAAAACGTTTCGCTATCGCGTGCTGCCCACGAAGATGGGTGAGTACCTCGCTCTGCGGCAACAGGCCGATGCGGTGTACGTGCGTCATTTCGGCCAGAGCCCCTCGTACCTGCAAAGCGCCAAAGACCAGTATCAGTGGCTCGAAATCTATTCGTATGCCGACGAGGCGAGCTACCGCGCGAGCATGGAGCAACTGCAGCAGGATCCCGAGGTCGAGCGGCTTTGGACGCAGTTTCGGACGGTGCTCGACCCGCGCTATCACGCGGCAGTCGACGAGTACCGCTCGTCCGCAGCGAGCAACGGACAAGCGACTGAGCCCTGGTCGGACTTCGAGAGTTCGCCCCACGATTCGTAGGCGTCCGGTCCCAGCGCACCACTGCCGCAAGTTGGGAGCGTCTGCGCGGTGCCATGCATCATGCTGATTCGCGGCTATCGACATGCCGACCGTGAAGCAGTGGTTCGGCTTTGGGCAGACGTGTTTCCGGAATCGACCGGGCACAACGACCCGGGTCGTTCGATCGATCGCAAAGTGGCGGCCGGAGACGAGCTGTTCTTCATCGCTGAGGAAAACGAAGGGCTGGTGGGCACGATCATGGGCGGGTACGACGGCCACCGCGGCTGGATCTATTCACTGGCCGTCGATCCGAACCGCCGGCGCAGCGGCGTCGGCACGCAATTGGTGCTGCACGTCGAACGGGTCTTGCTGGACCTGGGATGCCCGAAGATCAATCTCCAGGTGCGCGGCGACAACACAGCCGTTGTCGCCTTCTACCGCGCGTTGGGCTACCAGCCGGAAGACCGGATCAGCATGGGCAAGCGGATGGATTGAAGCGCGGTCCACATCGTGACGCCCACCGCCGCTATTCGAAGAACGGCGGAATCTCCGCCTCGCGGCGCCCGGCGATCATGTCGTCGACGTATTCGGCCACGCGCTGGATGAGCAGTTCGATCAGCGCTGCGCCGGCTGTGGCGGTTGCCCGAGCCGGCGCTGGATCGCGCTGGTCGCCGACCGCATCGTGGCGGACGTTCTCTGGAAAGGCGGCCAAAGCGAACGCCGTCTCGAACTCCTGCGCGTGACCGGGCAGGACGCCGGTTTCCAGGTGTTGCTTGCCGTCGTCCTGGCTGAGCAGGTCCCAGTAGGGGAGGAAATGCAGGTTCACTTCAGTGTGCTGCAAGAACTGTCCCCACACGCTCTGGCAGGCGGCCACATTCCCGCCGTGACCGTTGAGCACCAACACGTGCTTGAATCCGGCGCGGACCACGCTGTCGATCAAGTCGTAGAGCACCGCGAGGAAGCTGCCGGGTCGCAGCGACAACGTGCCGGGATGCCGCATGTGATGCTCGCTGATTCCTGCCATGAGCCCCTGGGCGACGACGACGCGTGGCGCCAATCGCGCTGCGGCCGCGCAGGCGATGTGATTCACGCTGCGCCAGTCGTGCTCCATGGCCAGGTGCTCCAGGTGTTGCTCGATGGCGGCCACGGGAATGATGCAAGCTTGCAGCTTGCCGGCGTTCATCCGCTCGCGGAATTCACGACGCGTGAGCTTGCCCAACAGCACCTCGTTCTCAGCAGTCATCGCCGGAGGCTTCCTCTCTAGCTGGCATGATGTGCGTATCGCCGTGGCGCGGCGGACCGCCGTATCCCGTGTGTACCGGACGGCGCCGGCCGTCACAACAACCAGCGGCCGAGCCCGTCTAGGCGGGAGATGGCGAAATGGCGTATAGTCCCCCCTCCCTCGCCATGGTGCGCGACACGTTTCGTAAGGACAAAGCGGCATGGATGGTCCCGTCATCGTCCTGGTCGGCAACCCCTCGCCCGCAGAGCGCACCTGGTTGATGGCACCCGTTGCTTTTGCTGCACGGCTGGAGATGGTCGACGGCGTTGCGGATGCGGCGCGGTTGACTGCGCGACTCTATCCGCCGCCGTATCTCGTCGTGCTGTGGCAAGATCGGCCCGACCGCTATAACGCCGCAGAAATCGACCGGCTGACGTCGCTGCTGCCAACTGCTCAGTTGGTCGCGGTCACCGGCGGCTGGTGCGAAGGCGAAACTCGCAGTGGACGGCCGTTGGACGGCGTGACGCGCGTGGCGTGGAATCGCTGGCCGGCGTGGTGTGCGAAGCGGTTCGAGTGCGAGCAAACCTCGCGCTTACCCGCTAGATCTTTGAGCATCGATGGCAGGCTCATCGCGGTACTGTCTGAAAGTCAGGCGACCCTTGAGTGGCTGTGCGAGGCGTGCGCGCAGGCTGGCCACGCGGCGGTCGGCATCAAGCATCCCGCGCGTTTGCCGCAGATGCAGCCGGTTGCGGCGATCTGGGATGCGCGAAATCTCGACGATCTCACCGCCCTGCTCCGATTGAGGCGCGCTTATCCAGAGGCTCAAGTCCTCGTCTGCGCGGGCTTCGTGCGGCGCCAAGACATGCCGAGGCTGCGTGATGCGGGAGTTCACCGCGTGTTGGCCAAACCGCTGCGCCTGGACGACCTGAGCTGGCAGTTCGGCGAAATAGTCAACGCGGCGCGAGATGTTCGGAGCGAAGCGCGTGGTCGATTGCAACTGGCCGGATAGGCGCCTGCCGAACGGCGGCATGTGCCTGCACGTTACCAGGTCGCAGCCCGCACGTCGCCACGCACGTCAGTCGGTTTGTGGGGTCGGAAGATGCGCTCGAGCAGGTGCCGCTGAGCGGGCAGGTGCAAATGCAGCCGGCTGGCGATCACACCGGCGTGCGCGACGATGTCGGCCGGCTCGTTGTCGCATTTGACCAGTTCGGTCACATCGGCCGCCTGTTCAAATCGCCAACAGGTGTCGCGATAGCCACGCACGGGCGTTGCGGCCGCGCCCATCCAGCAGTTGGCGGCCAATTGTGCTTCGACCGGCCGACCGCGGCGGGAGCGAGAATCACAGCGGGCAATCGTGGGCAGCAAGCCCACGAGCGGGACGAGGCGTCCGTCGTCCATCTCCGCCTGTTGGCAGAGGTAGGCGGCGCCGGCACCTTCGGCCAAGATGCGGCGCCCGCTGAAGGCATGATTGCGGAGTGAGGCGGCCATGCACATGTTTTCTGAGAGAGCCGAGGCGTGACGCTGGATATCGCCGCAGCCGAGGTAGACGATATCGCAGCCAGTGGGCAACACCTCGTCGCGCAGCGGCGAGAAGTCGACAATCTCGGCCCCCCACTGTTCCAGCAGTTCGAGCGTTTCGGGAAAGTAACATCCCAAAGCCTCGTCGTAGGCCACGGCAATCCGCAGCGAAGGCAATCGCTTGCGGCGGTTGAGCTGAGGACGCCGCAATTCAACCCGCGTCTTGCGTTGCGCCAATCGCATGATGCGGTCGACGGGTGTGAACTTGGCCAGCGAGGCCGCCATCTCAGCGAGCGGACCATCGGGCGGCCGTGCCGTGGGACCGAGCGAACGCAGTTCCGCGCGGAGCGCTTCCAACGGTTCCATGCCACCGATCACCGGTACCGACCAAAGCGCTTCGAGGTTCGTCTGGTGCGCGCTCAGTTGGCGACAGTTCTCGATGCCGTCGAGCAGCAATGCGTCCAATTCGGGTGGCGCGTTGCCCAGCCGGCAATCGCTTAATCGACGCACGTCGAGCACGCCGATGCGCGGCAGATCGAGCCACTCGGCCAATTGTGTCAGGTCGCTCGGGGGGACGTCCTGGGCGTCGCACGGGGCGTAGTGACCCTCGACGACGGCCACATCCGCCGCGCCGGCCGCGCGGAGGAACAATTCGCAGCAGAGCTCGCGCGGCATGAGCCAGGTGTCAAGATGCCGTGAGCCTTGACCGGTGACGCGCTTGGTGGTCTGGCAACTGGGGAAGCGGGCCGCGCCGTAGAAGTGCTGCACCTGTGCGCCCCGGCTGGCCAACAGCTCCATGAGGGTCCAGACGACGAAGTGAGCTTCGCAGCCGGGCTGTGCTGCTCCGACTGCCAGGCGAGCCACGTTGGGCGATTGTTGTCGGCCAGAGCCCACAGCAGATTCGCTAACTCGCGCTGAGACGCGCGCCAGGGGTCGGGGTGCAAGGGCCACCGGCCCCCCAACAGGCCGGCGGCGTTCGACTCGCCGCGTCGCCCGCCGAGGCGACCAACATCCGCTCGCGTCCGGCGGGCCGTGACTATTCTTCGGCCCCCCATCCAGGGAGTCAAGAATCGAATCTGGCTCGTCGACCGCAATAATCGGCCTGCGGCCCGTTAGCCACGCATGCTGTGCGCGGCGAACGGGATATGCGGGCCTGCGCGGCCAGCTGCCCGACTACGGCTTAACCACGATGAAGCTGTTGCCGCGCGGAGTCCGCACCAGCAGCAGTACACCCTCTTCGATCTGCTGCTCGGCCAGGGCGTCTTCGAAATCCGACGGCGAATTGACGTCTTGCCGGCCGACTTTGAGGATCACCTGCCCGGCCCTCAGCCCTTCGCGGAAGGCCACACTGTCCTGGTCGACGGCCGTAACCAGGACGCCTTCGCCGCGCGGATACTCGAGCTGCTCGGCGATCTCGTCGTCCAGCTCGCCCACGGTGATGCCCAATTCGCCAGAGCGGCCGGTCTCTCCCTTGTCGGGGCGACGTCCTTCCTCGGAGCGGCGGCTGGCGAAGCGGCCGAAGTCGTCGGGCAGCGCTTGAGCCACCACTTCGACTTCCATCTGCTCGCCGCCGCGGAGGATGGTCACTTCCTGCCGCGAGTCGAGCGGGACCTGCTCGACTCGCTGTTGCAACTCGCCGGGGGTGCGGACCGGCTTGCCGGCAAATTCGACAATCACATCCAATCGCTCGATCCCGGCATCGTCGGCCGGCGTGTTGGGGTAAACCTCGACGACGACGACGCCCTCGCGGCTGGGGAGTTCGAGTTGGCGGGCGAGTGCCGCGTCGACCTCGCCGATTTGCACACCGAGGTAAGCACGGCGCACGCGGCCATGCTCGATGAGTTGCTGCGCGACGCGCCTGGCGGTGTTGACCGGAATGGCAAAGCCAATGCCGTTGTAACCGCCGCTGCGCGAGGCGATGGCCGTGTTGATGCCGATCACTTCGCCGCGCAGCGTGACCAGCGGACCGCCCGAGTTGCCGGGGTTGATGGCGGCATCGGTTTGCAGAAACGTCCCGCGTTCGACGAGGCCCAGCGAGCGGCCCTTGCCGCTGATGATGCCGGCGCTGACCGTTTGCTCGAGCTCAAAGGGATTGCCGATGGCGATCACCCAATCGCCGATCGCCAGCTCGTCGGAATCCCCAAGACGGGCCGCCGGCAGCGATCCGTCCGGTTCGACGTGTACGACGGCCAGGTCGGTGCGGGGATCGGTCTTCACGTCCGTTGCATCCAGCTCGGTGCCGTCGGCCAACTCGATGACGATCTCGTCTGCTCCCTCGACGACATGGTTGTTGGTGAGAATGATCCCCTGACTGTCGATGATCACGCCCGAACCCACACCACTGCGGGGCCTTTCATTCCCAGGCGGCATGAGGTCCTCATCGTCGAAGAAATCCTCGAATGGCGTACCGTCGAAGGGGCTGCGTCCCTCGCCCCGGCGTGAGTCTCGGGAGCCGTTGGACACCGACTTGACGGTCACGACCGACGGCGTGGCGACTTCAGCCGCATGCCGAAACGCGCGCGAGAGCGCCTCGGCATGCTGCATCGAGGGCGGGTCCTGAGCGTCCTGGGCGCCGGCAACAACCACCGCCGCGACGACCAGCGCGGGCAGCGTTGTAAGCGCGATCACGCGGCGCGGCGTGAATACCGAACTCCAACCCTGTGCGTGTCGCCGTGCCGTGTCGTGCGAAGTATCTGCTGACATCGCCTGCTCTCCGTTGATTTTGGGTATTTAATTTCGAGGCCGTTGGCTCGCCTGGGGTGCCGACAGCGGTAGTCCGCACCACCGGGCCTCTCAAAGTGTCTCGACAGCCGGCACGATAACGGACGGGGCGCGGCCCTGCCCAGCACTTGTGCCCCCAGGCCCAATCTCGGGACCGCACCGTTTGTCGTACGCTCGGGGCGCCAGCATGGTTCAGGGCGACCGCTGGGATGTCCGTCGATGGCCTAGATGTACGTTTCCGCGACCCCGGCGCGTCTTGCAGGGGCGGCCAAGTGGTATGCTTGGCGACGCAGATGTCCGGCGGTGCCGAGGCGATCGGCGTTGACAAAAGCTATTTCGCCAAATAGGGTTAGGTGCAGTTCGCTGCCGATCTATTGGCGATTCTGCTGTGACGCATCGCGTGATTGTTCCCCATGGCGCGACGGACCAACGGCGCCCCCGGCGTCGACATCCGAACTCAGATCGAGGGCTGCGAAGAGCGGATCGGCTACACGTTTCACGATAAGTCGCTGCTGCGGGCGGCTTTGACGCACGCCTCGGGTGCCGAGCATCGACTGGCCTCCAACGAGCGGCTGGAGTTTCTCGGCGATGCGATTCTGGGAGCCGTGGTCTGCGAGCAGCTCTATCGCCGCTATCCCGACTATCTCGAAGGTGAACTGACCAAGATCAAGTCCGTCGTTGTCAGCCGGCAGACGTGCGCCAAGATCAGCCAACAGCTTGGGCTGGAGGAGTTCTTGATCCTCGGCAAGGGCATGACGACGCATCCATCGGTGCCGTTGTCGCTGCTCTCCGACGTATTCGAGTCACTGGTGGCCGCGATCTATCTGGACGGAGGCGACAGCCACGCGCGGGCCTTTGTCGAAGCACACGTCGGGCCCGAGATCGAGGCGGTCGCGGGCGGCGACCACGGCGGGAACTACAAGTCGCTGTTGCAGCAACTGGCCCAGCGCGAGTACGGCACGACGCCCACGTATCAGTTGCTCGACGAAAAGGGGCCCGACCACAGCAAGTGCTTCAAGATCTCGGCCCAAGTGGGCCGCAATCGCTATCAGCCGGCCTGGGGCCGCAACAAGAAAGAAGCCGAACAACGGGCCGCCCGCAACGCACTGAGCGAGCTCAGCGGCGAGCCGGTTCCGTTCCCTTCGGATTGAG
>CALKYM010000036.1 GCA_938003525.1 uncultured Planctomycetales bacterium | reverse complement strand
ACATTCTGCGGATCACCAACACCAGCGGGACGAATAGCGTCGACTACGACATTGCCCTGCTGGGCACCAGCTCCTAGTGCTCCGTCAACATTTAGTTTTCGAGTTGGAGCCGTTCGGCAGAGCACTAGGTTGTTGATGGCGCCAAGCATTTGCGTCTTTGGCGATCGTTCCGCGTCGCCCGAATGAATCGGGCTGACGCTCCACCAGGCCCTCAAGGAAACAACGCCATGTCTGCCTACAGCGGCAAATCCGGAAAAGTGGAAATCGGCGCGACGACCGTCGCGCATCTCACGGGCTGGACGCTCAACGCCACGAGCAACAACCCCGCATTTGCTTCGAGCGAGACGGCCGGCGCCAAAACGCGCATCGCCGGCGTCAAAGATGCGAACGGCACAATGACCGGAAAGCTCGACGACACGTCGTCGCAGGATGCCCTGCTGGCCGAAGGAGCGACCGGGACCGCCAAGCTGTACACCGATGCGACGCGCTACATTGAGGTCGACGTGATCATCGACACGCTGCGGATTACCGTCGATGTCGACGAGGGCGACATCATCACGTTCGCCGCACAGTATAGCGCAACCGGAGCAGTCGACTACTCGAACCTGTAGGGCACGGGCGGCAGCCCGAACCCGGTGGAGACGAAACGCGTGGACGGAATCCAAGAAATGACCGGCGCTGGCATGACGCGGGAAGTTGAGGGACGCACGTATCGCTTCGCGGCGCTCACGACTCGCGACTACGGAGAAATCGAACGACGCATCTTGCAGTTGCGTCCCGATCCCCTGGAAGCGCTCGCCGCCCGTGCTCGCGATCTTCCTGAAGTCGCCCTACGCCGGCTGGCTGAGTTGGCCTATCAGGACCTGCGGCGCGGACCGCTGGTTCGCTACGAAGAGCTGTGCGAGTGGCTGGAAAGTGAAGCGGGCTTGCGGTTTCGCACTTTTCTCTCGCTGCGTCACGACCAGCCTGGCATCACCGAACCAGAGGCTGCCGATGTGCTCGACGCCCTGCGGCGGCAAGGCCCGCGACAAGCGGAGGAAATGCTGGACGCCACGGACGGCATGCCGTCGGGAAATTGAACGCGCCACGGAATGCAGCCGGCGGCGGCCCTCGGTCGCTCATTCCGTGGCGCGTGATTTTCCGCACGCTGGCCCATCGCCGCGGTTGGACACCGCAACAAATCGCCGATATGACGCCAGCGCAATTGATCGCTATGTACGACGCCAGCGACACGAACGACCGGCCCACCTACGCGGATCTACCAGCCGCTACGCGGGCCCGCGGCGAACTCCGCCGCCAACGCGAACAATGGATCGCCCGTTTCATGAACCAGTGGTGCTATGAACGACGTGCTACACGAACTGCTCGCATTGACCCGACCGCCAGAACCGCAACGCCCGCGCGCGCTCACGATGCTGGCGGGCGTGCAACTGATGGAACCACGGCTCGGGAGTGAATCGCACCGACGGCGCACGTCGAATTTCGAGTCGCTGCCCGGCGGGACCGTCCGAGCACTGACCGAACGACGCGCGCGAGCCGACGCCCTCTCGCAACTGCGAAGCGCGACGACGTTCGCTACGGCACGCCTCGACGACCGCCGCAACCATCGAACCGCACGGCAGCTGCCGATCGAACGCCTGGCCGACTCCCTCCAACGAACGGCACTCGATGCGGATGCGCAGCGTCGCGCGCAGCAACAGGCCGACGACATTCGCCGCATCGCGGAAGAAGGCGTCGTCGTCAAGAACCCGCCCGCCGGCTCGGTCTTCGCCTGATGGCGCCCACCACGGAAACGACACATGAGCGTGACATTTGCTGAGCTGGCCGGATCGCCTCGTGGGCAATTGGCCGACGGCGACTTCGTGGGCCAGCGCCGGTTCTTGATTGCCTGGGCCGACTGGCCAGCCTTCCTGGTTGAGATCTACGGCGGCCCACAGGTCGTGGGCGCTTCGGTCGCCATGGGGACACCCGCCACGTTTCCCGGCGTGCCGCAGGCAATCGCGACGGATGTCTCCTTCGCGCCCCTGGATGGCGACGACCCGGTCAAGCCGGGAGAGATCACGCTCACCAACGGGTCCGCCGCAACCTACGACAACGCGGTGGTTCGCGTCACCTACCGGATCCCCTTTGCGGGGACCGGCCATCCCGATCGGGACGACCTGCCCGGCGTGCCCGAGGGCACCTATCTCAGTTACAGCGGCGAAGTTGGCGCCGAATACGTGAGCGTCCCGGGCCGCAGTTGGGAGTGGACGAGCGACGACGAGCGGCTCGAAGGTGATATCCACCCCGGCCTGCTCTTGCCCACCGAAGACTTCACGCTCACCTGGCATCGCGTCGCGCTGGCGCCCTGGGACGCGATTCGCGATGCCGCCGGCAAGCTGAACAGTGGCACGCTTCTGAACTACGCGGCCGAACAGGTGCTGTTCGTTGGCGCGCGGCGGCGACGTCGTTTCCAGTTGCAAGATGTTTCCCTGTGGACGCTCGACTACCAGTTTCGCGCGCGGCGCGAGACGTGGAATAAGTTCTACCGCCCGGGCACGGGCTGGGCCGAGATCGACGACGGCAGCGGCAACCGCCCCTTTGCGACGACCTCGTTCGACGCGCTCTTTCAATACAGTACGTGAGCAGGCAGGCCAGCGGCCATGGCCAATGAAACGATCCCGGAAGTGCGAAGTGGCGAGCCGATCACCGCCGCCTGGGCCAACGCGCTGGTCCGCGCCATTCGGCGTGCACTGCGAGTCACCGTTGCGTATCCCCTGGAACTCCAGCAGGGACAACACGGCACCCATGTGCGCCTCGCACATCAGAGCGAGCCGCGGTTGTTCGAACTCTCGGACACTCTTTCGGCGGGCAGCAGCGCGCCGGCAGGGCGTTTGCGATTCGACGCCAGCGATTGGACTACCAGCGGCGAGACCGAGACGCTCTACGACTCGCTGGGCACCTTCAGCGGCACCAGTGGCGATCGCGCCTGGGCATTCTTCAGCCGCGAGAGCGGCCGCTGGGAAATCCTGCAACTGGAATGCAATCCGTGACCACGCATGTCACTGTTGCTTGCCAGGTGAGTGCTTGACCAACTCGAAGTCGGCCGGGGACTCACCCGGAGAGCGGCCGGTGTCACCCTTGAATTTGAACCGCTCGACTGGTGAGTCGGTGAGCAGGATGAGCAACACGAGGGCACTCGCCCGACAATTGATGAGCCGCCCGTTGCGCCGGCGCATCCCCCTGCTCCCCCACCTGCCGTGGCTGGGCTTCGCGGGTGGATATCCATGTTGTTGCGACGAGGCCGGGGTCGGTAGCGATGTGAGTGGCGGCAGCAGCAGCGCGGCCTCTGAGCCGACGACCGTCATGTGCGCCGATTGCGAACCATCGGGGACCGCCGCCTACAGATACCTAGTGGTGATTGCCGGTGTGACGAACCCGCCGGCGCTCTGTTCGTCGTGTACCGACATCAACGGCAGCTATGTCGTCAGCTGGTGCCCGGGATGCGGAATTCAACCGTCGCCGGATTGCCTGTGGCGTGGCATTGGACCGGACCTCTGCGAACACAAGGGTTTCACCGCAGACCCCTGCGAGGCGCTGGAGACACACATCTTCATGGGCTTCAGCGGATCGAGCCTTTCGGTGGGCTTTCAGCCGGCCGACATTAGCTCGCCACCATTGCCGGACGCCGTCGCCGTCAAGTTCGACAAGACGGTCCCGCTCGAAGATCGTGATTGCCTGGCCTGGGACAACTATGCGATCGACACCAACGTCAGCGCGCAAAACCGATGTGGGTTCGGGAACCAGTGCGGCATCAGTGCCGCCACTTGCCACGTCACGGCGCTACTATGAACCACGCAGTTCTGTGCGAGATCCCGGCCACGCAGAAGCCCAACCAGCGCGGTGAGCTAGTTTGCGTGAAGTGCGGTGCAGGCTATCCGGCGGATCGCGTGCGGCACCCCTGCCGCTTTCCTTGTCGTCGGCTCGATCTGACCGAGTATCGGAAGCGCAAGGTGTGCCGCTGCTCAGAGCGTCATGCAGCGCTCAATCGCGTTCTCCCCAAGCTGGGCGACGCCGTGAAGCTGGCCGCCGACCCTCTGGCACGCTGGCTGGGATTCAACCACCGTAGCATGTTGCTGGAATACCCTCACGGCCTGGGCGACTGCGTGCAACTGACCATCGTGCTGCGTCATCTACGACGCTGGTTTCGTAACTGGCAGTTCGATTGCCTGGTGCCGCCGGGCACTTCGTCGATGCTCGAAGCGGCCGGCGCGCGGCGGGGGTTCAATGCCCAGGGTTCAAGGCCCGTCATGACTGCATACGACCTAGCGCGCTACGTGACCATTGGCGAGCCAAGCTCGGCATTCCACGATGCACCGAGCACGAAGAGCGAGCTGATTCTCCGCCACATGTTCGGTCGCCGCAGCGAACCCGATTTGCGTGGCTACTACGTGGAGTATTCACGCGCCGACGTGCGGGCAGCGCGGCAGTACGTCGACACACTACCGGCTACAGGCTTTCCCAAGAACCTATCTCACCGCAAACAATCTCACCGCGGGTGCCACTGGCTGCTCCCCAGCCAGTGTCTGACCAACCCCTTTCGCTCGAGCACTGGCCGGCAAGCGGCCCGTGACACCCGGAGTACGAAGACTCTCTGTCGACGATTCGTCTTGATTCACTACCAGGGCCATTCGGCACAGCGCAACAAGAACCTCGACGAGCAAGTCGTGCGGCGGGTGTGCGAGGTTGTCCGCCAGGCGGGGCGCGTGCCGGTGATCTTGGACTTCGGACGGCCGCAGCGCTCGACCTTGATCGACCAATCGACCGTCTTTTGCCCCCAGGCCGGCCACCGCTTGTGGCGGGGTCACAAGACCGGCGATGCTGCGCGAATTGCCGCCCTGGCATCGTTGGCGGACTTGTGCATCGGCATCGATTCGGGACCGGGGCACATCTTCGGCTCGACGACGCTGTGCACACCAACGCTCATCGTGTGGCGGCGGCATCACCCCGTGCACTACTACCAGCCAGCTCCGCACGTCGTGCATCTCGTTCCAGCCGCTCACGCCCGATCCGCACACGGCGACGCGGCGGTCGAGTTTTTCTCCCAGCAGTACCATTACAAGGTCGCCTGGCGGCACCTGCGAGTCGAGTTGCCCGAGCTGGTCGCGGCGGCACTGTCCGCAGAAAAGGTCCAGATTCCGCGCGACGCGAACCTGCCGGCGTTTGGGGCCTACGACTGGAGCGAACTTCTCGACGCGGTCGAGCGAGGACCAGCAGCGGTGCCCGACTTGTTCATCGACTGCGGGGTTGGTCCGCGTCCGCACAGCGAGGCAGCGCAGATCGTCGCGCGGTTTGGCTGTCGCTGCGTCGGCTGCGAGCCGCGGCGGGGCATCCATGCCGAGCGCCGCAAAGAGTTTCCAGGGCAACTGCGGCGCTGGGGCGTCTGGTCGCAGCCTGGCCGCCGAACGATCGAAGCGCGGGCCGCCACTGCTGGCGAAGCCGGGCTGTTGCCGACGGTCGACCGCACGCCGATCGTCGAGCGCGAGCGCGTGCGGCTGGTCACGCTCGACGACTGGCTCGCCGGCGAAGCCTTCAAGAACGCCCTGCTCTGGCTAGACATCGAAGGCGCCGAGCTCGAAGCGCTGCGCGGCGCGGAGCGGCTGCTACGCTCCGGCCGCATTCGCTACGTGGTCTGCGAAGTGTCGCTCTCGAAGCGGTTCGAGAACGGGCCCACGCCCGCCGACGTTCACGCGCACCTGCTGGAGCGGGGATTCGCGCTAGTCTGGCAGCGCCGCACGGGTGGCGTTGCAGATCGGCTCTACGTGCGAATACCCGGAGAGCGTTTGCTCCCGCAATCCTGCCAAGACAACTATTAGCCCGGCGCATGCCAACGCCCCGGGGAGTTCATCTTCCCGGGGCGTTGAACCTTGCGAACGGTATTGCTTGGTGATTGCCGTCCCCGTGTTGGGAGTTCGTAGGCTACCGACAGTTCGGGCAATACCGCGTGTAGTTCTGGGCACTGGTGACCGTGCTGCCCTCGACACGTTCACCCGATGCGAAACGCACCAAAGTCGTCTGCCAGTCGGCGGCTGTCATCTCGCCGGTGTGCTTGAACAGCTTGACGCTGGCGGTGTTGTCGATGACCACCGTGTGCGGGAACGACGTCGCCCGAAATGCCTTGGCGACACGCTGGCCGTAGTCGGTGCTCGTGTCGATGCGGCACAGCTTATACGGCGCGAGCAGCTTGTCGGCTCGGGGATCGTTGCGCAAGGTCGCAAGATGGGTCACTGCCCTCTGGTCGCCGGGGTTTCCGATCACAACCAGCAGCGGACGGCCTTCCGCCTCGGCCTGCCGCAAGGCGGCGCCGTAGTCATCCATCCAGTTACCACTGCCTTCGGTCGCGAAGGCTGCAATCAGTGCCGCAAACGTTCCTAGTGAAACCATTTCTCTTTTGATCCTCCTTATGCTTCCAGGCTGCGACCCCGCGCTATTGGCTGCATCGCCTGACGGCGGAATTGACGGTCGCGGCCCTCAACAGAACACGCCAGGTGGGCCGAAGTGACGGAGCGTGCCACACGGGCACAAGGGCCGTCTAGCGTCACGTAACACAGTCGGCGGTTCCCCAACGGGCGGTGCCGACGCTGGTGATGGTATAGCCCGACCGACGCTCGCCCGACTCATAACGAGCCAACACGCTCTGCCACTCGGATGGCGACATCTGGCCGCTCGTCTTGAACAGCTTGACGCTGGCCGTGTTGTCGATGACGACCGTGTGCGGAAATGAAGCGGCCTTGAAAGCCTGCGCCACCCGCTGGCCGTAGTCGGTGCGAACATCGATGCGGCAGAGCTTGTAGGACTCCAGCCGCTGGCTGGCCTGTGGGTCGTGACTCAGTGAGGCGAGATGCGCGGCGGCCTTGGCTTCGGCGGGATTCTCGAGCACGACCAAAAGAGGTCGCCCTTCCATCTCGGCCTGGCGCAAGGCGACGCCGTAATCATCGAGCCATGCACCGCCGCCTGGAGCGGCCGCCACGGAAACCGTAGCCAGCAAGACTCCTACCGATACCATGTCCCTTGGCCCTCCATTCTCTGTGGCCGCGACCCTGCGGCGTTCCGTTCTGTCTGACGTCTAGTTTTCCGGTCGCGGCGATTGGTAAAGATAAGAGGGATAGCAGACGGTCGGCCGCTTCGGAACCCCCTAGCTAGCATTTTTGGCCCCGCAGGCGCGCCCGAAGGCGGCAGATTTCAATCCACGAAGAATGATGTAAGCCTTTGTCCTATTGTATTTTGCAGCCTACGGTGTCGCCGCCCGCGGGCGTGTGGCCTGCGACATTTTGTCGAGTGCTATAGATCAGTATCGACCCGCACCTGCTCGTACAGCAGTTGGACGAACCGGCTTACCAATTCTGCGTAGTTGGTTTCCATCAGCAGCGCCACCTGCTGTTGGACTTCGCGCTTGTGGTTCATCTTCTGCACGGCTTCGACGGCACCTTCCGGCGTTAGCGCTCCGCCGGTGCCAAAGCGGCTGGCGAGCTCGGCGAAATCGCCGGGCGACCAACCCTCGAAAAGCTGAGGATGCTGCGCGGTTACTTCATCGACCACAGGGTTCGTTTGACGATCGAACTGCCGCCGGGCCAGCAGCGCCGGATTCTGGAACAGCTCGTCGGCATCGACGCCCAATCCGCGCGCCAAACGGTGAAGCGTTCGCGGCTGCGGACGCTGACGACCGGCAAGCATCGCCTTGATTGTGCGATGATCGAGGCCGGTGCGCTGGACCACATCGAGAAGCGTCAGCCCCTCCCGGGCCATCAGGCGCCGCAAGTTGACAGCAATCGGGTCTGCCGGCGATGTGCACGACTGGTACATGGCTAATGGCGAAAAAACTGCATCATTCGTGTTGACAGCAATACTAAACATTTGTACAGTAATCCTCGTCGTGAGTCAAGGGAAAAGATGCTGAGTTTGAGGCGCGTGATTTGGCTGGCAGCCGACTAGCCGCGCCGTTAGAGTCGACTCGGGCGCGTTGAAGGTGCGGTTGGTGACGGACCCTTCCGAAAACGAGCGCGTGGCCGTTCGCGCCAGGTCGAAGGAGATGACCATGCCTCGTGTCCCGGCCAGCGGACTGCCGAGATACCGCGTTTGGCTGACCGGCTACAACCGATGGCGGCCCGCCGCCTGGCACGACTTGCCCCCCACCGCAGTGGCGCTGGAACCTGCCGAACAGGGTGCGATGACGGCCGAACAGGCGGCCGCATACATCGCCGCCTTCAACCGGCGGATGATGAAACGTGAGAAGCACGTGTGGGCCGTGCCCGTGCGCGTCGAAGTGCAGTACGCCGGTGACCTCCAGCGCGGCCAAGTTGTCTCGGCCGAACAGCTCGAGGGCTTGCTTCCCACGCGTCATCAGGCCGGCTGACGGAGTAAACCGCCGCTAGTCGCGCGTCACGATGACGGCCGCCGCCTGGCCCACCGGCGTGTGATTCAGCACCACGCCACTGGGCGCTGTCCCCTCCAGCGGCGCTCCGGAAACGACGTTGATGGGGCAGTCGCGATCCGGATGCTCGTAGTTCAGCGTGGCGGGCACGAGTCCGTGCGAAAGTGCCAACAGGCTGCCGCCCAGCTCGACGGCGCCACCGCCGGCAGAGAGATCGCCGAAGTAACTCTTCAGCGCGGTCACGGGAGTGTCGTTCAACAGTTCGGCCAGAGCTTGCGCCTCGATCGCGTCGTCGTGACGCGTCGCAGTGCCATGAGCGTTCACGTGCCCGAGGTCCGCGAGATCCAAGTCCGCATCACGGGCAGCGCGTTCCACGGCATGCCGCACCGCAGTGCCCGTCGGTTTTGCATTCTTCGGAACCGGTTCACAAGCCGAAGCACCTCCGCGGAGCGTGCCCAGAATGCGCGCGCCGCGCGCTTCGGCATGACGCCGCTTTTCGAGCACGAAGGCCGCTGCTCCTTCGCCCATCACAGCGCCCTGCCGCTGTTGGTCGAACGGCCGAGATGCCGCTGCGGGCTGGGTGACATCGCGGGCCAGTTCTCGCGTCAGGGTGAAGCGCACCCAGTCAAGTGGATGCATCCGCGCGCAGGCACCGCCGGTAATCATGATGTCGGCCATGCCACGCTCGATGACGCGCGCCGCCTCGATCATCGCCACCAAAGCCGAGACTTCGTTTTGATGAATCGTGTTGTTTGGACCGCGGGCGTCCCACACGATCGAGATGTGCGAGGCGAGCATGTTGGGCAACACCCGCAGAAAGCCCAGCGGAAACATGGCGGGCATGCCGTGCGAAGCCCATAGGCTGTAGTCGAACTTGCCGTTGGGCACACAGGCGCGATAAACGGGCGTGCTGTCGCGCAAGTGGTTGCGGATGCGGTCGGCGCCGAACACCACCCCGAAGCGATCGGGATCGCCGGCCCCTGGTTCGAGCTGCGCGTCGTTGCACGCCATCCGCGCGGCGGCGACGGAGAGCTGCGCGTCGCGCTCCATCAGCTTCAGCGACTTGCGCGGCTGGACGTAGGCCTTGGGGTCGAAATCGCGCACCTCGCCGGCGATTTGCACGGGCAAGCCCGCCGGATCGAACGCTTCGACCCGCGCGATGCCGCTGCGGCCTTCCACCAGCGAGTCCCAGAATGCGTTGGCGCCGATCCCGATCGGGCTGACGACGCCCAGCCCGGTGATGACGATCTCTTGCGCGTGATCGTTTGACATGGCAAGCAGTCGGCGCCGCAATCAGGAGGCAGCCGGCTCCTGCCGAGACGTCCATGAGCGCGGCAGGACGACCTCTCGGGCGAGTCCAAGTTTCTTGAGCAGCACGATCGTCAGATAGGTGACGTCGAACTCCCACCAACGGTGGCCATGCGAGGCTGCCCGCTGGTCGGCATGATGGTTGTTGTGCCAGCCTTCGCCGTTGCTCACTAGGCCGACGAACCAGTTGTTGCGGCTGTTTTCGCCGGTGTCGTAGTTGCGGTAGCCGAAAATGTGCGTCAGCGAGTTGACGCTCCACGTGATGTGCCACACGACGACCGTGCGAATCACGACGCCCCACATCACCAAACTCAGCCCGAAGCGCGTGGCACCGGCGAGGTCGCCCGCCACAAACCAGCCAATCGCCGCGCCGACGACATAAAACGCCAGCGCGTGCAGGGCGTAGACGGTCACCCAGAGGAGATTCTTTTCCAGCCGCAGATAGAGTGGATCGCGGAGAATGTCGCGCGCGAACTTCTCGTAGGTGCCCATGTTGTTGATGCCACGGTTTTCAACCATCAGCCAGCCCATGTGTCCCCAGAAGAAGTTGACCAGCGGGCTATGCGGATCGTCCTGCTCGTCGGAGTCTTTGTGATGCAGTCGATGAATGGCGACCCAGCGGGCCGGAGTATCTTCCAGGCAACAGACGCCCAACAGCGCGAACGTGCGTTCCAGCCATTTCGGCAACTGGCAACCGGCGTGCGTCAGCACACGGTGATAACAGAGGTTGATGCCCAGCGTGCCGAACACGTACAGGCCCAACAGCATCGTCACCAATCCCGTCCACGAAAACAGATACGTGAACACGCCGGGAATGAAATTCAACGCCGCAATCAGATGCAGCCCGCCGATACCGATCACGTACGGCCAGAGAATCTTGATCGGCTGCGTCGTATCCGGGTACGCCAGGTGCGAGACTTCGGCACCGCCGGAAATGCGGCGCCCGTACCGCTTGCCGGCGGGCTTGGGAGCATCAGTCGTTGATGTCGGAGGCGGGGTCGTTTGCGTGGCCATGGCTTCGGGTACTCAACGGAGTCAGAGTTCGGATTGCATCGCCTTCTACGCACTGATTCCTACGGCAGAGAATCGAGCAGCGGGTGCCAGTGCCGCTAGCACACGCACGAGATACGCAATCAACAACGCGATCGGCGCTGGCGGCTGGTCAGCTTGATTATTCCTCTGCGATCGAGGCGCAGAACCGGGCGACGATCGGTCCTGGCCCGCTCGCATAGCGGCCGATTGGCAATCAGTCGAGTTGTCTGCCGGGTGGCCCCGAGCGGGCCAACCGCACACGACCTGCGCGTTAACGCACTCCGGAAGTCAACATCGACCATCGCCCCAGTGAAGTCAAGTCTCAGCCCTGCAAGTCTTTCCGGCAACGTAACCGGCCGCGAAGGCCGCCCGCAGCGACCGACAACGAACACGTGGTGCAACCCATGCGCCCGGCGAGTTCATTCTCGGTGACCGAGTTGCCCTGCATGGCCGTACTCACAGCAGGGCGTAACCCTGGTCGTCGATGTTACACGGGCCAACGCATCCGGGCCGGGCTGAACCTCGCGGGCCCGATCTGACGCCTGGATGATTGGACACCGGAGAGGACGAACACGTAACGCAGCGCTGCCACTCAACCCGTGACCGCCAGCCCCTCATCCACGGCGGCAAGCACGGCCGCCTTGGATTCAATTCCCACGGAAAGGCGCATCATGCCGGCGTCGATGCCCAGCGCCGCGCAGTCGTCGCCACTCAGCCCGCGGTGGCTTGTGCTGGCCGGGTGACTGGCTGTCGTAGAGAGATCTCCCAGCGACGGGCTGAAGAGAATGCCTCGCGCGGCCGCAAAGAAACGATCGACGGCTGCCGCCCCTCCGCGAATCGTGAAGCTCACCATCGAGCCATACTGCTCGGCGAATTGACGCCGCGCAAGCTCGTGCTCGGGATGATCGGACAATCCCGGATAGATGACGCGCTCGACCTTCTCATGCTCGGCCAGATGCGCTGCGGCGGCCGCCGCATTCTCGTTGGCGACACGTGCCCGCACAGCCAGAGTTCCCAAACCGCGGGCCGCCAACCAGGCCTCGAAAGGTCCAGGCCGAAATCCCCACGTCGTGGCGACTTGCTCGACGCGGTCCCAGTCGTCTGCCTGGCCACATAGCAAGCCCAGCAGGACATCGCTGTGCCCGTTCATGATCTTGGTGAGGCTTTCCATTACCAGGTCGGCGCCGAATTCCAGCGGACGGCACACGGCGGGCGAAGCAAACGTGTTGTCGACCAACAGTCGTGCACCTGCAGAGTGTGCAATCTCAGCCAAGGCGGCCACGTCGGCGACGCGCAGCGTGGGGTTGGAGATGGTTTCGACAATTACCAATCGAGTGCTGGACGTCACGGCTTGCTCGACTGCGGTCAGGTCGCACGTGTCGACGGTCGTACTCGCGATGCCTAGTCGCGCGGCTTCCGCCGTGAACAGCGCGCTGCTTCGACCGTAGAGCCGGTTGCTGATGACGACGTGATCGCCCGAGGCCAGAAACGCAAGTAGCGCCGTCGACAGCGCCGACATCCCCGAGCCACAAACAACGGCCTGCTCCGCGCCGTGCAAACGGCGACACTTCTCGGCGAGCAAATCGGCGTTGGGCTGACCGTCGCGGCTGTAGACGTAGCCCGACTCGTCGCCATCGAGCAAACGCCCCGCTTGAGCCACGTCGTCGCACGCGTAAACGGCCGCCGGAAAGATGGGCGCCGCCATCGGTCGCGTCGATTGCCGGGGTAGTTCCGCGGGCCGCGGGCAAACATCTTCTGGCGTTTCAGACATCGTCGACTTCGACACGCTTGTGGGCTTGTGGTTCGCGCGAGCGGGTCGCGCGGCTGGATAAGTGGGTAGTAAACCATTACACCAGGAGCATTCTACTGCCGGACGCCTCCTCGGTTCCCGTCTCTACCCCCACGCGGGTCTGCTGCATGTCGAAGTTGCCGCCCGACGCGCCGGAAGCAGCACCCGCTGAGGAACGATTGCCGGCCACGCTGGGACCGTTTGCGGCGGCAGCGATCGTCGTGGGCGGCGTGATCGGCACGGGAATCTTTCTCAAACCGTACGAAGTCACGCGGACTGTCGGCGATTCGGTCAGCCTGATCCTCTTTCTTTGGATCGCGTGCGGAGTCGTGAACCTGTGCGGCGCGCTGGCGCTGGCGGAACTTGCCGCCATGCTGCCGCACGCCGGCGGCACCTATGTTTTCTTGAGAGAGGCCTATGGCAGGGCCTGGGCCTTTCTTTGGGCTTGGGCCGAGTTCTGGGTGATTCGCAGCGGGGCCATCGCGGCGTTGGCCGTGGCCATGGCCGCGTTCATCTACGAGTTGCTCAATCAATGGCACTTGGCGCCCGACGCCGCCGGGCGGTCCCGCTTCGAGGTCGCGGTCGCCCTGCTGACGATCGTCTTTCTCTCCACCATTAACATCGTGGGCACGCACTGGGCTGGTTTCACGCAGAACGTCACCACGGTGATCAAAGCCGGCTTCGTCGCGCTGCTGGCCGTGTTGCCGTTGTTGGCCATCGGCCAGGAGCCGGTTTCGATCAACTGGCGCGCGTCGACCAGCGCGGGCAGCGGGACGTTTGTCGCCATCGGCGCGGCGCTGGCGGCCATCATGTGGGCCTACGATGGTTGGGGCATGGTGACCGTCGTCGCCGAAGAGATTCGCGAGCCGCAGCGCAACGTTCCCCGCGCCTTGGCCGGCGGCGTGATCGTTTTGATCTTGCTATACGCAGCGGCCAACCTGGGCTACTACCTGACGCTGCCCACAAGCGAGATCGCCGCCGATGAAAACCGCATCACCGCGCTGGCCGCTGTGGTCAAGCTCTTAGGCCCCAGCGCCGGCGTGCTCGTGCTGCTGATGCTCATCATCTCCTGCTTCGGCGCGCTGAACAGCAATATCCTGGTGGGACCGCGGGTCGTTTTCGCGGTGGCGCGCGACCACCACCTCTACGAACCGCTCAAGCGCATCGATCCGCGCTTTGCCACGCCGGCGCTGTCCATCGGCCTGCTGTCGTTATGGGCCTGCGCTTTGGTGCTGGGGG
>CALKYM010000035.1 GCA_938003525.1 uncultured Planctomycetales bacterium | reverse complement strand
TGGCGCACGCCGAGGTCGAGCAGATGGATGCCGCGATTCGCCAAGCCGTTGCTGCTCGTGAACGGGCCGCGGCGGCGATCGACGAAGCCCAGAGCGCACACACCGAAGCGGTCGCGCTTTCGGAGTACCGGCGCACCGAGCACGAGCGCGTCAGCGACCTTGTCGAGCGCTCTGCGCTGCAACGACAAATGCTCGACGAAACGGCCTTCCAGTTGCAGGCGGCCGAAGCGGCCGTGCAGACCGCCGCGGCGCGCATCCGTACCTCCCAGGCGGAACTCGCACAAGCTGAAGCAAATCTCGCACGTGCCGAGCGGCAGTTGCAAAGCGCCCAAGCCGCCGTGCAAGTCGCCGAGGCACAGCGAAACCGCGTGGACGCGATGCTCAGCTACGCCCAGATCGTGGCACCGTTCGATGGCGTGATCACCGAGCGCGATGTTGACGCTGGCGACTTCATTCAACCGGCCGACAACAACAGCGCGGCGACGCCGCTGTTGACCGTGTCGCGCGTCGACCACGTCCGCATCTTTCTCGACTTGCCGATGGCCGAAGTGCAGTACCTGCAGCGCGGGGACCGAGCGATTTTCGATCGCATCAACGTATTACCTGGGGAGCGCCTCGAAGGTGTGGTGACGCGCTTCGCCGAGGCGCTCGATCGCGGATCGCGGATGATGCGCGTCGAGATTGATCTTCCGAATCCAGATCGCAAGCTGAGGCCGGGTTACTACGGCTACGTCAAACTGCTGCTCGAGGAATATCAGCAGACGCCCGTGGTTCCCGTTACTGCGGTGACGATGCATGACGGGGCGTCGCACGTCTATGTTGTCGTCGACGGTGTGGCGCAACGGCGCGAAATAACGACGCTGCATTCGGATGGTGTCTACGTTGGCATTGCCGAAGGCCTGTCCGGCGGCGAGGAGATCGTTCGCGCGGGCGTCGGCAGCCTCCGCGACGGGCAAGCTGTCACTTCGATTCGGGTTGCCGACGATGGCGGCGGCACGCGCAGCTAGCAGCCATCGCGGGCAACAATTGTTGGCCTGAGTGCGTTGGCATTCGGGCTGCGATCGTGCCGATACTTCTGAAGTGGTGCGGTCGATACCTGCTCGGTTGGTGGTCGCAACAGCCCAACGATTCCCCCCGCGGAACGGTGCATATGCTACGTCCACTGGCCTCGCCACCCTCCAAGGCGCGACGATCTCGGTACAGGCCATGTGCCGTTTCTGTTGCAATCTGGGCACTCGTCATGGCGCTGTGCCATCAGGGTACTGCTGCCGCTGACCCAGGTGGCACCTTGGCGGGATCACACCAGCGACCATCATTACCACCGGCGGTGATGCGACTTCCGCCGGAACATGCTACGGCGGACGGCCACTCCACCCCGGACGAACCGATGTCAGCGCAGTCTGTTCCGGCGCGCTTTTCGGCGGCTCCTGGGACGCTGCATCGCGCGGCAGCGCCCCTTGCACTGATGTCGCCCGTCATGCAGGCCAGCTTTCACGAGCAACCAGCACCACCGGGCGAGACTGTGCCGCCGCCACCCGCCAAGCCCGAGCTACCGGCGTGGATGACAACGATGCCGGTAGACGGGTTTCCGATCGATCTGGCCACCACGTTGCAGCTAGCTGGGGCAAACAATCTCCAAGTGGCGCTGGCCCGAGCGCGCATTGCAGAGGCGCAAGCCCAGTTTGCGCTGGCTCGCGCGTCGTGGCTGCCATCGTTGCAGGCAGGCGCCGGCTACAATCGCCACGACGGCCAGATTCAAGACACCACCGGGCAGGTGCTTGAGGTCAGCCGCAGCTCTGTCTTTGCCGGAGGCGGTGCGGCGTCGGCGGGATTCCCGCTCGCCGGCGGGGCAAATGGTCCGGCACGGCTGGCGGTGAGCGTGTCTTTGAGCGACGCACTGTTCGCGCCGTTGGCGGCGCGCCAGAGCGTGCGTGCGCGTCAAGCAGATGGACGGACGGCGTTCAACGATGGTCAATTGGCCGCAGCCGCAACGTATCTGGCCCTGACCGAAGCCTATGCGCAACTGATGATCGCCCAAGGGGCGATGCAGTATGCAGAGGAACTGGTGCGCATCACAAAGGACTTCGACGAAGTCGGCCGCGGTTTGCAAGCCGACGTGAATCGTTCGAGAGCGGAACTCACGCGGTATCAGGAAGCCCTGTATCGCGCCGAGGAGAGAGTCGGCGTCGTCTCGGCGGAACTTGTGCGACAGCTTCGCTTGGACCCCACCGTCACGCTGTTCCCGCTTGAAGCGCCGGTTGGGCAGCTCGACTTGATCGATATCAATTGTCCCCTGGGCGGCCTCATCTCGATCGCCCTGCGCACCAGGCCCGAACTCGTTCGCGAGCGCGCCGTTTTGCAGGAGACCTACGAACGAACACGCCAGGAGTATTGGCGCCCGTGGCTACCCAATCTTTACGCCGGTGTGTCCGGAGGTGGATTCGGCGGCGGCTCCGGGAGTTTCATTGGCAATTTCAGCGACCGTTTCGACTTTGACGCCCTGGCGGTGTGGGAAGTGCGCAACTTGGGCCTGGGCACGCAAGCGCTTCGGGCAGGCGCTCAAAGCCGGAATACGCATGCCCAGTTTTCGTTGGCTGCCACGCGCGATCAGGTCGCCGCGCAGGTTGCCAGCGCGTTCCGCGAGACGAGCGCACGCAGGAAGCAAATCAGCGCCGCGGAGAAGCGCCTCGCGGCAGCATCGGCGGCGCTGCCGCTGAATTTCGAGGGCATTCGCGGCGGAGCCCTGCGTCCTATCGAAGCGCAGCAGGCAATCGTTGCGCTTGCCGAGGCACAGACTGCCTTTATCGCCGCGCTCGTCGGCTACAATCAGGCGCAGTTTGGACTGCTGAGAGCGATCGGCGACTTCCCCGTCGTCGACGCTGGCGACGGTCCGCCCGAGCCGCTAAGCGTTGACGCCGCGACTGCGGCCCCCGTTCCTTCACAGCCCGATTGATGCGGCGAACACGGTATCGGCCACAGTTGCGCGTCCAGTGGGCCAAAGGCGTTCAGGCCGACTGAAATTGAAAATCAATAGCAGGCCCCAACCGTTTTGAGTGGTTGGATTGTACAAACAGTAGCACGGTGTTGCGGCAGTCTGTTGAACCTTGCCATCGTCCATTATCAGCTCAATCGTGGCGGGGTGACGCAGGTCATTCTGAACCACTTGCTTGCGCTGGACCGGCAGCTCACGGGCGAGCAGTGGCGGGTCGCGATACTATTCGGCGGCCGGCATGATGCGTGGCTCGGGCATCTGGACAAGCTCGAGCACCTTGACGTCAAGCTGCACGTCGTCCCGCAGCTCGACTTCGACGACTTTCACCAGACGACCATCGATGCGGAGACTCTCGCCGACGCTGTACAAGCCGAATTGGATGAGCGAAGTTTCCATCCTCGCGAAACCGTCATCCACGCCCACAACCATTCGCTCGGCAAGAACGTGGCGTTACCCGGCGCCTTGTTGGCACTGGCGCAACGCGGATACGGACTGCTGCTGCAGATCCACGACTTCGCGGAAGACTATCGCGCCGGCAACTTCCGCTCTCTGATTGACGGTGCTCGGGCCGCGCGCGCCGTGGCCCATTTTCAGGAGAAGCCGCCAGGCGATTCCGGCCCGCCGCCACTCCATGGCGACACGTCGTTCTGCTACCCGCAGGCACCTCACATTCACTACGCCACCATCAACAGCCGAGACGACGGCGTTTTGGACAGCGCCGGCGTGGCCGACACCCAGCGTCACCTGATTGCCAACCCGGTGACGAATCACCACCAGCAGCTCGATCGCGGTAAAGCGCGCAAGGCGTTGGATGCCTTGTTCGACGTCGCGCGCGATCAGCAGTACGTGCTCTATCCGGTTCGCTGTATTCGTCGCAAGAACGTCGGTGAGGCTGTACTTTGGTCATTGGTGAGCGACAAGGACACGGTCTTCGGGTTCACCCTTCCGCCAGAGAATCCGCGGCTGGCACCAGCGTATCGCGACTGGAAGTGCCTGGCATCAACCTTGGATCTGCCTTGCCGGTTCGAGGTCGGGCGCGAAGGCGGTTTGCGATACCCGGAAAATATCGCGGCTTCCGACCTGATCCTCACGACGAGTTTGGTCGAAGGTTTCGGAATGGTGTATCTCGAGACGTGGCTCACCGGCCATCATCTGGCGGGGCGCGATCTGCCGGAAGTCACCGGCGACTTCGTTCGCGCGGGACTCCAGTTCGACCACCTCCAACCATCGCTGCCAGTTTCAGTCGATTTGGTCGGCGCGACCGAGTTCGCGTCCGTACTGCGCCAGGGCTACGGCCAGGTGGTACGCGACTTCGGCGTCGCGGGCGACGGCAAGCAACCCAAGCTCGAGCAGCGAATCGAGCGATGTCTTCAAGAAGGCGTCGTCGACTTCGGCGAGCTCGATGAAACACTGCAACAAAACGTCGTACACACCTTGGCCGACAATCCTGCCTGGCTCGATCGATTTCGCACGTCCAACTCTTGGATGAGCGCGGCTCTCAACGATGTCTCGGAGGCGGCTGTGAGCAACAATGCAGCGTGCGTCGACGACTCCTACGGGCTCGATGGCTGCGGCAAGCTGCTCAAGGCTCTGTACGAGAGCATTGGGCAGTCTGAGCGAACAGACAGCGTCTGCCCGCTCGAGCACCCCGGCGAATTACTCGAATATTTCCTCGACGCCGATCGCTATCGGCCGATTGCCACGTGAATCCAGGTTGAATTCGCCGTCGCTAGGGATTACGCGTCACGTCCGGCTTGCCGCTGATGACTTCCCAGAGTGCGAACAGGCTGAATGGGCCGCAGATCACAAGCGCGAGCATTCCGATAAAGCTAATGGATCCCTGCGGGCCAAACTGGCCATAGACTGCCAGGGCGGCCATCGCGCCGGTGATTGTGCCGAGTAGCAATGACTTGGCGCGCTGGCCGATCGAGCCAGGACCAGTGTCGGCGAACAGCGCCAGCGCGAACAAGGTGCCGAAAACCATTACGCCGACACCAAGCTCCCGGTGAATCGAGATCTCTTCGCGGATTTCCGCCGGACACCAAAAGGCAAGCACCACGCCCAGGACAATCGAGCCAAAGGCGACGATCGTCGCCTTGATCTGCATCAGGGCACCGTGGAACTTGCCGATCTCTTCGATGGCTTCCCGCATCGCCGACCTCCTGTCGTCACGCAAGCTCGCGGGCATCTGTCCTTGGGGACCGGGCCCACGACGATATCGCTAGCCGAGCGGACTCTACCTGCTTCTTCGTACGCAAGGCGCGATCGGCAAGACTCTATTCGCATTCTTGGTCACAGCTTATGTCCTGGTGGAACGAGGCCAACCTGAGCGGCGCCTGAGATAGGGCAATATGGGCACAGCGCTGACGCTTGTGCCAGTGCGGTGCACGCCCGAATGCCAGCGTTGCCATCATCAGGCGGAATCGGCCAACCCAAGCGCCGTACGGGCCGCATCTGAGAGCCGGGCAACTGTCCAAGGCGGATCCCAGCAGAGTTCGACAACGACGTCCCGAACCCCGTGGATCTGCAGGAGACGTTCACGGATACCCGGCTCGACGCGTCCTCCTCCCGCCGTAACCAAGAATTCGAAGACAGGGCGTCCACGATGAGGCATCGTGACCAGCACATGCACCGTGCCGTGGCGCTCTCGGACGTCGTACACATAACCCAGATCAACGACGTTGGCGTCGATGGTGTAGAGCTGCTCGTCACGGACTTCGCGCAGTGCATTCCAAATCGCGGGTTTAAGCTTGGCCGTCTTCGCAGTCTCGCCGTACCGCGCCAGGCTGCCGTGAGCGGCCGGTCGCATGGCGGGAGGGACAACTCCAGCCCGGACTTCGAGTGGATTGAGGAGTTGGTGCCGTAGACGCTCCACAATCGCCTCCGGCTGTTGCTGCGGGAACTCCGCAAAAAGATAGGCATTTCGCTGACGAATCGAGGCCCCCGCCGGCAATGTCGTCTGTTCCGCGGGATAGCGACTCCAGAGTTGACCGTGCCCGTCGTAGTGCAGCGTTGGCGCGCCGCCGTGTTGCAAACCTGCGAATTTCTCGGACGTATGCTCCAACCAAAGTGCGACAAACGCGTCTCGGCTTTGACGATTGTAGAATCCAACGCCCCAGAGATTCTGCGCGTGTGAGGTGGGCACGCTGCCTTCGTGCAGTCGCCCCTGCGCATCAATCCACAATGTGTCGGTGAATGAGTAGCCTGAAAACACCCATTCATCGTCGCGCATGGCGGCAATGTTCACTTTCTGCACGGCGTCCATCCTTCCGTCCTTCAAGAAGTACGGCATACCTGCGAGAAAGACGTAGGTTTGATCGATATGAATCCGGCTCGGCGTGAATACGGGATGGATCGGACTATGCGGGAAGCCCCAACGCCTGACGCGCACGCAAAGGGGACCCCGAATGACTTCGAAATTGGGGCATCGCGACCAATTGCGGGCACGTAGCTTCTGAAAGTGGCCTTCATCCACGTAGTCGTGTGCCCAATCGATGTTGGGCGGTTCGCCGTGTCCTTTGCCTCCGGCATAGAGCTCTAGGCCATGCTGACGCTTCGAGATCAGACGTTCCAACTGCCCCATCTGCCGCGACAACCGGGCCCGAAAGTGATGATTCTCGATGTCAAGGCCGTACCCTTCACCGCTCGCGCGCAGATCAGTCACGTAGTGCGGTCGTTCGGCATTGGGGTTCCCGAAGAAAAGTAGATAGGCCGCCTGTTCGTGCGCGGGGACGGCCGCCGGAAACACGACGCGGACACGAACCTCGTCGCCGCTTCGCGTCTGGTCGTAGACTTGACTGGGCACCTCGACCAATGTGGCCGATGCCGTATCGACCCGAGCAACCCGGACTTCTCGGAATGGATCGTCTATTTGTTCGACGTGAAAGGCCGTTGAGATGTCGACGAGCTCGCCAATTCGCTCGATGCCGACCGTCTCGAACAACTGCATGGGCTTACAGTAGCTCCAGCCCTCGGCCCAGGCGGCCCATGGCGCCGGGAGCTCGCTGGTTGCCTGAAACGCGTCTGAAGCGAGATCAGCCGCTGCCGACGGCGACTGCAACTGCCGGTCGAATTCCAAGGTCGATTTGAGCGACTCCGTCAGCGAGAGCGCTAAATCCAACTTGCCGGTCGCAAGAACTGCTTGCAACTGCCGCAGCTTGTGAGCAACGCCGTCTGTGTGGTCTTCGTATCGGATGTCAGCCATGTGCTTCACTCGACGATGGACTTGTGAAGGTGACAGCCTCGACCGGGCGTGCGCCAGCACCGGTCGCATCCTAGCCGCAGCCTAACTCCGCGCCGATGTTTTTCCGGACAGGGTCGTTGGTGGAAGAACAGCCCGTACTTGTGAGGAGTCACCGGATTGCGGATCAATCCCCGAGTTGACCACTGCGATCGTGCCGTGCGAATTTCGAGGAATCTCACACCCTGGCATCACTGCGTACTTCCTCTCACGACTACGCCTATTCCGCACAATCGTTAAAGTCGCCCGGCTGCTGGAGCCGAAACTTTCGACGCCCACGCCTCGGGCGTATGCGGGCAAGCTTGCTAGCGTTCCTGGCAGGAGATGCGTCGATGAACGGCTTCATAGCGGGTGTAGCTCGCGCGGCTGCGGCAACCTTCGAGTTTCCCGGCCCCATTCTGGAAATCGGCTCGTACCAAGTAAGCGGTCAGGAAGACATTGCCTGCCTGCGCACTGTGTTCGAGGGCAAGGAGTACGTCGGGGTTGACATGCGTCCTGGGCCGGGAGTCGACTCTGTCGAGAATGTCGAGGCCCTGCCGCGCGAAAGTGCCAGCGTTGGCTCGATCATCGCGCTCAACGTCTTCGAGCACGTCGAACACTTCTGGCGGGGCTTCGAGGAAGTGCAGCGCGTCCTGCGCCCTGACGGACTGATGCTCGTCAGTTGCCCCTTCAGCTTTCACATTCACGCCTACCCGAACGACTACTGGCGATTCACGCCCGAGGCGCTTTCGTCGCTGTTGTCGGAGCTGCCGCACAAAATCGTCGGCTACCACGGACCGGCGAAGCGGCCGCAGAGCGTTTGGGCATTGGCGGCCGGCCCGGACTATCCGGCCATCACAGAACAGCAGCACGCCGAATTCCGCCAACGTATCGGCCAACTGTCGCATCAACCACTGCGTTGGGACCGGCAAATCCGCTACCGCGTTGGCCGCGTACTCTGCGGCCGAGGCCCCTTCGCCCCTTTTCTCGACGCCGAAAAGTTCGATACGCGGTTACAGCGCGCGGCGTAACGCCGTGATCTTCAGACTCGCACCCAGTCTTTGAGCCGGGCATGCTCAAAGATCATCTCGTGTTGGATCTGGAGATCCTGACCGAGGCCGGCTTCGGTAGCTCGTTCGTACATGGCAATAGCAATGGCCACGTCGAGGTAGGCCAGCCCGACGGCGTTGAAATAGTTGCGTTCGTCGGGGCTCTCACGGCCCGGCTTAGTGCCCATCACGAGCTCCACCAGATTGCCGTGGATGTCGTCGTCGGTGAGCTCACCGGCCTGATACATGCGGCTGAGGGTTTGGGTGCGGTGTTTAACCGTCTCCCAGTCGTCGCACACGATCTTGTCACAGTTTTTGGCCACGGCGAATTCGTCTTCCCAGCCGCCCACGTGACTGTAGAACGCGCCGGGCTTCATCCACTCGGCTTTCAACAGCGGCGCCTGGGCGCTGGTGGCGGTGACGATGACGTCGGCACCGGTGATGGCTGCGCCCAGATCGGTCCCTGCCTTGACGAACTCCAGGTCGGGCAGGATGGCAGACATTTCGCTTTCGAACTGATCTTCTTCACTGGTCAGCTTGGCCGCCACGCGGCACTCACGCAATGAGGGCAGGGCGGTCTTCATCGCGATCAGGTGCATCTTGGCCTGCTCGCCGGCACCGATGAAGCCGATCGTCTCTGAGTCGGGCCTGGCCAGGTGCTTGGCTCCCAGCGCGCCGATCGTGCCCACGCGAATGTTGGAGCACAGCGTGCCTTCCATGAAGGCAATCGGGAACCCGTGCTCGATCTCCGAGAGAATGATCACCGCCGACAGGTTCTGGATGCCGTGCTTCACCGGGTTGGGCGGAAAGACCGAGACCCACTTCACACCGCAGATCTTGCGGCTGCGAAACGTGGCCGGCAGACAGTTGATCCTCTCTTGGGTTTCGTCGTTGAAGATCTGCACGATCTTTTCCGGGAACAGCACGTCACCCTCGTGAAAGGCCCGCAAGGCCCGCTCCGCCGCGTCCATGGCCATGCGGATGTCGAGGCAACCGGCACCCAACAGATCCTCCTGAGAGAAGTACCGGCAGTGGATGTCGTGCAGTGGCATCGGATCGTATCTTCTAGCTGGTTGCGGCGAGCGATTTGTCGGATGAAGACGACATTCTATCGCTCAACGACAATTGCGCCAGCGTGGCAGATTGCCGCCGACATCCAGATCGTCTTAGGATGTGAAGCAACGCACTACAGATTCGATACGCATCTCGTTGTTGCGTGATGACCGGCCCGACCCGCTGCTGGCGCGTGAGGTGAAAACAATGAGTTTTCTTGCGTCTGTGGCCATTCTGCTGACGATCACGGCAGCGCTGAGCTTCATCAATGAGAAGTTCCTCAAGTGGGAATGCTCGCTGGGGCTCACGTTCTGCACGCTTGTCGCTGCTGTGCTGGTGATCGCCCTTCGCACTTCCGGTGTTACGTGGGCCGACCAGGCGACAGAGTACGTCGCGTCGATTGCCTTCAGCGAGACGTTTCTGCACGGGACGCTGTGCTTCTTGCTATTCGCCGGCGCGCTCGACGTGCCATTGGCGGAAATCGAGTGCGAACGGAAGATCATCGCCGCCCTGGCTCTCGGCGCCACCCTGATCGCGACGCTGCTGATCGGAATAAGTTGTTGGCTCTTGCTGGGCTTGATCGGGATCGACATCCCATTGGCCGTGGCGCTCTTGTTTGGCGCCATCATTTCACCGACTGATCCGATCGCGGCGCTGGCCATTCTCCGCAGTGCCGGTTTGCCCAAGCGGCTGGAAGGGCTCATCGATGGCGAATCGCTGTTCAACGACGGCATCGGTGTCGTGCTGGTTACGCTGCTGCTGGGCATCGCCACCGGCAGCGAGACCGCTGCGCCCGGAACCGCGGTGCAACTCTTTCTCTACGAAGTCGTCGGAGCGATTGTGCTCGGACTCACCGTGGGTGCCGCGACACACTTCCTGCTAGCGGGGACGACGACCGATACCTCACGGTTGCTCGTTACCGTCGCCGCGGTGACTGGCGCCTTCGCTCTGGGCGAACACATCGGCGTTTCAGCGCTCATCGCCACCGTCATTCTGGGGCTGATTGTCGGAAACTTCAGTCTGCGCGGGGCCTTGGAGCAGGCCGCCGCCGAACGGCTTAACGTGTTTTGGGGAGCCGTCGATCAATTGCTCAACTCCACGCTCTTCGTGTTGATCGGCATGCACGCTCTGTTGATCGACATCTCCGGGCGGAGCCTGGCTGCGATGAGCATCGCCATTGTGTGCGTGCTCGCCGGACGTTGGATTAGCGTTGCAGTCCCACTGGGACTGGCGGCCGGGCACGATGGTTTCAATAGCACGCGGCTGCAGCTCGTGAATCTTCTCACATGGAGTGGGTTGCGCGGCGGCCTGTCGATCGCGCTCGCGTTGTCACTGCCGCCTGAGGCCGAGCGTTCGCTGCTAGTCGCCATGGTCTACGGCACGGCCTGCTTCTCCATCATCGTACAGGGGCTCACGATCCGCCGCTTCTTCCCTCAGGCCGACATGCAACGGATGGCAGACCTGGTGTGACGGACCGCATTGGCTGTTGGATTGCCGAGGCAACCTTCACCCCCAACATGTAGCAAGACGATTTGGAACATACCATGCAACCCTTTGGAGAGCTCTTATGCCTAGAGCACCCCATACTGATTCGACGGAGCTAAGGACCACCAGATGCGCGTAACCCTCGTCCGCATGTGCAGCGCCGCCATTGCTCTGATTTTGGTGGCACTTGCTGTTTGGTTTGCAGGCGCCAACGGCAGAGGCGTGTCGAGCGGAAGCGCTTCGGCCGAAGGCGAGGCTTCCGCCGCTACCGGTCCATCGCTCGACATCGAAGCGGGCGAAAACGGCGATGCTGCCGATCTCAGCGAGGCGGAGGCGATGTTCGACACGCTGCCCAGCGTCATGCAGCAGAGAATGGTTGCCCGTATTCGCACCCGGATTGAAGAGTTCTTCGCCCTGCCGCAATCCCAGCGGACGGCCGAACTCGACCGCAGGATCGACGCCATGGATTCCGGCGGCGGCCGGTTTCAACCGTCGCCGGAGATGCGACAGCAGATGATGAGTCTGCTGGCCCAAAAGCTAACGCCCGAACTTCAGTCGCAATTCAAGGAATTGAGCAAGCTGATGCGCGAAAGACGCCGGCAACGCGGCCTGCCCGTCGATGATTAGCCACTGACACGCGATAGCGTGCTGCAGCGTGACGTGGTGGACGCAGAGTACGCGAGTACGGAGGCCCTAAGGCTCCAGCGCGAACGCTGCGCTGACGACGTACTCGACCGCCACGGAGTTCACTTGATCGCCGACGATCTCGTTAGGATTCGCCGGGCTGGGGGTCGTCGGTGCGGTCGAGCTGGTACCTCCTCCCATCATTTGCGACATCATCTGCATCGACATGCCCATCAGGTCGTCGAAATCCATTTCACCGCCGCCGCTGGATGCAACCGAGCTGCTGATCGATACCAGGGCCCCCAACTTCGAGCCGGTCGCTGCCGCGAGCAACTCAGCTTCAGCACGCGCCTGAGCGAAGGCGGACGCCAAGGCCTCGCGTCGCTCGTCGTCGCTGATCGTGGCGACGAACTCGAAAGTCGGCACACCGGGAGGGTCCGAACCGCCAAACATGTTCATCAGCCCGCGCATGGCCATCATCTCGGCGGCGGCCTCTTGCTCGAACTCAAAACGTTCGTCGCCTGCCATTCCGGCCACGTCTGCTTCGCGAATGTTCGTTTGCAGCGTGTGAGCATCCAACAAGCGCGCTGCAGCGTCTGCCGAATCGTCAATCTCCCAGGCTGCGGTCAGAGGCGCACTCACGGTGACTCCCTCATCTTCGCCCAAGGGATCCTCGCCAAAGTCTTCGCGCATGCCGGCCATCATCAGATCGGCGAAGCCGCCTTCCGGCAGGGGCAACTTCGGTGATCCCAGTTCGATCGAATCAGCGTCGGCGTTCAACTCGCCGAGCTTCCGGCGCGCATCGCGCGTCCGCTCGGCGAGGATTTCGAGCGCCTCTTCAAGCGTGTCTGCGCGAGCCGCCACCTCGACATGCATCCGCATGAGCTGTGGCTGGCGTTCCACGACGGCGCTCCCGGCAGATGCGACCGTTGCATCACCAGCCCGCGCCGCCGTTGGCGATACACCCGCCACGAGGGCGCCGATGACACATGTGAGCATGATGCCGAATCGAAAGTGCATGGTTGCTGCTCCCTGAGGCCAATCGCGTTGGGCCGATCCGTTGTGCGTTGATGAAAGCATACTTCGCCGAGTTGGAAGGAGTGACACTCGCGGCCACCCTCGGCGGGTATCATTCTGAACAGCGCCGCACAGCCGGTCCAGAAACTCTACACCGAACGAACTCCGGCCCGCACATCGATGTCGATTGCACTCTTCCGCGTTCGATTCCGCCGCCAGCGAAATGTATTTCACGCAGCGGTCTCCCGAAGAAACCGACACTTCGACCTCCCTGGCTGCGACGCCGAGTTGCAAGCGGCTGCTGAGCAATGCCGACGACGAGGCAAGATGTCCCGTCGCCAGGTTCAGGGCCGGCTTGTGGTTCCCGCTGTGTTGTGCACCAAGTGAGTGGCTGTTCGGTTGCGGCCTGGTCTCGACGTCGGCCAGCGGTGTTCACAAACGGCGAGTATCCACAGGGGTCAGACAGCGCCCATCAACGCTCTATGCCGGGCTTACCACGGCTCCCCAAAGGTAGGGTTGTATCGCGCATTTCCTGCTTCCAAAATCTGAATGCCCTTGGGTGTGCGCGGCCTTGCGCCGCGCCTCATCTTAGGCATGACCCGTCACAGGTATCTGCCCCGCCTGTGCCGGGTTTTTGTTGCGCGGCATCAAACGATTGAGGGCGTCGAACTGAAGGCCATTCGCCGCATGAATCACCCGCGCGCCATCATTCGCGCGCTGCCGAACGCCAAATCGCGTAGCCGCCTGCCGCATGACTGTCAGCTTCGTCCGCCGGCGCGACACCACCACCGGCGCAGAGCGTGCGCCCGTCTGCGGTGAAGGCTACTGCGTTCACCGGGCCCGGATGATTGGCGAAGACGGCGATCTCCTCGAGCGCGCGGAGGTCCCAGAGTCGCATCGTGCGGTCGGTGGATGCGGTTGCAAGCGTGTGGCCGTCTGGGGAGAAGCAAACTGCCTGAACGTGCGACTCGTGTCCGACCAGTGTGGACCGAGTCCCGTCGCCGGTGCGCCACAACGTCACGACGCGATCTTCGCCGCCGATGGCCAACGCTGAGCCATCGGGAGAGAACTCCAGCGCATTGATGCGCCTCGGGTAGCCTTTCAGCGAGTGCCGTTCACGACCATCACTCGGCGAGAAGATTGCCACGCGGCGCAGTTCTCCTGCGACGGCGAGCTCTCCAGTGGTCGGCGAATAGTCGAGACAGAGCACTGGCTTCGCGCCCGCCGAGAAGCGCGACACGAGGCTGCCGTCGCTCGAATTCCAAACATGAATTCCGCCTGAGCTATCTCCTGCGGCAAGGTGGGCGCCGTCCGGCGAAAACCGCAGGCAGCCGAGTCGTTGCGAGCCATCGCCCAGCACATGCAGTCGCTCGCCGGTCTCCATACTTCCGATTGAAATCTCACCCGGTGCTGTTACGGCCGCCCACTGCGTGCCATCCGGCGAAACGTCGAAGTACCGCCGAGTGTGTCCCGCGGCGACGTTCAATTCCCAGAGCGAACGGCCCTGCTCGTCGACCAGGTGCAGCACGCCGTCGTCCCGACCAAGCACCATGGCTGACCGGCCCGTAGACATGCCAATGCTCTGGATGCCGCGCGGATAGCTCTGCGTGACCTTGCGCTGGTGTACCTCGTCCAGCGACCAAAGCAGCGTTTTCCCATCCGCGCCCGCAGTAGCCAACGCGTTGCTTTGCGGAGCAAACCGCACGGCCCAGACGCGGCCGTCGTGACCCAGCAGGCTTGCCAGGCGCTCGTAGGTCGCACCATCCCAGAGGTGTACGACGCCGTCCTTGCAGGCCGACGCGATCAGCGAATCGTCGCGCGAGAATGCTGCCGAGTGTACCCAGTTGGCATGTTCGGTTAGCACGCCTATTTCATCCCCGCTGCCGACGTTCCACACGCGAGCGGTCTGATCATTGAGGCCGCAGGAGACCAACAGCCGGTCGTCGTGCGAAAAGGCCACCGAGCTAAGTCGGCCCTCGTGCCCATCGAGAACCAGTTTGCGGGTTCCGGCAGCCGTGTCCCACAGAGCGACGGTGCCGTCGGCACTCGCCGAGGCCAACAATTCTCCACCCGACGATACGGCAATCGACTCGACATCCCCGGTGTGACCAGTAAGCTGGGCCTCGGCCGACCAGCTGTCCGTGTTCCACAGCGTGATGACTTGGTCAGTCCCTCCGGTGGCTATGACTGCGCCATTCGATGAGAAGCACGCGGCATACACCGAGTCGCAATCAGGGACTTGCAGGGTTGTCACGGGCGCCGCGTCGCTGCCATCGGCTTCCCAAATCCGGACCGCACCGTCATCGCCCGCGGTGGCAATGTGATCTCCCTTTGGCGACCAGGAAACGGCGTTGACTTCGCCACTGTGCTGACCAAGCACGCGCGCATCGCGAGCTTCGTTGACCGCCCACAGCCGCACCGTGCCGTCGGCACCCACAGTCGCCAGGCGATCGCCCGCGGGCGCGAACGCCAAGGCATAAACGTCTCCGTCGTGTCCGATGAGCGGTCGTCCGCTTGGGGCGCAGCGGCGCCAGAGAAAGTGCCACGCGAACGTGCGCAAATCTTCCTCCCCCGCTTCCGGCGCGTAGCGCAGCAGCCGTTCGCGAGCCATGGCGGCATCACCATGTTCCCAGGCTTCGAACGCGTACCTCATGTCGGCCGCGTAAAGAAGTCGGCGTAGCCGCCGCGCCTGATCTTCAGCGGCTCGCTGCAGGGATTCGGCATTTTCGCGCGCGATGGCCTCGCCCTCACGCGCTGTATCGGCAGAGGCCAGAGCTCGGCCAAGCTCACGATTGTAGGCAAACACGACCGCCAGCACCGTGATCAAACCAACGGCCGATGCACCAGCCAGCGTGGCCCACGCCGGGCGCCGTCGCGACCACTTCCAGATTCGCTCTACGGCACCCGCAGGACGCGCGATGGTTGGCTCGCCCCGGAGGTATCGCTGCAGGTCAACGATCAAGCCGTGCGCAGTCGCGTAGCGATCGCTGGGGCGCGGCGCCAGGCACTTCAGGCAAATGGCTTCGACGTCGCGTGGGATCGTGGGGCGAATACGCCTGGGCGTGGGCGGTTCTTCGAAGAGCACTTGGCGCAGCGCGTCGACGTTCGTGACGCCGCGCACGCGCGGCACGCCGGTCAGCAGTTCGTAGAGTATGGCGCCCAGTGAATAGACGTCGGCCCGTACGTCGACCTCTTCGGGGCGCCCTTTGGCCTGCTCAGGCGGCATATAGTCGAGTGTACCGATGATGGCCCCGCTCCGCGTATCACCTCCACCTTGCTCCAGCAACTTGGCCATGCCGAAATCGGCCAGACGCACGCGCACGATTCGATCGGCCCGTAGCGGATCAACCTCAACAAGTACATTGCTGGGCTTGATGTCGCGATGCAGTACGGCCCGGCTGTGTGCGTGTTCGACGGCTGCAGCCAAGTCGTTGATCAGCCGTGCGGCTACCTCGGCGGGAACCGGCGCATTGCGCCCGGCCAGCCATGCGGCGAGTGTCATGCCTGGACAATACTCAGAGGCGATGAAACAAACCGGGCCATCTTCGTCCACTTCGTACACGCGCACGATGTGCGGATGGTCGAGCCGCGCGGCAGCCTCCGCTTCGCGCATGAAGCGGCGCCGCATCGATCGCTCGACCAGCACTTCGGGACGGGGCACCTTCAGGGCCACCTGCCGTCCCAGCTTCGGATCATTGGCGAGGAAGACGACGCTCAGCCCGCCGTGCCCCAGTTCGCGGACAATCTCAAACCGGCCAAGTTGCTGGATGTCTTCGCTCAGCAGGCCGCCTGCTGACTCACCCTCCGGGTTCGGAGTCTCCGTTGCTGCATCCGCACGTTCTGTGTCGTCACTTGCCTGCCTGCGGGCACGGTCAAGCAAATCGAGGCAGACGCGAGCGCGGCGCATGCGCTCGTCACCCTCGCCATCCGAGTCGGCGTCTTGCGACTCGTGGGCTTTCTCGTCGTGTGCACGCGCAGCGATGGCCAGATCGAGCGATTCGAGCCGCTCAATGAATTCGTCGTCGTGTTCGCCGCCGCTGGTACTCATGACTCGCCCGGCAGTTGCTCGGCGAGCTGCTCGACGGCGCGACTCCAGAGCTTGCGCGCTGCTTCGGTCGACCTCCCCATCGCGGTGCCGACTTCGGCAAACGACTGACGGTGCCAGTTGCGCAGCTCAATCACCTGGCGATGGTCTGGGCTAAGGCGCGAGAGTGCCTCGGTGAGCATCCGCTCTTCATCGGCCGCCATGAGAACGCCGCTGGGAGTCTGCATGTCGCAGGCCGCCGCATCGATTCGGTGCGAGCGATTCAGATCCACATTGCGCTCGCGCCGGATGTCGCGTTTGTCGGTGCCGCGATAGCGGCGCGCGGACTTTAGCGAGCGGTTCTTCAAGATCCGTGTCAGCCACGCGAACAACTCACCGCGCGTGTGACCGCGAAACTTGCCAAAGTCGCGCTGGGCCTCCAGAAACGTCTCTTGCACCAGATCCGACGCGCCAACCTTGGGCCGCAGCGCCGGATTGAGTACGTGATTCGCGATCAGCGTGATGTAGCGCCGGCAGCCGTCAAACAGTTCGCCCATCGCGTCCCTCGACCCCGCGCGGGCCTGCGCGATGCGGTCTTCGTCTGCCGCGCCGTCGCGCGGGACGTATTCACCCGGTGACATGCTCTGCGAATCAGGCGAGCCTACGAGAGGTCGATCGTTCCCAATGGACGAAGCCATGCGTCACCGATTGCTCGGATGCCGCCCCGTTTTAGTATCCTGCTGGCTCGACGGAATCGAGCATGCGCAGGCGCCCGTCTTCGTGCCTGGCAAGTCTGTTCTAACCACGAATGGCCGATGCGCCAACAAAGCCTACGGTTCTTATGGCATTTTGGTGGTGGTGATGGTTCTCATCGCAAATCGCAGATTTCGCGTCCGGTTCCCAACTTTCTGGGACCTATTGGACCGGCCCAGTGTCTCGCGGCGCGGCCAGCGGCCGCTTGGGAGGTGTCCACACCGAACTCGCGGTTCGGGGCATTGGTCGCGCACAACCTGGCCGATTGGCGAAAAGTTCGTGCTCAGGTTGCAGAAAACGGCTGCCGGCCTCTCGCGTGGGGACGGTTTTCGGTCTGCACGGCCGTCGCCACGCCGACCTGCCGCGAAGGCCACATCTGGGCCAAGGGTCCGTGCGTGCGCAGGCCGCATCGCGTGGACCCTTTTTCTTTGCGCAGTTGGTTGCCAGCGGCCCCACCGCGAACAGGCCTCACGCGGATTCCGGCGATCCGGCCAGCACACCTAGGACCGTTTCGGCGGCTTGTATCGTCTCGTCGATCTCTTCCTTGCCGTGCGCCGCCGAGATGAACATGGCCTCGTATTGGCTGCAAGGCAGGTAGATCCCGCACTCGATCATGCCCCAGAAGAAGCGTGCAAATCGATCTGTGTCGCATTGCTCGGCATCGTTCCACGAGCGGACAGGGCATTCGTGAAAGAAGAGCGTCAACATGCTGCCGACACGGCCCGTCGCATGCGGGATTCCTGCGCTGCTGGCTGCGCGGACAAGCCCTGCTTCGAGCTGCGCGGAGAGCGCTTCGAGTTGCGGATACGGATGCGCATCGCGGAGTTGTTCGAGTGTGGCGATGCCGGCGGCGGTAGCCAGTGGATTGCCGCTTAGCGTGCCCGCCTGAAACACCGGGCCAGCCGGCAACACTTGCTCCATGATGTCAGCACGGCCCCCATAGGCCGCCAGGGGCAGCCCGCCGCCGACGATCTTGCCCAGCGTGCTCAAGTCGGGCGTCACCCCAAAGAGTTGTTGCGCTCCACCGTACGCGACACGGAAGCCGGTCATGACTTCATCGAAGATCAGCACCGCGCCGCTGTCGTGCGTCTGCTTGCGAAGCGCAGCGAGAAAACTCTGGTCGGGAACAACGCATCCCATATTGCCGACGACGGGCTCGGCAATCACCGCTGCGATGCGATCGCCATGCTTGTTAAATGCTTCGGTCAGGGCGCCAATGTTGTTGTAGGGCAGCACGAGTGTGTCGCCGGCGGTGCCCGCCGTGATTCCCGGCGAGTTGGGCACGCCGAGTGTCGCCGCCGAACTTCCGGCCGCGACCAGCAGGCTGTCGACGTGCCCGTGATAGTTGCCGGCAAATTTGACGATCAGTTCACGCCCGGTGTAGCCGCGCGCCAGGCGAATGGCGCTCATGGTCGCTTCGGTGCCCGAGTTCACCAGCCGCACTTCATCGATCGACGGCACCGCTTCGATGATCAGTGTGGCGAGCTGCGTTTCGGCTTCGGTCGGCGCACCAAAGCTGGTGCCGCGGCGAAGCGCCGCTTCGATCGCCTCTGTGACCGCTCGATGAGCGTGGCCCAAGATCAGTGGCCCCCACGAACCGACGAAATCGATGTAGCGATTGCCGTCGATGTCGAACAAGTGGGGCCCACGACCGCGCTCGAAGAAGATCGGCTCGCCGCCGACCCCTCCAAACGCCCGGGCAGGACTGTTCACGCCGCCGGGAATCCGCTTTCGAGCTTCGGCGTATGCCGCGTGACTACGCGAGCGAGACTTGGTCACCGGGTGTGTTGCTCCTTCACTCTATGCGCCAAGCGCGATGTCGCGCAGGCGAGCCTCTTCCAGATTCCGCCGTGACTTACCGCAGCCAGCGCGCGACATCCTTTGCCCAGTAGGTCAGAATGATCTCGGCGCCTGCCCGATGAATCGCGGTGAGCGTCTCGCGAGCGACGGCCTGCTCGTCGATCCAGCCGCGCTCGGCGGCGGCCTTCACCATACTGAACTCGCCGGAGACGTTGTAGGCGGCCAGAGGAACTCCTGGGAAGCGATCTCGCACCAATCGTACGATGTCGAGGTAAGCCAGCGCCGGCTTGACCATCACCATGTCGGCCCCCTCGGCCAGGTCGAGCTCGACTTCGCGCAGCGCTTGGGTGGCCGCGGCGGCGGGATCCATCTGGTAGCCGCGCCGGTCGCCCTGCTGCGGAGCGCTTTCCGCTGCTTCGCGAAAGGGACCATAAAAGGCGCTGGCGTACTTTGCCGCGTAGCTGAGGATCGGCACCTGAGTGAAACCGGCGCCGTCCAGGCCGCCACGTATGGCACCCACCATGCCGTCGATCATCCCGCTGGGCGCGATGACGTCCGCTCCTGCGCGGGCGTGACTGGTGCTTTGCCGCACGAGTAGCTCCAACGTGGCATCGTTGTCGACGTCGACGCGCCCACCGTGCTCGCGCAACACGCCGCAGTGCCCGTGATCGGTGTATTCACAGAAGCAGACATCCGTGACGACTAGCAAGTCGGGAGCGGCGCGTTTGGCCACCTCAACGGCCCGCTGCATGATGCCGGAGTCGTTGTAGCTGTCGCTGCCCGTGGCGTCTTTCGCCGCGGGAATGCCGAACAGAATGATCCCACCCAGGCCGAGGTCTGCCGCAGCACGAACCTCTTCGCCCAGCCTGTCGATTGTCCATTGAGAATGACCGGGCATAGCATCGATGGGGCGCGGTGGCCCATCGCCTGCACGGACGAAAAGCGGAAGGATCAACCGTCCTGCATGCAACTCGGTCGTGCGCACCAGGTCTCGCACTGCGGGATTCTGGCGGAGTCTCCGCAGGCGGACTGTAGGAAATCCGGATGACGACCGTTCGGGCTCGCGCATGCGGTTACTGCTCCGCTTCGCCGCGAGCCAACTCGGTAGGCGGCTGTACGCGCAACCGCACTGGCGGTGAAGCCTGGCCGCCGGCGTTGTTCGTCACTGCGTGCACCCAGCGCGCGGTTGGAGCAACCCAGTCGCGGGCCGTGAGAAAGATCCGGCGTTCGCTAAGCTCTTCAGTGATCAACACGCCGTTGAGCCCGATGTCATCGACGATCACACCGTGCGGGAGATTGGCCACTTCGAAGCTGATTCGATCGTCGAAGTCACGCCGCTCGACGACTAAGCGCGCCGGCACCGAACTGCCCGGCGTGATGACGAGCTCGTCACCTTCAACTGGTTCCAGTCGCACGGCCAGCTTGCCAGGCGCGACGACCTCCAATTGTCCCAGGTTGCCGGCGTCGTGCGCAACTTCCCGGTCGCCAACTTGGGCCCGGGCGACAATCTTTCCCGCGTCAGGGAATGTCTTTTGCTCAGCATCGGTTGCTGCATACAGCACGGCTGCGGCTTCGAAGTGCCCGGCCTCGACCGTAATCGGCGCGGAAAGTTCAAAGCCCGCTGGCAAATTGGTGACTTCGATCTGCACCGGCCCGTCAAATCCATCGCGGCGATCGACGGTGAACACGACGTTGCTGCCTCCGCCCTGTGCCACTTTGCGATTCAGCGAAACCGTGACCGCGAAATCGGGTTGCGGTCGACGGATGCGTACGCTGTAGCTGTACCGGGATCCGCTGGCGGTCGTCGTGTCACTGATGCGGACGAAGTAATCGCTGTCGGCCGGTGCCACAAACTCAACGTACGAATCATTGCCCGCTTTGCGCCACCCATCGTCATCATTGTTGTAGTACTGCGTGAAGACCGGCAGGCCATTCGGCACCGGCTTTGCGCCGATGGGCAAAGGCTGCACGATGTAGCAGGGTTCGTCGAGCGGGTGCGCGGTCGGACTGGAGTTGAAATAGGCGATACGCGCGCCGCTCCAGGTGTAGAACTGAAAGCCCGAATCCGGACCGCGTGGATGTCGAAATAACTTACAGACTTCGCCCTGCATGTAGAGATACTGGTTCAGCTCCATTTCTTCCCAGTTCACAACCCGCACTTCGGCAATCCGCGAGTCGATGCCGCGAAAAGTTACGTTGGAATCCCGCACGGCCTGCAACAGCAGTCGCGGCACCAGTTCGCCTTGGGCATCCAGCACTTCGATCATCGTGTCGACCGGCGAGCCGCGCCGCGCGGCGTCGGTTTCGACGATCCAGCGCTCGCCGGCCTTGGCCGAAAAGCGATACAGGTCCGCGTCGCTCGCTTCAGCACCTGACGCCGCGCTCGCGCCGGCGAAGATTCGACCCGCAGCCGTACCCGGCGCGGGCAATCTCGTTGCGTTTTCGATGGAGCCGTTGGGCTCCTGTTCGACAACGAGCGGCCCGTCAACGACTTTCACCTTCGGCGCTTCGCGGAAACGGTAAGCGGCGCGATCGAGAGGGACGTCAATCTCGCGTCCCGCGTCGCTTGGCTCAAGCGACACGTGGGCATCTTCCGGCAGGTTGTAGCCAACAAGTTCCACTGGACTCTTGCCGTCGGCGGTAACCGTGGTCGGGTAACAGCCCGTCACGTAGGGAATTTCGCCGGCGGTGAGCTGATAGAAGTGCTCTTCAGAACCAGTGTAGCGAAGGTCCGAGACGCGGATCGTGTACTGACCTGCCTCAGCGAACGTGTAGGCCAGCAGGGAGTCGGAACCTTCGTAGTCGTTGTTGCTCGCCAGCACTTCACCCGAAGCGCCTCCGAGCGTGAGCACCGCGTCGAGCTTCGATTTTTGCCGGTCGGCGCGGACGTCAAATACGAGCGTCTGACCGGCCTCCGCCAGAAAGCTGTAGTGATCGACGTCGCCGGCGGTCGGCAAAGCGCCCCAAAAACTGGCAGGCAGGCGCGCCTCAGGCGCCTGTTTTGGCAGGTTGTTCGGTTCGACTTCTGCGAACTGCGGAAGCTCGTCGACCTCGATCGACACTTTGTCGCTCGTCCCGCCCAGCGTGGTGACCGATAGTTCGTAGCTGCTTTGTTCCAAGTCCGCCGGTGCCGTGACATCGATCCAAACCGACGTGCCGTCCGAAACGCCTTGGGGCTGCGACTGGAATGCAATCGTGCGACCCGCTAGCGCGATCTCTTGAATGCCGCCGAGATGTTCGCCGCGCAACCGTACTCGCGTCGCGACGCCGCGCTGCACGGCGCGCGGCTCGATCGACGCCAGCACGGGCGCAGCAGGAGTGACAACCTGCCCGCTCTCAACCTCGCGGACTTCAAGCGACCCGTCGAGTCGGGCAATCGCCAGGTGCGTGCTGTCTGGCGAGAATGCCAATCCGACTGCCCAATCTGACTGTTTCGCCCAGAGGTGGCGTTCTTCGAGGGGATCGGCCTGCCAGAGCTTGACCGTGCGGTCATCCGCCGAAGAAGCCAGCCAACGTCCATCGGGTGAGAACGCTAGCTGTAGCAGCGCGCCCTCGTGCGCAAACCGCGGTTCAAGGAGGACGTTTGTCCCTTCAGCCGCACTGGGACTGATTTGCCAGATGCGAATGCGATTGTCGACCCCGCCGGCGGCAATACGTTGGCCGTCAGGACTGAACGCCAGCGCATAGAGTTCCTTCGCCGATTGGCCGAACGTTTCCAGCCGCTGGCGACTGCCCACGTCCCACAACTTGACGGTGCGGTCGCCGCTGGCACTGGCGAGAAGTTGCGCATGGCGACCGAACGCCAATGCGTAGACGGCGTCGTTGTGCCCCTCGAGCGTCGCCAGTTCCTCGCCGGTCTCCGTATTCCACAACTTGATCTGTTGATCGTAGCTACCTGTCGCCAGCAGCGTGCCATCGGGCGAGAGAGCTATGGAATACAGATTGTTTGCGTGCCCGCGAAAGCGTGAGATCAGCGTTGCCTCGGGCAGCCGCCACAGGCTGACTTCGCCAAACAGGCCGGGTTCACCCGCCGCCGCGGCGAGCAGCGTGCCGTCGGCCGAAAAGACCAACGCGTTGACGTTCCCGGCGTGACCTTCCAGCCGCGCAACCGTGCCACGATTGGCCGCTGACAGAAGCCGCACCTGTTGATACTCGGCCACGGCGATCAACTCGCCAGCGGGTGGCTGATAGGCGATGGCCTGAATCGGACGCCTCGGTGTTCTGGTCGGCTCGATGTGCGGCACATTCAGAGTCGCCGGATCGGGCATCTCGCCGTCTGGCCCTTTCGCTCCTGCATCGATCCAGGCAACGAGCAGCGCCAACTCTTCATCGGTGGGACCAGGATCGTCGTCGGGCGGCATTCGCGGCTCGACATCGCCGCGAATCATCAGCACCAGCCGACTCTCCCTGCCGCGCCCGGGCAAAAGTGCAGGTCCCCGCTCGCCGCCGGTCATCAGAGCGGCGTAACTCTCCAGGCCCAGCCCGCTTTCACCATCTTCACCCTCGTGGCAGCCGACGCAGTACTTCGTCAACAGCGGAGCGATGTGTTGGGCGAATTCCGGCGCAGGCTTGTCCGCCCGCACCATGTCGACCGCGCCGAAGCAAACGGCCATGCAGGTTGCGACCAGCGCGAGGCTATGTTTCATAACGGGCTCGATCCTGCGAAGTTGATAGCTGAACGCAATCGCACGTCTCGCGTATCAATGATTGAATAAGAACTCTTTACTGCTGAGCAGGCTCCAGAACAAATCTTCGACGGCGAGGCGCATCTCTTCAGGAGGCGTGGCGGCGAACACCTCGGCGAGTGCGCTCGCCTCGCGCTCGCTGGGCAGCCGGCACAGCGCGCTCAGGTAGGCTTCTTCGATGATTTCGGTTGGCACCAAATTGGCCGACAACAAGTGCGCGATTCGGTTGTTTTCAGCCGCCAGCTTGTCGTTGATCGCATCGCCGTTCGCCAAGTGAAGCACCTGCACCATGCTCGGCTCATCGCTTCGCTCGCAGGCGCAGGTGATGGTGCGATCGGGCCGCCCGAACGTCTGCAGAAAGTAGGAGTCGACATTGGAGTCCGGCAAGGCCACCGCGCGCCATCCGCTGGGATAACCGGGGAACTCAGTCGGCACATCCGTCACCTGCGCGATGGCATCCAACAGCACTTCGGCCATCAACCGCTTCGGGTAGTAGCGCGCGTAGAAACGAGTGTCAGCCGCGTTGGCCTTCAGGGGTTCGCTGGTCCGCTGATACGTTTCAGACTGCAAGATCATCCGCATCAACGCGCGGAGATCGAACTCGTTGTCGACAAGATGTTGAGAAAGGGCGGCCAGCAGCTCCGCGTTGCTGGCCGGATTGGTGAGCCGCAAGTCATCGACCGCTTCGACCAGGCCGACGCCGAAGAAGTTGGCCCACACCCGGTTCGTCACCGCTCGTGCGAAGTAAGGGTTCTCGGGCGATACAAGCCAGTCGGCCAGGTGTTCCCGGCGATCTTCCAGCGACTCGATCGGCAGGGCTTCGCCATCGAGCGGCGTCGGCGGCTGCGGGCTGCCGGTCAGTGGCTGCACCAGATCGCCGTCGCTGGCAGCGAAGACTAGCTGGTTGCCAATACCCGAGGCGTTCTTCAATCGCACCCGGGCAAACAGATTGGCCATCGCGTAGTACTGATTGTTGGTCCACTTTTCTAAAGGGTGGTTGTGGCACTTGGCGCAGTTGATCGACATCCCGAGGAAGGCCTGCGAGACGGTTTCCGACATGTCGGTGGGATCGGGGTGCAGCACGAAGAAGTTCGTCGCCCCGTTCTCCAATGTGCTGCCCGTCGAGGTGACCAGCTTCCGCACCATCACGTTCCAAGGCGTGTTGGCGGCCACATGGTTGCGGACCCAGTTCGAGAAGGCCCACATCGCTGGCGCGGGCAACTTGGCCGAGTTGACTAGCAGCAATTCCGACCACTTGTACGTCCAATAGTCGACAAACTCGGGCCGCGACAACAACGCATCGATCACCCGGTCACGCTTGTCAGCCGATTGGTCAGCAAGAAACGCTCGCGACTCCTCGACAGTGGGCAGCGTGCCAATCGTGTCGAGGTAGGCCCGACGTAGAAACTCGCTATCGCTCGCGCGCGGCGATGGTGGGATGTTCAGTTGTGCGAGTTTTTCGAGAACCAGGTCATCGATGAAATTGCGACGTGGTGCCGCCGCGAAAGAGTCTTCTGTACCCTCGCGCTGATAGGGGACGGTGATCGTGGCCGTCTCGACACGACTCAGATACCAGACACTGATCGCGCCTTCGCCTTCTCCCGAAATGCGGACGAGACCCAGATTATCGACCTCCGCCACCGAACCATTGGTCGATTCGAACTTAGCCCATCGCGTCACGTCTTCCACGTGGCCGTTGCTGAAGTGGGCACGCACGATCAGTTGCTGCTGGTCGCCCGTGGCGAGCACCGTTTGAGCTGGCAAAACTTCGATATGCTCGATGCGCGGATCGAAAGGCGTCGCTCGCGGGGTACCGGCTGCAATCCACTCGGCGACCACTTGGTACTCGGGCGACCCGACGTCGAAACGAAATCCACCTCCGTGCGCAATGGCGCCGGTTGGTTTGAGCAGGATCAAACTGCGGGCCGGATCGCTGGGGACAATCCGCCGGCCAAGTGCGTGGCGCGTCAGCGCCGCAAAGTCGCCATCGATGTCGTAACCACGTAGCGAAAGCTTGAAGCCGTTCTTGCCTGCGGCCGCCCCATGGCACGCTCCGGAGTTGCAGCCAGTTTTGGTGAGCACCGACTGTACGTGATTGCGAAAGCTCCAGACAAACGGCTTCTCGAAGCCGGTGACCGTGATGGTGGCAGTACCCTCTGCGCCATCAAGCGTGGCGGTGATCGTTGCTGTGCCGTTGCCCTGGGGGATCACGAATCCATCCTCGACGACCGCCACCGCTGGATCGCTACTCTCCAGCGTGGCTTCCTGCATCGCCTCGCCGGTGAAGAACACCGCCTCGCCACCCACTTCGACTGTTTGCCATTCGACGAGCACGCGATGGCGCTGCACCGGACCGCGCAATTCGATCTCGGCCGGGATGACGGTCAGTTGCTGGTTGTCCTCTTCGGCGCACGCCTCGCGTGGGACACCGCAGCACAGCACCGTGAGCGCAATCGTGCAGCTCGTCAAAAAGACGACTGCAGCTCTTCGATGGCGAACTCCGCAGGCGTCAGCGAATGATGACATAGGGGTGCACCTCACACTCCCGGCGCCAACGGCGCCGGGGTCGATATCGAGCAATCCCAATAACTTGGCGGGAACAGCGGGCGGGAAGGTCGCCGCGAGCGTCGCAGCCATCCACGTGCCGATTATACACGTCGTCGTCGGTCGACTCACTCGCGACGCTTCAGTTCGCCCAAGAATCAACGACCCGCTTCGACGGCAGATACCTGGCCGCCCGAGGATGCTTCGCCCAGCGCCTGCCGGGCAATTGCCACTTTTTCAGCCGCCCAGGGCTTTTCGGCATAGAGCTCGATGATGGCTTGCCAGATCGACCGCGCCGCCTCTGGATCGTTCGGCGCGAGCGCGGCGGCTTTTGCGAGCCGCTCGTCGATGGCGCTCAGATTCTGGGCGGCGAGCGTCTCGACTTCGAGCCGCAATCGAGCAACCTGTCGGGCTGCCAGCTCAAGACATTCACGATCGTCTTTGCTCACGTCGCCGGCATTCGCGTACAGGTCGATCAAAGCCTGCAGGCGAGTCTCGGCCCTCTCCGGATCACTGTTCACCAGGCTGATCGCCTCGAAGTAAGCTTGCTCGATCGAGGAGAGTCCCCCTACGGCAGCCACCCGCTTGGCGCGGCGATCGAATCGGCGCTGCTCTCGGTCGAGTTCTATCTCCAGCAGGTAGTCGTCTATCTGCGCCCTTCGCTCATCGTTGGGAAAGCGCAGGCAAAACTCGCGCATCTTCTCTTCGAGCTCGATCAACGCCTCGATCTCACCCGATCGTGCCGCCGCGGCCACCGTTTCGTACAGCGAATCGGCCGATGCGGGCCGCGAGAAGTACCAGGCACCAGCGACGATCATGGACAGGGCGGCGACCAACACCCAGGTCTGTGGTGAAGCCAGTGGGTGCGTGCTCGGTTCTTCTTCGCTAAGACGGACGGCCTCCTGTTCGACGGTCGTGAACCGTGTCGCCGGTTGCCGCGACGCCGTTCCTCGCAGCGTGTCGTCATCCGGACCGCCGGCTAACGTGTAGCCCTCTTCGTCCGCGGGCGAAGGCGGCGGGAGCGTCGGCTGAGTTTCGGGTTTGTCAGGCACCTGGCCCGCATCATCCGCGGCACCACGCGTTTCGATGCGATCCTGAGTTGACGAATCGGATCGTTCCGGCTTGGCGTTGCTCACTTTGTCTGTCGGGCCCTGCGTCGCGATAGTGGGTCCCAGCTCGGAACTCGTGTGGTCGCTCCCTTCGGGCGGCGAGAGGTCGAAATCGCTACCGTCGCCCGTGCTTTCTTCAGCGCGGGCCTCGCGGGCGAGAAGACCGTGATACATCGCCTCCAGACGACGCCCCAGCACGAGCGCGTTGGCGATGCGGTCGGCGGGCTCCTTGGCCAAGAGCTCGGTGACGATCTCTTCCAACTCGACGGGCGTTTCGTGTGCGTACCGACGAACCGGATCGGGCTCGGCGTAACGCTGCAACTGCAGCATCTCGGGCAGCGAAGCCGCACGAAACGGCGGCCGGCCTGCCAGCAGGGCGTACATCACACCACCCAGGCTGTAGAGATCGCAGCGGTGCGTGACGGGCCGCCCATCGGCTTGCTCGGGCGCCATGAACTCTGCTGTGCCGAGCACTCCGCCGGCTGCCGTCATGCTTTGAGAGCCGAAGAGCTTGGCGATGCCAAAGTCCGAGAGCTTGACGTTACCGTCGGACGTGAGCATCAAATTGGCGGGCTTGATATCGCGGTGAATGACCCCGTGGTCGTGGGCATGTTTCAGCGCTCGACACGTCTGTACGGCAATCTGCGTGACTTCGCGCCAGTCGAATCGCCGCTTGTTGCGAAGCTCATCTTCCAGGCTGGTTCCATCGACCAGCTCCATGGAATAGAAGAGATGGCCCTGCTCTTCCCCAAAGCCGTAGAGCCGCACGATATTCGGATGGTGTAGCTTGCGCAGGGTTTCGATTTCGCTCTCGAACCGATCGCGAAATCCCTCGTCCGCCGCCAACGGCGCCGAGAGCACCTTGATGGCGACGTGCTGCCCGGAGTCCTCGTGCACTGCAGCATAAACAGTGCCCATGCCACCGCGGCCCAGCGTGCGGCCGATGACGTACGGACCCAGCTTCTCAAGTTCCATAACGTGCCACGGTCAAGGTCACCCCCTGGCGCGGCGACCGCGCCAGTTTCCATCTTACGAGCACCCTGCCGTGGCTTCCAGCGCAACGAGACTGGTGGTGACGCAGGACGCGGTCGTGCCCTTATCTCGAACTGTCCTTCTGCCGGCAAAGCCCCAGTGGCAACACCACTCCGAAACGTTGCTGAAGATGTTCCATGTCCTGCAAGTCGGTTGCCGATGGCTCGTAGCCCTGCCCATGACAGTGCACTTGCGCTTCCGCCGAGAGGCACATCACCACTCGCGAAGCTATCGTACCGCGCCCCGCAAAAGCGGAAGGTGGAAGTGGCCAACGCCGACCATCCGGCAGGGAGAAAACGCCATAGCCCCTGGCGTCAAACTCAATGGCGTGTACATCCACCGATCCAAGCGAGGGGTGCTCCACGACGAAGTTCTCCGGGTTTTCCTGCCCTGCCGCCGAGAACCCTAGCCCCGAAAGCACTGACCGCAACAGTGAGACATGGTCATGAGCCACGATGAGGTCGAGATCCAAATGCTTGCGCGTTTGCTTTTCGAGCAGGGCGTCGACGCCCCAACCTCCGTCGATCCAAACCGGGATGCCTGCTGACTCAATCGCCCCAAGCACCGTTACAACGGACGCCGCGTTCACAAGAACCCTTTTCGAATGCTCGACGGACAGGAGGAGTTCTTCCGCTCAGCATAGTCTATGGCCATCGAGATTCGCGGTATTGCCGATGCCGCGAGCTGTGCAGACGGCGCGCACCGCGACTGGCCGTTGGGAGGCGTTGCGAACACGCAATGCGCAAACAATAATCCGCCAAACATCAGTTCGTGACATGCCGGCCGAACCTTCTCGACGCGTCGTCATCCCTTGTCCCTAAAGGAGCATTAGAAGCGTGGGCAATTCGTACATCACGTTGGCGCGCGATTCGAATCAGGCGCGGGGCATTGGTCAGTACGCGCTGGACATGCTGGGCGGGCGACTCGGCGAGCCGGACGAATCCGTGTTTCAGATGGTCGAGCGGTTTCACCTCGATGCACTCGCTTGCGGCGTTTCAGCCCTGGCCTGTGGCACAAATGCCCCCTGCGTCTTGCGCGCCGAGGCCTACGAATACCCAGTCTCTGATCCGGCCCGCGGTGCGACCTGCCTGGGCTCGTCAATCCGCGTGCAACCTGAGAAAGCCGTGTTGGCCAACTCGTCGGCCGTGCGCGAGTGGGACTCCAACGGCACGAACTTCGGTTACAACCCGCAACTGGGGCATCGGGCAGGTGAGTTTGGACACAACGACTACTACCCGGTGGTCGTCGCAGCAGCCCAGCAGCACGAGCTCGATGGTCGAGCGGCATTGCGGGCGATGATCGTACTCGACGAAATCCGTGGACGTTTGGCCGAGGTCTTCGCGCTCAAGAACCACAAGATCGATCACGTGCTACACGGAGCCATCGCATCGGCTGCGGTGTACGGCGCGATTTGTGGTGCGACGGCCGAACAGATCGAGTCTGCGATTGGCCTCATGGTGGCGCACTACATCCCCTTCCGCGCGATACGCGCCGGCAAGCAGCTCTCAGACTCTAAAGGAGCTTCGGCCGCGATCAGCACCGAAATGGCGATCGCCAGCGTGCGGCGTGCCATGCGGGGATTCGTTGGTCCGGCCGATGTGTTTCGCAATCCCGAGGCCATCTTTTGTCTCTTCGAAAAGCCCAGGGAGAAGGACACCAGCCCGTTTGACCTCGTGCTGGCCACCGAGGGCGACGACTTCGCCGTGATGGGGATGCACTTCAAGTTGGGGCTGTACGAACACCAGTCGGCCGGCGCCATTCAGGGCCTGCTGGATCTACTCGCCCAGCACCCCCGGCTGATCAACGATCCCGAACAACTCACGCAAGTGCGGATCACAATCTACGAACCGGCGTTCGGCATCATCGGCGATCCGGCCAAGCGCGACCCGCGCACGCGGCAAAGCGCCGACCATTCGATGGTTTACATCGTCGCCACCTTGTTGCGCAAAGCGTACGAAACCCGACAACACGGATGGCGCGAGCTGATGTTGCTGCCGGCCGACTACAACGAGCAGAGTCTGTTCCATCCCCTCACACGGGAGATCATGGAAAAGATCGAATTCCGCCACGGTGGAGCGGAGTACGATGCCAAATACCCGGACGGCATACCGACCACCATCGAGATCACGCACGCCGGTCTGGGGCAACAGAGCAGTGGGCTGGTGATGTATCCGCTGGGTCACGCCCGCAACGAGAATCCGGCCTTCGATGACGTGCTGGCCTACAAGTTCCGACAGCTGGCTGCGCTGGGTGTGGCTGACGTCGACGGGCTGTATGCGAGGCTGACCAACCTGTCGCAGAAGTCGGCCCCAGAAATCGCCAGCCTCTACGAATTCGAGATTCTCGACCGCGGCGGATTCTAGCCATCGCCGCCGGAACGGTCAGGCGGACAGCGGCTGGCTCGTCAACCAGGGTCGCGACTCGATGTACCAGGATGCGGAGCGTTCGTCGCGTGACTCCGATTGGTCTGCTCAATATCGACAAACCGCCGGGCATCAGTTCGCGCGCTGCGGTCGATCGTGTGGTGCGGCTGGTTCGCCCGGCGAAGGCCGGACACGCCGGAACGCTCGATCCGATTGCGTCGGGTGTGCTGGCGGTTTGCATTGGCCGGGCGACGCGACTGATTCGCTACGTCCAGCAGTGGCCCAAGCGCTATCGTGCCACGTTCTTGTTGGGCTACCAAAGCGTCACCGACGATATCGAAGGCGACGTGCAACTGCTCGAATCCGCGCCTGTACCTACGCAAGATGCAATCGTGGCTGCCACCGTTGAACTGACCGGCGAGATCGAGCAGCTTCCGCCTGCGTTCTCAGCGGTCAAAGTGGCCGGGCGGCGTGCGTACGAGCTGGCCCGCAAAGGCAAGAAGGTTGAACTGACCCCACGCAACGTCACGGTTTACGCGCTGCAGGTACTTGCCTATCGCTACCCGGAACTCGTTCTCGACATCGAATGCAGTGCGGGTACCTATGTCCGCTCGTTGGGGCGCGACCTTGCCACGCGCCTGGGTACCGCCGCGGTGATGTCGGCACTGTGCCGCACGGCGATTGGCCCGCTGCGCGTCGAAGACGCATGTCGTCTGGATGATCTGTCGCCAGCGACGCTCGGCGATCGTTTGCTGCCGCCACTTGCCGCCGTTGGCGACCTGCCGTCCGTCGCGCTGGATGCATCGCAGATCGAGGCCGTCGGGCGCGGAATGACGGTTGCGCTGCGGGACGAATCGATCGCGATTGGGGCAGCGGAAGTGGCGGCCGTCGACGCCGAGCATCAACTCGTCGCCATCCTCGTTCGGCGTGGATCCGTGTGGGGCCCCGTGTGCAACCTCGGGTGCAATCGGTAGAGTTTCACGCGCCTCCGCGCCGCAGAGTCTGACCAATCGTTACGCCCTGCGAATCAGGGTGTGTGAATTGCTTTCCTGTCCCTCGTGCGACGGGTCTCGCCCCATTGCCGCGTGCTAGACTTCCGACCGGGAGAGTACCGCGCTGCGCTGGTCGCAGCGTGTTGAATGTAAGCTGCAAACGGATTGCTCGTGCTGTACGCATCAGGAAAACGTCGCCGCTGCCCGCCGCTCAATTGGCGCGGGTTCACGCCTTCGGCCGACAACCTGATTAGGAAACAGCGAGCTGCACCGGGCACGGACGCGCCCTGGGTCGGCCCCAGCGCCTGACGGCGCCGTTCCGGATCGATGTGAAGCGTCCATGCCCGCCGAGCGGAATCTCCACCGCGACCTTTTCGCGCTGGCCCTCCTGGTGGTCAGCGTGTTTCTCGGGCTCGCGTTGTTGACTTACGATCCCGCCGATGCACCTGGGACGGCCGTCTATCCACCCAATCCCGAAGTGGCCAACGTCTGCGGCCGCGTGGGAGCCTGGGTGGCAGCGGGGCTGTTCGAGGTGTTGGGCTCGGCTGCGTATTACCTGCTCATCTCGGTCGTCGTTCTCGACGCCACGCTTCTCTCAGGGCGGCCCGTCAACGAACCGTGGTTGCGTGCCGTCGGCTGGTTGGTGTCGCTGGTGGGCGTTGCGACCCTAGCGGCGATGGCCGTGCCCTGGCTATCGCCGGGCCCGGTCATTGGCGCAGGCGGTTACCTGGGTGCCGCCGTGCATAGCCTGCTCGAGCCACACTTTGCCAGTGCCGGCGCGTATGTATTGGTTCTCAGTAGCATCGCCGGTGGATTGCTGCTGTGCACAGACTACGTACTGCTGCGCCTGACCGCCCTCGTGTTCGGCAAGCCAGCCGTGGGCATGGGGCGCGGGCTAGTGCGCGCGGGTCGCGCGTACCGCGCCCGCGCCGGCGGGCGGGCTGCGACCAGTAGCGACGCTACCACCGAAGAAGACTCGTACGTGTTCGCCGAGGACGAAGAGTACGAGTACGAAGAGGAGGACGAAGACGAAGAGCACTCCGAGCCGGCCGTTCGCATCGCCGGCGAAGAGAGCAACTCTGAGGACGACGAATACAAGGAGGAAGACGAGGACGAAGAAGCCGATCAGGACACGATGGACTCGACAGCGGCCGGCGTGTCGGGCGTTGCCAAGCGACTGGCTCGCGCCCTGCGTATTCCCGCCGGTCCGGGCAAGGAGCGACAGCAGATGATTGCCGAGCTCGAAGCGGCCAGCCGGCTGGACGACGCCGGAGACTACGAACTGCCCTCGCTCGACCTGTTGCTGCCCGGCGAAAAGGTCGCCGTCGACCAGCAGCGTCGTGATGTCCGCCGCAAAGCCAGGATTCTCGAAAAGACCTTCGCTGACTTCGGCTTCAGCGTAAAGGTGGTCGAAGTTCAGTCCGGCCCGGTCATCGCACAGTTCGAGGTGCAGCTCGAAGCCGGCTTGCGACTTAGCCGGATAACCGGGCTGGCCGACGATTTGGCGATTGCGCTACGCGTGCCGAGCGTCCGAATCGTGGCGCCGCTTCCCGGCAAGAACACGGTGGGCATCGAGGTACCCAACGCTGCCCGCCAACTCGTTCGGCTACGCGAGGTCATCGACGACGCAAACGGTCGGGTGGCGAAGATGCACTTGCCGCTGTTCTTGGGCAAGGACGTGGCGGGGAAACCGCTGGTGGTGGATCTGGCCACGCTGCCGCACTTGCTCATCGCCGGTCGCACCGGCACTGGCAAGAGCGTCTGCCTCAACACGATCATCACCTCGCTGCTCATGGCCCGCCGGCCCGACGAGGTAAAGATGCTGCTCATCGACCCCAAAATGGTCGAGTTGAGCTGCTATCGCCGGCTGCCCCATCTCATGCACCCGGTCGTCACCGACATGGGTAAGGCCGAAGCCATCCTGGCTTGGGCCGTCGACAAGATGGAGGAGCGTTACTCGCTGTTGGCCCGGGCCGGCGTTCGCAATCTGAGCTCGTACAACCAACTGGGCGAAGAAGAGCTGGTGGATCGTCTCGACCCGCAAAGCGACGAAGAGCGCCAGCAGATACCCACGCACCTGCCCTACATCGTGATCGTGGCCGACGAGATGGCCGACCTGATGATGACGGCCGCCAAAGAGGTCGAGCAGCACATCATTCGTCTCGCGCAAAAGAGCCGCGCGGTCGGCATCCACCTGGTGCTGGCCACGCAAAAACCGACGGTCGACGTAATCACCGGCCTGATCAAGTCGAATCTGCCAGCCCGAATCTCGTTCCAGGTCGCCAGCCGCACCGACAGCCGCGTCGTGCTCGATGAAATGGGGGCCGACAAGCTGTTGGGCAACGGCGACATGTTGTTCCTCTGGCCCGGCACCAGCACGCTGCTCCGCGGCCAGGGCACGTTCATCAGCGATGACGAGATCAACGGCATCGTCGATAGCGTGGGAACGACCGAACCGCAGTTCGCCGCCGAACTCGTGCAACTGCAGCCAACTGCCAAGACCGATGCCGGCGGAGGCGCATGGAAAGATCGCGACGAGTTGTACGAGCCGGCCGTCGAGGTCGTGGTCCGCGAGGGCCGCGGCAGCGTTTCGCTGCTGCAACGGACCTTGGGCATCGGCTACGGGCGGGCAGCGCGCTTGATCGACTACATGGCCGAAGACGGCATCGTCGGCCAATACAACGGCTCGCAAGCCCGCGAAGTGCTCGTCTCGCCCGATGAATGGGCCGCCATGCAGGCTCGCGGCGGCGAGGGCCCACTCGATGCGATTGCCGGGGCGACCGGTCTCGCCGCGCCTCCCGTGATTCAGCCACTCGCTCAGCCTGCGCGGCAAGGCGCTGCAGCACAGCTCAGCGTTGCCGTGGCCGATGACGAGGATGAAGCGGACGAATACGAGGCGGAAGACGAATACGAGTACGACGAGAGCGAAGGGGCCAGCGACGAACTCGAGGAAGAAGACTGGGACGAAGAATCCGCCGTCGATGGCGAGGCCGAAGAAGACGACGAGTATGAGTCGGAATACGACGAACTCGAGGAAGATGAGTCGGAGGAAGACAAATACGACGGGGACGAGTACGAAGAAGAAGACACCGAGGAGTGGGAGGAAGACGACGAGGAGCCGGAGGACGAGCTCGAGGGCGAGGAGGAGCAAGAGGATCTGGCCGCCGAAGCAGACGACGAACAACTCACCGCAGAAGAAGCCCGCACTTGGCGCCCCCCGCGGCGGCGACGCAAACGTGCCTGATCGCCCTTGGATGGGGGCGGCGGTCAAGAGAAGCATCGACCACCGGCCCGCAGCGCTCATGCCAGCCGCCGAATCGACGCCGACGGCCGTTCGCCACGGCCGTCGCACCACGCGCGTTGACTTCGACCCACCAGCCCCGTATCTTCACGAAGTCGCCAAATCGTTTGGCTCTGAGGCCCAGGACCGAGTCATGACGCCCGCAGTTGCCCCTCAGCAAGCTCTCTGTGCTGACGTGGGTGCGATTGTGCGCATTATTGCGATTATTGAGGAGGTTCGGCCCTGAGGGCGGCGACTTGCCAAGCAAAGTCACAACAGCCCTGGGGCCCACGCGGTCGCAGGGCTGTTAGCTTTTCCGGGGTACGGTTCACCAGACCAAACATCGTCGAGCCAGCCGCTCCCGTCGCCTTACCGAGGCACTCGCGCGAGGGATTCTCATGCAGCGCATCCAGACCTATGACACCACGCTCCGCGACGGCAGCCAGGGCGAGGGCATCTCGTTCTCACTGGAAGACAAGCTGCTGTTGGCTCAGCGGCTCGACGAGCTCGGGTTCGACTACATCGAAGGCGGTTATCCCTTTTCCAATGAGAAGGACGCCCGCTTTTTCAGCCGCGTCGCCGAGATGGGCCTGCGACACGCGAAAGTCTGCGCCTTCGGCATGACGCGCCGGCGAGGCATTTCCGCTGCAGACGACCCCGGCATGCAAGCTCTGGTGAACTCCGGGGCCGATGCGATCACGCTCGTGGGAAAGACATCCGACTTTCACGCCCGAGAAGTCTTGAACGTGAGCCTGGAAGAAAACGTGCAGATGATCGCCGACAGCGTCCGTTTTCTGTGCGGCGAAGGACGCGAAGTGATCTACGACGCCGAACACTTCTTCGACGGCTGGAAATCGAACCCGGCGTACGCCAAGGAAACGATCGTTGCGGCCGCCGAAGCCGGAGCTTCGCTCGTCGCCTTGTGCGATACGAACGGCGGTACGCTGCCCGAGGAAATCGCCGAGCGGACTAGCGCCGCCATCGACGCCATCGGCGTTCCAGTCGGCATCCATTGTCATAACGACTGCGAAATGGCCGTGGCCAATAGCCTGGCTGCCATCCGCGCGGGTGCCGTTCACGTGCAGGGTACGATCAACGGCTTTGGCGAACGGTGCGGCAATGCCGACCTGATCTCGGTGATCGCCAATCTGGCACTCAAGTACGACGACTACCAAGTGCTACGCGAAGGCGCCGTTCGCTACCTCACCGAGCTGTCGCGCTACGTCTACGAGATGGTCAACATGAACCATCGTCATGGCCAACCGTTCGTGGGCCAAAGTGCTTTTGCCCACAAAGGCGGAATGCACGTACACGCCGTCTCGCGCGCCGCGAGCAGCTACGAGCACATCGCCCCCGAGGCCGTGGGCAACGAGCGGCGGATCCTGGTCAGCGAACTATCGGGCCGCTCGAACATCGTGGCCATGACCACCAAGCACAACATCGAGCACGACAGCCAGTTGATGAGCGACATCCTAGCGCGCGTCGTCGCGCTGGAGAACGAAGGCTATCAGTTCGAGGCGGCCGGCGCTTCGTTCGATTTGCTGGTCAAGAAGTGTGCCGGCACCTATCGCGAGTGGTTCGATCGGCTCAGCTACCACGTCAGTGTGGAGACCGACCGCACCGGCGAGGTGGTGACCGAGGCGACCGTCAAGATCCGCGTCGGCGACGAAGTGCGGCACGAAGTGGCCGAGGGCGATGGTCCCATCAACGCCCTGGATGCCGCCTTGCGGAAGGCCCTCAACGGCTCCTTCCCTTCATTGCGGCAGATGCACCTGGTCGACTATCGCGTGCGGGTCATCAACTGTGAAGCCGGCACCGCGGCGGTCGTCCGCGTGCTGATCGAGAGCCGCGACGACGAGGACGTCTGGGGCACCATCGGCGTGAACGAAAACATCATCGAAGCGAGCTGGCAGGCATTGGTCGACAGCTTCGAGTACAAGCTCTACAAAGATGAAACGCGCGCCGATCAGTCGGCCGCCGCCTGCGCCTCATCGCCTGCGGCATCGTGAGTTCGCTCGCGTCGCTTGCATGCGAGCGAGTCGCAGCGTCGATCGATAGCCTGATTACGGCATCCGACGCGGGCCGAACCAGCGCATAGGACGACCTGTCGAATCCTCAAATGGGCACGGTCCGGGCATCTCGGTCGCATCCCGTCACCGGGTGCGAGCATTAGCCGGCACGGATTTGCTTTGACGAAGATCACCATGACCACGCCCACGCAGCAACAGGATCTGCCCACTCAATACGATCATCGCGCCGCGCAACAGCGCTGCACCGAACTTTGGGACAAACAAGCACTCGGACACAGCGAGCCCGATCCGCAGCGGCAGCCCTTCGCCATCGTCATCCCGCCGCCCAACGTGACCGGCGCCCTGCATCTAGGACACGCGCTGAACAACACGTTGCAGGACGTGCTCATCCGTATGCGGCGGATGCAGGGGTTCAATGCCCTCTGGATGCCCGGCACCGACCACGCCGGCATCGCCACTCAAGCCGTCGTCGAGCGGCGGCTGCTCGAAGAGGAGAAGAAGTCGCGGCACGATCTCGGTCGCGCCGGCCTGATCGAGCGGATCTGGCAGTGGAAGCACGAATACGAAGCCCGCATTCTCGGACAGCTCAAGCAAATGGGCGCGAGCTGCGACTGGCAGCGGACCCGCTTCACACTGGATGACGTCTGTGCCCGAGCCGTGCGGCACACCTTTTACCGCATGTTTCGCGAGGGCCTCATCTTTCGCGGCAAGCGGCTGGTGAATTGGGACACCTATCTGCAGACGGCCATTAGCGACGATGAAGTGTTCCACGAGACCGTCCAAGGACATTTCTGGCATTTGCGGTACCCGGTGATCGACCCCCAGCCGGGCGATCCCGAGTTCGTCACCGTCGCCACGACCCGCCCCGAGACGATGCTCGGCGATACCGCCGTTGCTGTGCATCCCGACCCCGCTGGCGCGCTCGACCGCGCAATCAGTGAGAGCGAGTCGCGGCTGGCAGCCGCCCCCGCCAAACAAAAACCCGACATCGAGCGCGAATTGGATACGCTTTGCAAACGCCGCGCAGAGATGTTGCCGGCACTGGAGCAACTGCGCGACATGGCCCGTGCCGGGCGCAAAGTACTGCTGCCTTTGATGGATCGCGAGATTCCGCTGGTGGCCGACGAGTGGGCCAAGCCCGAAATGGGTAGCGGCTGCGTGAAGATCACGCCCGCGCACGATCCCAACGACTACGAAGTCGCCGGCCGACAGTCGCTGCCGATGATCAACGTCTTGCACTACGACGGTCGCCTCAACGACAACGCCGGCGCCTACGCGGGCCTGAACGTCAAAGAGGCGCGCCAGCGCGTGCTGGCCGATCTTGAAGCGGCCGGGCTCGTCGCCGAAGTTGAAGACCGCGAGATCGATCTGGCGCATTCCGATCGCTCCAAGACGCCCATCGAACCGCTCCTGGCCGATCAGTGGTTCGTGAAAATGGACCGCCTGGCCCAAAGCGCGATGGACGCCGTGAGCGACGGTCGCGTGCGGATTGTGCCTGAGCGCTACGCGCGCGGGTATCTCGACTGGCTCAGCGAAAAGCGCGACTGGCCGGTGAGTCGGCAGCTTTGGTGGGGACACCAGATTCCGATCTGGTTTGCGCCCGACGTCGACGAACATAAGTTGCGCAAAGTATGGGGCGATCGCGAAGACATTACCTGGGTCCGCGATGATTCGCTCGGGCAGTGGCTCATCTGTTCGCGTGAAGAGGATCTCAGCGAAGACGCATTACCCGGCCACAAACTGCGCCGCGAAGAAGACGTGCTCGACACCTGGTTCAGCTCCGCGTTGTGGCCGCACTCGACCTTGGGCTGGCCCGAGCAAACGCCCGAACTCGAGTACTACTACCCCACCAGCGTGTTGATCACAAGCCGCGACATCATCACGCTCTGGGTGGCGAGGATGGTGCTCACCGGGCTGTTGAATGTCGGCGACGTCCCGTTTCGCGACGTGTTCATTCACCCCAAAATCCTCGACGGATACGGCGAGACGATGTCCAAGAGCAAGGGCAACGGCGTCGATCCGCTCGATGTGATCGAGAAGTTCGGGGCGGACGCCCTGCGGTTCGGGCTGGCCTACCTGACGACCGAGACGCAAGACGTGCGGATGCCGGTCGAGTTTGAGTGCCCGCATTGTCAGAAGCTGGTCGAGCAGACACGCTCCAATCGCACCCGTCCGCGCGTGAAGTGTACGCACTGCAAACAGGAGTTCTCGACACAGTGGGCTTCGCAGCCGGCCGATCAGGCGCTGCCGCGGGCTGCTGTGGTCAGCGAGCGTTTCGAGTTGGCCCGCAACTTTTGCAACAAACTCTGGAACGCTTCGCGGTTCGCGCTGATCAACCTCACGGACTACACGCCGGCCGCAGTGGCCCAGCGCGACTTGGCGGTCGAGGATCGCTGGATCATCAGTCGGTTAGCGACTGTCGGTCGGCAAGTCACAGAAGCGTTGGAGTCGTATCGCTACGGAGACGCGGCCCGCACGCTGTACGACTTCGCCTGGAACGAGTTTTGCAGCTTCTACGTCGAGATGGCCAAAGCGCGACTCTCCGATCCAGCATCGCGCCCCGTCGCGCAGCGAGTGCTGGTCGACACGCTCGACACGCTCTTGCGTCTCTTGCATCCCTTCGTGCCGTTCATCACAGAAGACGTCTGGCAGCGGCTGGCCCAGATCGCTCCCCAGCGCGGTCGTCATGCGCCGGCTGCGGCAGCAACCAGTGTGATGATCGCCCCCTGGCCGGAATCGAATCCCGCAGACGTCGATCCACAAATCGAAGAGCGGTTCGCGCGGTTTGAACAGATGCTGCGCAAGCTGCGAGACATTCGCAGCCAACACAACATCCCGCCGAAACAGCCCGTCGAATTCGTCGTGCGAACCCGCGCGGCGACCGCCGATTTGCTGCGGCCCATGGAACCCTACTTTCAATCGCTGGCCGGAGCCTCGGCCCGCCAGTGGAGTGAGCAGCCGGACGTTCCCGCCCAAAACGCACCGATCACCCTGCCGGGCATCGACGTGTTCGTAGACTTGACCGGACTGATCGACCTCGAATCCGAACGCCAGCGGCGTCGCAAAGAGCTGGACAAAGTGGTCGGCTGGATCGCCGGCAAACACAAGAAGCTGGCCAATGCCAACTTCGTCGAGCGCGCACCGGACGATGTTGTCCAGCGCGAGCGGGACAGCCTCGCAGAACTCGAACAACAGCAGGCCAAACTGCAAGCGGAACTCGAGGCGCTCGACAAGCAAGGCTGAAGGCGGCAGTCAAGCGTCGCCGCATTCGACGATTCCCCTCGGGCCCTGGCGCGTTTCGTGTCGGGCCCTGCACAAAGTTGCCAGCCCCCTGGTCGCCGGCTTTTTTCCGGTCGTATAATCGAGAGACCGATCGTCTTTGAGAGCGGGCGCGCGTGCTCGCCGCTTTTGCCGACAGGAACATTCATCATGCCCGTGCGGATGGAGTTGTCGCGGATCATCCTCAGCGAGATCAACAACGAACAAGTGATCTACCTGAAGGAGGTCGAAGGCGACCGGATGTTTCCCATCGTGATCGGCATTTTCGAGGCCACCAGCATTCATCGTCGGGTGAAGCGCGAAGAGACTCCGCGGCCATTGACGCACACGCTGCTGGTAAACGTCGTCGACAATCTCGATGCCGAGTTTCAAGACGTGCTGATCACCGAACTTCGCGACCGTACGTATTTCGCCCGCCTGCGATTGCGGCACGAAGGTGAGTTGATCGAGATCGACGCGCGCCCTTCGGATGCGATCGCGGTGGCCGTCACCTGCGATCCGCCGCTGGACATCTACGTCAACGAAGAGGTCCTGGACGAAGTGTTGGGCGGTCCAGAGCCCTAGCGAGAGGTCCAGCTGCGCCGCGCCTACCTGCCTGCGCCCGCTGTTGTTGTTCGCCCCGAGTCACTCTCGGCGGCGGGCTGTTCGCTGCCTTGAGCATCGTTAGAGGCCGCCACGCGCTTTCCGAATCGCAACACGTACTGCTCTTTCATCAGCGGCACTTCGTCGAGCAGCTCGAAGCCTGCATCTTTGACCTCATCGGTCACCGTCCCCTTGCCGCAGCGCACGTGCCCGAGCACGAACGCCGAGCTCACCCCCGCAATCCGCTCGAAGTCGACGATCACCAGCACCCCGTCGGGACGTAGAGCCCGGCGAACCGAGGCCAGCGTCTCGGCGGGATACTCGAAGTGATGGTACGTGTCGCACACGAATACCAAATCGACCGATTCAGGCGCGAGGTTCGTCGTGCGCTGATCGCATAGCACGGGCACAATACGCGAGCGATACTGCTCATCTACTGTGCTTTCGATGTGGTCGAGGAACTTCTGCGCAATATCGACGGCGTACACGCGGCCCTCGTCGCCCAGTTCGGCGGCGATCAATCGCGTGAAAAGCCCTGTGCCGGCGCCGACGTCCGCCACGTGCGAATCGGGCTCCAGACCCAATAGCCCCACAATCGCGTGCCGGTAACGAAACACTTCGCGACTCTCGCCCTCGAAGATCCCCACGAACCGGTCAACATTCGGATCTTCGAACGACTTGTTGATGCCCGGCTTGACGCTCTGCTCCTGAGCGCCCAGCGACGATGCCATGGCCGCCGCGAGCAACGTCACCAACCAAACAGGTCGCGGATTCATCGTCCCCCTCGAATTCCAGCCAACTGAAATCAGACAGCCTGAGGCCATGCTATTCGGCTTGGCGTCGGACGACACGCGTCAAAACAGAACAACAGCAACTGCTACCGCTGCACGTCAGCGAATTCTTTCTGCAGCGCTGCCAGCGCCGCTTCGCCGTCCGCGCCGTCGACGACGACGTTTACGCGGACCTCGCTGGTGCTGATCATCTCCACGTTGATGTTCGCCGCGGCCAGGGCCGAAAACATCCGGATGGCCACGCTCGTATGGCTCCGCATGCCGATGCCCGACACCGATAGCTTTGCGACCGACGCACTACTCGTCACGGGTCCCGCCCCGATCTCGCTGCGCACCGCTTCGACCAACTCCAAACTTCGTTCGATATCGTCCCGGGGCACGGTGAACGTCAGATTGGCGCGGCCTTCGACGCTGTAGCTCTGCACGATCATGTCGACCAAGATGCCGGCTTCGCCCACACGCTCAAAGATGCTCGCTGCGAGTCCCGGCACGTCTGGCACACCGACCAGCGTCACGCGGCCTTGCGAGGCATCGAGCGTGACGTCTTCGATCGTGAGATCCTCCATTGCCTCCAGCCGCGCGAGCCGTGTCACGACATCGATGGCTTCCGCCGTGCCGGAGGCCTTGCTGCGTGTTTCTTCGTGAACAACCACGGCGTCGGGTGCACGCTCCAGCCCAAACGTCGCGTGCACGGTCCGCAGCGATTCGAGAGCCTGCTCGCGCTCGACGAGCGCCGAGATTTTGATCTCACTGGTGCTAATCGAGAGGATGTTGATGTCGGCATCGGCCAGAGATCGAAACATGCGCTGCGCGACACCGGCTTGCGTGGCCATGCCGAGCCCGACGACGGAAATCTTCGCCACGCGATCGTCGTCGTGATAGCCGGCCGCGCCGAGTTCCTCCGCCGCTTCGGCCACGGCGGGCAACGTTGCGTCGAGCTCGTCTTCGAGCACCGTAAACGACAGATCGGCTTTGCCGTCCGCGCCCACATTCTGCACGATCATGTCGACCGAGACGTTGCGGGCGGCAATCTTGGAGAATATCGCCAGGCTCGTGCCCGGCCGATCGGGGACGTCGCGCAGGGTAATCCGCGCCTCGTCCTTCACCAGCGCCGCGCCGCTGACGGGCTGATCGGGCGTCTCGGGCGCGGTAACGATCATCGTGCCCGGGCGATCGCTGAAGCTGCTACGCACGTGAATCGGCACGGAGAACTTCTTGGCGAACTCGATCGACCGGCTGTGCATGACGCCGGCCCCCAAGCTGGCCAGCTCCAACATTTCGTCGTAGCTCACCTGGCGGACCATGCGGGCCTCGGGCAGTTGCCGCGGGTCGGTCGTGTAGACGCCGTCGACATCGGTGTAAATTTCGCAGGCGTCCGCTTGCAGCACCGCAGCCAGGGCCACCGCCGTGGTATCGCTCCCTCCGCGGCCGAGCGTCGTGATGTTGAGCTCTTCATCGGTCCCCTGAAAGCCCGCCGCGATCACAATGTAGCCGTCGTCCAGCAGCCGCATCATCCGATCGGTCGAGATCGAGCGGATGCGGGCTTTGGTGTGCGTGCTGTCGGTGCGAATACCAATCTGAGCGCCCGTGAGGCTGACCGCCTTCGAGCCTAACGAGTCAATGGCCATGGCCATCAGCGCGACGCTGACCTGCTCTCCCGTCGAGAGCAGCATGTCCATCTCGCGTGCCGGCGGACGATCGCTGATCTCGCCCGCCAGACGCACCAGCTCGTCAGTTTGCTTGCCCATCGCGCTGACGACCATCACCACGCGATGCCCCTGTTGTTGCGCGCGGATGGCCTTGCGGGCGGCAGCGAGAATCTTCTCGCTGTCTGCCACGCTCGTGCCGCCGAATTTCTGGACGATCAACGACATGCCGAAATCAGCCTCTTCGCTGGCGAACTGCTCAGTCGGTCCCCAGGAACAATCCCATCAGCCGCCAGCCTGCATCGAGCCCCAGATCCGAGGCGGCCGCAGCCACTTCATCGTAGGTCGCCTGCGCGTCCGGTTCGATCCCGCTGCCCGCCATGGCGAATGGCACGAAGCCGTGGCTGTGGGTCTTGGTTCGCAACGGAGTGGGATGATCGGGCGACACCAGGAGTCGGTATTCGCCCCGCTCACGCAGTGCCGCGTGGAGCGGTGCCACGATATGGCGATCGATTTCCTCCAGCGCGCGAATCTTGGCCTCCGTATCGCCCTCGTGCGAGGCCTCATCGGTGGCTTCGACGTGCACGCAGACCACGTCCGTCTCGTCGAGAGCGTCGATGGCATAACGGCCTTTCGCCGCGTAGTCGGTATCGAGATACCCTGTCGCACCGGGCACTTCGATCCGTTTCCAGCCAACCAACGTGGCCAGGCCCCTCAGCAAGTCGACCGCTGTGATCATAGCCCCCTGTTTGCCATGTAGCTCCGCGAACTTTTTCAACGTCGGCGCGCTGCCTTGTCCCCACAGCCAGATGTTCGTTGCCGGCGGCTCGCCCCGCTTCTTCCGCGCGGTATTCACGGGATGATCGGCGAACAAGCGCAGCGATTCGCCCATCAGATGGTTTAGCAGGTCGCCGCCGGGGCCACGCGGATAGTCGTCGAGTACCGACTTGTCGGTCAGATCGTGCGGCGGGGTAGTGCGCGTATCATCGCTAAACGGCGCCGCTTTGTTTCCGCCGCGATAGATGAGCAGGTTGCGATAGCTGACGCCGGGGCGGAAATCGAGTTGCTCCGATCCCAACTCCTGACGCAGGGTTTCGATGAGCGCCGCGCCATCCTCCGAGCGGATCTGCTCGGCAGTGAAGCTCCGCATCTGCTGTTCTACGATCGTGACCAGATTGCAGCGGATGGCCCAGTCGTTCGGCCCCAGCTCGATCTGTTGTGCGGCTGCTTCCAGCGGCGCGCGGCCCGTGTAGTAGACAAGCGGGTCGTATCCCAACAGGCTCAATGTGGCCACGTCCGAACCGGCGGGTAGCGACGGCGGGACGTTGCTGCTCCGCCCCACACGCCCCGATTTGGCCACCTGGTCCATCGCCGGTATCGAGGCTGCTTCCAGCGGCGTGCGACCGCCGAGCGACTCTTGCGGCTCGTCGGCACACCCGTCGGGAATCACGATGGCATACTTCATGGTCCGCAATCCTCAATCGGCGTCCAGTCGCCGCCGCATTCGTTGGCATACACCGTTGTCATCGCGACCCTCTGGGCGGCGCGATTCACGTTTGCCCCACCACCACAATGTTCCGGCAGCAATCAATCGCGGACACGCATTCGCACGCTGGGCGGGCGCACGCAGTTGAGTCCGTCGATCTCGGCCATCGCTTCTAGCGACGCACCTTCGGTGGTGGTGTGCGTCATGATCACCAGCGGTACGACGTGCGACTCGTCTTCGTCGGCCTCGTGCTGAATCACTGAGGCGATCGAGATTCCATGTTTCCCCAGCACCTGAGTGATATCCGATAACACGCCCGGGCGGTCCTGCGCGCTAAACCGCAAGTAAAACCGCCCTGAGGCCACGGCGTGGTCGCGCGGAGTCACGCGAGCCTCGCGACGCGACCAAAACTCGAGCGTGCGAAACGTGATGGCCGCCCGCCCCACGACCGTATCGATCAGGTCTGCCACAACGGCCGACGCTGTAGGCATCTGGCCGGCTCCGAGCCCGTGATAGAAGACGCGACCCACCGCATCACCCACCACGCTGATGGCGTTGAACGCGCCGCGGACCTCGGCCAGCGGCGTGCCGATCTTGACCAACGTGGGCGAGACGTGCAGCTCCAGCCCCTCGGGCATCAACTGAGCCACGGCCAACAGTCGGATTCGATAGCCCAACTCCTGCGCGTAGCGGACGTCTTCCAGTTGCACGACGTCAATGCCGCGACAGGGAATCTGGTTCCACGGCACGCGCGCCCCGAAGGCCAGATGTGCCAGGATGGCCAGCTTCTGCACGGCGTCTGTTCCGTCGACGTCCATTGTCGGATCGGCTTCGGCATAGCCCAATCGTTGCGCTTCAGACAGAGCAGCCGCGTACGGCACGCCCTGCTCTTCCATTTGCGTGAGCAGAAAGTTGCTGGTGCCGTTAAGAATGCCGCGAATCGATTCGATCTGGTTGGCCGACAGGCACTGACTGATGTTGGCGATGATCGGGATTCCCCCGGCGACCGACGCCTCGAAGGCGATCGTGCGCCCCAACTCCCTGGCGCGGCCGAAGAGTTCGTCGCCGTGTTCGGCCAGCAGCGCTTTGTTGGCCGTGATCACGTCTTTGCCGCTCTCCAACAAGCGGAGCATGATCGAGCGAGCGGGCTCCAAACCTCCGATCAACTGCACGACCGCCTGAATTTCTGCGTCGTCAGTCACCTGCGAGATATCGTCGGTGACCCTGCCCGGCGGCAAGGTGATCTCGCGCGGTTTCTGCAAATCGCGGACAACGGCCCGCGCCAGCTCGATCGGCCGACCGGCATGACGCTCCAGCCGCGGGCCCTGCTCGACCAGCAAACGAGCGACACCGGTACCCACGGTGCCGAGCCCAACAATGGCGACTTTCGCGGGTTGCATGCGGGCGGACGACTCAACGTAACTTCTTGAAGGCAAAGGCGAACGCGCCATCGTAGGTACGTCCCAAAGGGGCCGTCAAGCGCGCGCAGTCCCTGGTACTTGCAGCATGGCAGGCCATCACACGGGGCGTCCCAAGTCGCGTTGCCAACCGGCGTCGCAGCGGCATACTGGGGTGACTTTCTGCGCGAGACGCCTGCTGATCGCAGCTCAGCAAACGCCAACTCGGAGTCACGATGGAAGCCCAATCGCTCGATTTCTTTCGCAAACTGCTCGCCGCACCGAGCCCCTCTGGTTACGAGCGTCCGGCGCAGGATGTGGTTCGCGATTACGTCGCCTCGTTTGCGGATGAAGTGACGACCGATCGGCACGGCAACGTGTTTGCCGTTAAGAACCCTGGCGCGCCGCTCCGCGTGATGTTCGCAGGACATGCCGATCAGATTGGGCTGATCGTTCAACACATCGATGACCAGGGCTACTTGTACGTGCAGCCGATCGGCGGTTGGGACGCTTTGCAACTCATCGGGCAGCGACTCACCGTGTGGAGTGATCGGGGACCGGTCAGCGGAGTGATTGCCCGCAAGCCGATCCACCTGCTCACCGATGAAGAGCGCAAACAAGTGCCGAAGATCAAAGACTTGTGGCTCGACATCGGGGCCAAGGACAAAGACGAAGCGGCCGAGTTGGTCCGCGTCGGCGATCCCGTCACGTTTGAACTGGGAATGCACGAGCTGCGCAACAACGTCGCCTGCGCACCGCAAATGGACGACAAGACCGGCTTGTGGGTCGTGGTTGAGGCGCTGCGCCGCGCGGAAAAGTCCGCCCTGAAGTGCGCTCTATACGCCGTGTCGACGGTGGCCGAAGAGATCGGTCTGCGTGGCGCACGGACCAGCGCCTATTCGATCGATCCCCAGGTCGGCATCGCGGTCGACGTCACGCACGCCACCGACTGCCCGACGATCAGCAAGAAGGAAGAAGGCGACGTGAAGCTCGGCAGTGGACCCGTCATCTATCGCGGTCCCAACATGAGCCCGGTCGTCGTCGATCGTTTGGTCGCGTCAGCCGACAACCGCGAGATCGCCTATCAATTGGGCGCCCTGGGTAGCGCATCGCCGACCGACGCCAACGTGATGCAGGTCAGCCGTGCTGGCATGGCGACCGGACTGGTCAGCATCCCCAACCGCTACATGCACAGTGCGGTCGAGACGATTTCTCTGGACGACATCGACCGGACGGCCGATCTGTTGGCCGCCTTCGCGCTCGACCTCAGCGGCGACGAGGATTTCATGCCCTAGCCGCCGTCGACCGCCCCGACGTGCAGCCCGACTCGGCCGATCGTTGGTCGCCCGGGCAGTCGCGACCGGCAGCCCTCGTGGTCACGGTCTGCCATATTGGCAGCAGGCCGGTCTGCCCAGACACTTGCCGGCCTTCGCCGGCTTCAGCGTTCCTGGCAGTAACTTCTTGTCCAACTAGGTGTTGAGGCTGAACGGTCAGCGTTGGCACACCTCTTGCAACTCCCCGGGGCTGAGAAGTTCTGTCCTGCCATTTCGTTCGTCGGGCACAAGCCCGACGACATTGCGACCGATTCGAGGGCCACGCCCCCGCCAGCTAACGAGGCAACCTGCCCCAGCCAGCCGGCTCACGCAGTTGCCGAGCAGACAAGCACACGACAGGAGGAGATCGCTGTGGCGAAGCAGATGGTATTTGACGACGAAGCGCGCCAGCCTCTGGCCGCGGGTGTGACCAAGTTGGCCCGCGCCGTCCGCAGCACGTTGGGCCCTCGCGGCCGCAATGCCGTGCTCGACAAGGGTTGGGGCTCGCCGAAGGTCACCAAAGACGGCGTGACGGTGGCCGAAGACATCGACCTGGAAGATCCCTACGAGAACCTCGCCGCGCAGCTCGTCAAAGAAGCGGCCAGCAAGACCAATGACGTGGCGGGCGACGGCACGACGACGGCCACGGTGTTGGCCGAAGCGATCTACAAGGAAGGCCTGAAGATGATCGCCGCCGGCGCCGACCCCATGGCGCTATCGCGCGGCATTCAGCGGGCCACCGAAGCCATCGTCGAACAGATCGGTCGCATGGCGACCTCGATTGACGAGAAGAGCCGCAAAGAGATCACGCAGATTGCGACAATCGCCGGCAACAACGATCAGTCGATCGGCGAAGTGTTGGCCGACGCATTTCTCAAGGTTGGCAAAGATGGCGTGATCACTGTCGAGGAAGGTCGCCACACCGAAACGTACGTCGAGGTGGTGGAGGGCATGCAGTTCGATCGCGGCTTTCTCTCGCCGCACTTCGTCACCAATCCCGACGAGCAGACGGTCGAACTCGAGAATCCGCTGGTGTTGATCTACGAAGAGAAGATCTCCAACGCGAAGAACCTCGTGCCGCTGCTGGAAGCAGTGAGCAAGGCCAGCAAGCCGCTGCTGATCATCGCCGAGGACATCGAAGGCGAGGCGCTAGCCACGCTGGTAGTCAACAAGCTCCGCGGCATTCTCAACGTGGCCGCCGTCAAAGCACCCGGGTACGGCGATCGTCGCAAGGCGATGCTCGGCGACCTGGCAGTGCTCACCGGCGGAACCGCCATCTTCAAGGATCTCGGCATCGCGCTGGACGCCGTGCAGCTCACCGATTTGGGCAAGTGTCGCAAGGTGATCATCACCTCGGACGAGACGACCATTGTCAGCGGCTCCGGCAAGAAACAGGACATCGAGGGTCGCGCCGAACAGATTCGCCGCGAGATCGAAGTCACCGACAGCGAATACGATCGCGAGAAGCTGCAAGAGCGGCTCGCCAAGCTTGCGGGCGGCGTCGCACAAATCAACTGTGGCGCTGCGACCGAAACCGAGATGAAGGAGCGCAAAGCACTCGTTGAAGATGCCCGGGCGGCGACGCAGGCGGCCCTGGAAGAGGGAGTCGTGCCCGGCGGCGGCGTGGCGTTGATTCGCGCCGAGAAGGCGCTCGACAAGCTGGACGTCAGCGGCGACGAAGAGATGGGCGCACGGATCGTCCGCAACGTCCTCGATCATCCGCTCCGCTGGATCGCCACCAACGCCGGTCAGGACGGCGCCGTGGTCGTCAACCGAGTCCGCCACCTCAAAGGCAAGAGCGAAGGCTACAACGCCGATCGCGACGAGTATGGCGATCTCGTGGCAGCCGGCATCATCGATCCGGCCAAGGTTGTCCGCACCGCCCTGCAAAACGCCTCGAGCGTCGCCGCACTGCTGCTCACAACCGAAGCGCTCGTCACCGATGTGCCCACGGAAGAGGAAGAAGACGCCGGCCACGATCACCACGACCACGGCATGGGAGGAATGGGCGGCATGGGAGGCATGGGAATGGGAGGAATGGGCGGCATGGGAGGCATGGGAGGCATGATGTAGTGCCGCACGATGTTGATGGGGCCGGACGAGTGAAATCCACCGGCCCGCCTAGCGTGAACGCTCAGCTGAGAAACAACCAACAAGTCATCGACTTGAAAACAGCGTATGAGGAAACGTGTCCATGAAAGACATCAAACTCCGTCCCCTGGATGATCGCGTTGTGGTGGAACCCCTGGAAGCTGAAGAGACGACCGCCGGCGGAATCGTCCTGCCCGACGCGGCCCGCGAGAAGCCGCAACGCGGCACCGTCGTGGCCACCGGCCCCGGCAAGCTGCTCGATAGCGGCAGTCGCGGTCAGGTGTCGGTCGCCGTGGGCGATGAAGTGATCTTCGGCAAGTATTCCGGCAACGACATCGAGGTGAGCGGTCACGATCTGAAGATCATTCGCGAGAGCGACATCCTGGCAAAAGTCGTCGCCTAGCATTCTCACAATCACCAGCGCGCCCCAATCGGCCGCGACGCAAGAAACATCCCACTAACACGCAGTCGACAAGAGTCGGTAAGGAGCCATAGACCGTGTCCAAGCAATTGTTGTTCGAAGATCGTGCACGCACCAAGATGCTGCGCGGGGTGGACAAGCTGGCCGACGCGGTGGCCGTGACGATGGGCCCCACCGGTCGGAACGTGATCATCGACAAATCCTTCGGCGGTCCCAGCGTCACCAAAGACGGCGTGACCGTGAGCAAAGAAGTCGAACTCGAAGACCCCTTCGAGAACATGGGCGCCAAGCTCGTCAACGAGGTCGCCTCAAAAACCTCGGACATCGCAGGCGACGGCACCACGACGGCGACCGTGCTGGCTCGGACCATCTTGCGCGAAGGTACGCGACAGGTGGCCGCCGGGAGCAATCCCATGGCCGTGCGGCGTGGAATCGAGAAAGCGGTGGACGCCGCCATCGAACACCTGCAGAGCCTGGCGAAGCCCGTCTCCAGCAAAGACGAAGTGGCGCAAGTCGGCGCCATTAGCGCCAACAACGATCCGGAAATCGGCAATCTCCTGGCCGACGCTATGGAAAAGGTCGGCAAGGACGGCGTGATCACCGTCGAGGAAGGCAAGTCGACCGAGACAACGCTTGAGTTCGTCGAGGGTATGCAGTTCGACAAGGGCTACATCTCGCCCTATTTCATCACGCGGCCGGCCGACATGGATTGCGTGTTGGACGACTGCTACATCCTGATTCACGAAAAGAAGGTCAGCAATCTCCGCGACTTGATCCCGCTGCTCGAAAAGGTAAGCCAGTTGGGCAAGCCGCTGTTGCTCATTGCCGAAGACGTCGAAGGCGAAGCGCTCACGGCACTGGTCGTCAACAAACTGCGCGGCGTATTGAACATCTGCGCGGTCAAGGCTCCCGGTTTCGGCGATCGTCGCAAGGCGATGCTCGGCGATATCGCCGTGCTCACCGGCGGCACGCTGATCAGCGAAGACCTCGGCATCAAGCTCGAAAACGTGGAGCTCGAGCAGCTCGGCCGCGCCAAGCAAATCAAGGTCGACAAGAACGACACCACAATCGTGCAGGGTGCCGGCACCACGGCGGACATCCAGAAGCGCATCCAGCAGATTCGCAATCAGATCGAGCAGACCGACAGCGAGTACGATCGCGAGAAGTTCCAGGAGCGACTTGCCAAGCTCACCGGTGGTGTGGCCATCATCTCCGTCGGCGCAGGCACCGAAGCCGACATGAAGCAGAAGAAGGCCCGCGTCGAAGACGCCCTGCACGCCACCCGCGCCGCCGTCGAAGAAGGCATTCTCCCCGGCGGTGGCGTGGCCTTGTTGCGTTGCGAAGAAGCGGTCGACGCCGTGCGATCCAAGGCCCGCGGCGACGAGAAGATTGGCGTGGACATCGTCAAGAGTGCTCTGCAAGGTCCGATCAAGCAGATCGCCGACAATTGCGGCATCGACGGCTCCGTGGTCGCGGACGAAGTGCGGCAAAAGCGCGCCAACCAGGGCTACGATGCCAACGCCGGGGAGTATTGCGATCTGGTCAAAGCCGGCATCATCGACCCGCTGAAGGTCGTCCGCAGCGCGCTGAGCAACGCAGCCAGCATCGCGGCGTTGATGCTCACCACCGAAGCGATGGTCACCAACCTCAAGGACGAGGAAAAAGACAAGCCGCCCATCGAGGGAGCCATTCGCTAGGCCACAGCGCCGCGCGGCTTGCTCCAAGGGCGGCGATAGCTTGGTGACGATTGCGCTGTGTGCCACGAGCGGATGATGGGACGCGGCGGCAGTCGCTTCACGATGCACACCCGCGCATCGACTGGCGACCGTTCACCGACCCGTTCGATCGGGGCAGACGCCGCCTCGCGGTTGGCCTAGAATTCCTAAATCGCTCCACGGAGAACGAGTTCTCGCTCACCGCACCCATGGCGACGATGTCGGCCAAACGCGATTACTACGAAGTGCTTGGCGTCGCCCGCGATGCGACGGATCGGCAGATTGCGGAGTCGTATCGCAAACTGGCGATCAAGTACCATCCCGATAAGAACCCCGGCGACCAGGAAGCGGTGGCCCGCTTCAAGGAGTGCGCCGAAGCGTTCGAGGTTCTCAGCGATCAGCAAAAGCGCGCCCGCTACGATCGTTTCGGACACGAAGCGGTCGACGGCGCCGGCTCTCATTTCACCGATGTCGGCGACATCTTCGAGGCCTTCGGCGATATCTTTGGCGACATTCTGGGTGGTCGCGGCCGCCGCCGCGTGCGTCGCGGGGCCGACATTCGCTGCGACGTCACGATCGATCTCACCGAAGCGGCCCGCGGCACGAAAAAGACCGTCAAGTTTCAGCGTCGCGAGGCGTGCGGGCGTTGCAGCGGCAGCGGACTCCGCCCCGGCTCCCAGCCCGATCGCTGCAGTTATTGCGGCGGCCATGGTCAGGTTCTGCAGTCCTCTGGCTTCATCCGCTTGCAAACCACTTGCCCGGCCTGCCGCGGTCAAGGCTCCGTCAATCGCGACCCGTGTCACGGCTGCCGCGGCGAAGGGCTCGTGCTGCAGACCGTCGAGCGCGAGGTGCGCATTCCCGGGGGCGTCGATAGCTCGACCCGCTTGCGGCTCGAGGGCGAAGGTGAACCGAATCTCGAAGGAGGTCCGCGCGGTGACTGCTACTGCTTCATCAACGTTCGCGAACACCCGCTCTTTCACCGCGAGGGACCGCACCTGATCTGCGAGGTGCCGATCACTTTCACGCAGGCGGCGCTTGGCGCAACCATCGAGGTCCCCACACTCGACGGACCGGAAGAATTGGAGATTCCCAACGGCTCGCAATCGGGCGATCTGTTCCGCCTCCGCAGCCGCGGCATGCCCGATCCTCGGGGTCGCGGGGTGGGCGATCTTGTCGTGCAGGTTCAGATCGAAGTTCCCAAGCAGGTGAGCGGTCGCGAAGAGGAGCTACTCCGCGAGCTGGCCGAATTGGAACACGCCAACGTCAGCCCGCATCGCAAGAGTTTCTTTGAGAAGCTCCGCGAATACTTCGTCCCCTCGGAACATGATGAAGGTGCCGACGACTGATCGCGTGCAACGCACCATGATGCGCGAGACCTGCCGGACACCATGGCGGCATCGACGAAACGGCAACGGACGAGAAGACCATGAGCAATCAGAACAAGGCGTCCTCTGACGAGGCGGGCAGGGCGGCCGAAGACGGTGAGTGCCGGGACCAACCGCGCGACGAAGATGCCGCGGCGGCCGCCGGCGACTCCAACCCGAACGATCGCCAAGACGCTGATGACGATCTGGAATCGCTCCGCGCCGAGTTGGCCGAGGCCAAAGACCGGACCCTCCGGCTGCAGGCCGAACTGGAGAACTATCGCCGCCGTGTGCAACGCGAGATGGAAGAAGAACGACGCTACGCCATGATGCCCTTGATGCGCGACTTGCTGCCGGTCCGCGACAACATCGAGCGGGCCATCGCAGCCGCCGAACAGGCCAGCGACGCGTCGAGCTTGCTGGAAGGCTTCCGCATGGTGTCCGAGCAGTTTCACACGGTGCTGGCCAAACATCACTGCGTCGAAATCGCGGCGATGTACGAGCCGTTCGATCCGAACCGGCACGAGGCAATTCAACAATTGCCCAGTGACGAGCACGCGCCCGGCACAGTGGTCGATGTCGCGCAGATCGGGTTTCAGCTGCACGAGCGCGTGGTACGTCCCAGCCAGGTGATCGTTTCCAAAGCCGACACGTCCGAGAGTTGAACGCGATGCCCACCTACGACTACGTCTGCGACGCGTGCGGCCATGCGTTCGAGTTGTTCCAGTCGATCAAGGAAAACGCGAAACGCAAATGCCCCGAGTGCGGCAAACTGAAGTTGCGCCGGCTGTTCGGCACGGGGGCCGCCATCGTGTTCAAGGGATCTGGCTTCTACCAGACCGACTATCGCAGCGATTCCTACCGCAAAGCGGCCGAAGCCGACAAGAAGGCCTCCTCAGGCGAGTCGAAATCCGGCGACGGAAAGTCTTCATCCAAAGACGCCGGCTCGAAGGATTCCTCGACGGCGTCGAAGTCCTCGGGATCATCCAAAACCACCAAGTAGCTGCCGCGCGCCAGCGGCGCCGACCGCAGCGATCGATTGTCAGGGCCCTCGTATGCCCTCACGCAAGTGCCCCATCTGCGAGCAGCTCTTCGATGCGGCGTCCTCTCCGGCGCTGCCGTTCTGTAGCCGCCGCTGTCAGCAGATCGATCTGGGCCGCTGGCTTGGAGAAAACTACAGCGTCCCGGTCGAGCGCCCCTTCGACGAAGAGGAGCCGCCGACCCGCGACGATATCTAGCGTGCACCCCGTCAAACACGTCGCTGGTTCCCGGCTCGCTACGGCAGGCGGCTGGTTGTGAGTTGCCTGGGGCCGTTCGTATAATGCCCCCGCCGGTGTCCTGCACACGGCGCATCTTGAGGGAACAAGATTCGCAACCGAAGAGCTGACCATGGAAGAGCGACCCGTGCTACGCGACATCGCCTGGAGCGAGCTTGCGCCGTGGTTGTTGCTCGTTGGTGTCGCACGGCTCGCTTCCGATCCGCGCAAGCTTTTGTTAGCGGCGGTCGCGCTGGCGCTTACGGTCTACGGCTGGGCGCTACTGGCGGCCGTGTTCTCCAGCGATGTCGAACCCGCATCGGTACTCGGCCTGCCGCCCACCGCATCGCAGCTCGTCACCAAAGAAAATGCCGCTGCGGCTGATCCCTACAGCACGATGTGGTGGGGCATCCATCCCCTGATTAGCCCCTGGGAACAGCTCGCCCGGCCCCTGCGCAGCACGTTTGCCTGGGACCTTTCGTGGCCGAATCTCGGGCTGGCGGCCTCGGCGGCGGTTTGGGCCGGATTGGTGTGGGCCGTCTTCGGCGGTGCGCTTTCTCGCATCGCGGCACTGCAACTCACCCGCGAGGAGCGGTTGTCGATCGCAGGCGCTCTGCGATTCTCATTGGCGCGCGTCCACTCGTACTTCGGCGGGCCGCTGTTGCCGCTCTCAGGCGTCGCACTGGCGGTGGTGCTCGTCGCGCTGGTGCCGGGGTTGGTATTGCGCGCGGGCGATGCCGGGCTGATCTTCTTTGGCCTCCTGCTACCGATCCTCCTGATCATTGTGGGGCTCTCCGTCGCCGTGTTCTTGGTGGGACTGTTGTTTGGCTGGCCACTGATGTGGGCCACCATCAGCGTTGAAGGGAGCGACGCCTTCGACGCCGTGAGCCGCAGCTTCTCCTATACGTTCCAGCGCCCTCTGCACTATTTTGCCTACGCGGCTGTCGCGTTCGTGTTGGGCTACGCCGCGTGGATCATCGCCGTCCTTTTCGCCACACTCGTCGTGTACGCCACATTGTGGAGCGCAAGCTGGGGCAGCGGCGCCGAGCGCGTCTCCGAAGTTCTCGCCTGGTCGCAAACAGGCGCCCATGCCCCCTTCTTGCCCGGGCTTTGGCCGCCGGAAGCGACTGAAGTGAACGAATTAACGCCGGCCGGACAAACGGGCGTCCTGCTGGTTCGCCTCTCCCTCGCAGGCGTGAAGCTGTTGTTGCTGGGCTTCGCCTATAGTTACTTTTGGACGGCCTCCACGGCTGTTTACCTGCTGCTACGTCAGGCGACCGACGCGACGGAACTGGACGAAGTTTTTCTGGAAGAGCCCCAGCAGCCGGCGGCGCTGCCGCCCTTGGTGCAAGATGACGCCGGCGTCGCCGTGCTCGAACCGACGAGCGAACAATCCGGCGAAGAAGATGCCGGCGAGCCAAGCAAGTGATCCCCTGGACTCGTTCGTTTCGCTACGACTGGCGGCTACCGTAGTTGGCAAGTAGCTCCGCCACGTTGGCGTGAAACTGACCCTGCGAGAGCACTTGGTCGCAGCCGGCATCACGCGCCGCCTGCAGTCTCTCGCGACGCACGTGCGGCCCGCACGCCACGATGTGAACGCCTGGGGACGCCTCCCGCAGTCGCGCCACACAGTCGTCAACAGCCAAGTTCGGCGTGTTGAGATCGACGATGGCCAGCGTCACGCTCGACGACTGTGGTTCGATGCTGGCCACATCCGCCACCGTGCGCACTTCGACCTGTACGCGCGCTGCGCCGCCGCTCACTTGAGAGGTGAACCACAAATCGCGACTGACGAGCAGAGCGGCCATCGAGAATTCCTGGGGCCGGCCTACACGGCGCCCGGACCGCGCTGACCGTCGCTGATCTGTATCGATTCGAGCGCAGGCAACACGAATATCTTGCCGTCGCCGATCGTCCCTTCCGGTCCGGTTCGTGCCACGCTGAGAATCGTCTCGATGGTCCGCTCCAGGAAATCATCGTTGACCAGAATCTCAAGCGCCGTCTTGCGGAGCAGATTCGTGCGATATTCGTAGCCGCGGTACGTGACCGGGTGCCCGCGTTGCTGGCCGAAGCCCTGGGCATCGCAGACAGTCATCCGTGACACGCCGATCTTCTCCAAGGCGGCCTGCAGCAGATCGACCTTGGTCGGCTGAACGATTGCGATCAGCATCTTCATCGGCGCGGGACTCGAAGGGGCCTGGCTCTGCGGCACCAAGACGACGCCCCTAGGATAGCCGCCCGCGGACTCACTGACTACGACGCTGCGACTGCAGCGCCCTCCGCAGGACGCGTCCGCGCGCTATTGCGCCGGCCGCCGGCAGCGCGCCGGCTTTCTGTTCGCCAACGAGTGCTACGGTCGCGACAAGAGCAGCTCGGCGTCGAGCACTTTTTGGATGCGGTTTCGCGCGTCACGCAGGTGGGCCAGCGTGTACGTGTCGAGCTCGACGTCGCTCTCGAGCACCTCGTCGATCTGCTCGCCCAGCCGTTCGAGTTCCAGTGCCGCCACCGTTCGACAATCGTCGGGCGCCGAAGTGTTGCCCAGGGCGAGTGCCGCCAGCCGCTCCAGCAGATCGCGCTGCAGGTTGCGCCGCAAACTGCTGATTGCCGGGTCGCGGTTGCTGTACTCGTCCGTTGGCACCTCTTCGAGCTCAGCAAAGATGGCCTTCCGCACGCGCTCCAACAATTCAGCCGCTGTCAGCGCGTCCTGATCGGCGGGCACTTTCAACTCGCTGTCGTGCAACCGCGTCAGCACCAGCGGCGAGAGAATCTGGCTTAGCACCCGTTGCTGCCACATCAGGATGACTTCGTGAACGGCGATATCCAGTCGATCCGGGCTGGACATGCCCCAATGGCTCCAGCGCGTCGCCGCGAGATGGTTGTACAACTCGGGCGGGAACTCGAATGGCTTGTCGCTGAACACGCGCTCTTCCAACAGCGCCAGTGCTTCACGCTGTTTGTCTGCCGATACGACGACGAAGGGCGGCTCGCCATCGGCGTCGCCCTTGTGATGACGGTGCACGTACAACCCGCCCACGAACCGCGAGGCGAAAAAGACGGCGCGTCCGTAGTTGCCCAACAGCACGCCGAACGCCTGGCGCGCGCGTTGATAACCGTCGCCCTCGTCGACTGTCCGGTCGACCAGGCCCGGCCACAACTCACCGATCAAATCGGCGCGGAGCCTGGCGTACTCGACCGGATCTTTGCCCAGATCGAAGCGATTAGAGAGCGGATCGCTGTCGATGCCGCGCGTGTCTTCATCCGTGGCGTAGGCCAGTTGCGGTTCGCCACTGCGAGAAGCGATCTTGTCCAGCTCTTCCCGCTCGCCTTCGGTGCCGCCATTTAGCGGCTTGTAGCCGTATTCGATGGCCCAAATGTCATAGGGGCCGACCGTCTGCGAGAAGTAGTCGCCCTGCGACTGACCCTCCGGACGAATGTTGGCCGGCGAGTAGTCCATCACCGACGAAGTGACGCCGGTCTCGGCAGTCTTTTCCGGATCGTTGAGCTCGTCGAGCGTCAGGTACGTGCTGGCCTTGAAATTGTGCCGCAGTCCCAAGGTATGCCCGACTTCGTGCATAGTGACTTCTTTGAGCCCCTGCATGATGAACTCTCGAGGAATCGGCTTGCCGGCCGCTGCCGCACGAATCGTCGCTACGGCCGAGCCCAGCGCCAGTTCGTGTCCCATACCCTGATGCAACTGGCAGCGACATTGATGCTGCGCGCGGAGATGGGCCGGAATCCGATCTATCTCGGCGCGGTAACTTTCCAGATCGAGCGGACCGCCGGTCAGCGCGGCGATGGACTCGGGAGTAAACGTCTCGTACTCCTGCTTCCAATACTCGACGAAGTCCGCGTCGAAGATGATGTCGGCGTCGAGGATTTGGCCATTCGTAGGATTCACGCGGCTGGGGCCCATCGCAAAGCCGGCGCTGGCCGTGATCCAGCGGAATGTGTTGTAGTTGATATCCTCCGGATCCCACGTGTCGCGATCCGACTGCTGCCGAACTTCGATGGCATTGACGAACCCCGCCTGCTCGAAAGCTCGGTTCCACTCCTCGATCCCCTCGCGGATCGGTTTGCGATAAGCGTAAGGAATGGTTTTCTCCAGATAAAAGACAATCGGCTTCTTCGGTGGCGAGAGCTCGGCCTTCGAGTCGGCCTTCTCCAGGTGCCAGCGATTGATGTAGCGAACGAAACGATCAGTCTCGCCCCTCTTCGAAAAGTCCTTGATGGCCGTCAGGAAGTACCCCACGCGATCGTCAGCCAGACGCGGTGTGTACTTCGTGGCCGGCAGACGGCTGATCGAATAGTGAACGTTGATCGTCACGCCGCGACTGTCCGGTACGGTGTCGAAGTCCTGCTGCCCGCTGGAGGCATAAGTGGCCGCAACTTCGATCTCCATGTTGTCGCTGAATCCCTTGATCTCGGCCCACGTCGAACGGTCGTTCGCAAAGCGGAAGCCCGAAAGGACCATCGAGATCTGCGGCAAGTCGCTCATGAAGACGGGCGTCAAGTCAACGACTGTGTTACCACCGTTCATGGTGGCGATGGGCAGGCTGTACAAAACGCTGTCCGTATACGCCAGCTTCACCGCCTCTTGGGCAGGACTTCCCGAGTCGGCCTTGAACCGCACGTTGCGACGCACGATGTGCACGCGGTCGTCGACCTTGCGAAACTGCCAGATCCAGTCGTCGCCGAAACCCCAACTCATGCCGCCCAGCAAACTGCCCTGACTGATGCCGCGCGCGATGGAGATGATGACGATGAAATCCTTGTCGAACTGGCCCGGCTCGATCTCCGCGAACAGCCGCTGCTTGGACTGGTGCAGCTTGATCAGGCCGTCGCTGGTCTTCGGTTCCTTGACCAACTCCTCGAATGGCGGATACTTCGGCTTCTCATCACTCTCTGCGGCGACCGAGGCGCCCGGGCTTGCTTCTTCGGACGCTGTCGATTCAGCAGCCGGTTCTTCCGCGGCGTCCTCGTCGGCCCACGCGGATGTGCTTGCCGCGATGCCCAGACCAAGAACGAGAAACAGCAGCGCGAACGCACGGAATTTGTCGGTTTTCATGAAGACGTCCTCGAGAACGTGCAGGCGATGGCGCGGCTGCTGGTGAGGCAGGGTGGGAGATGCCAGCCGCGGAATAGCTTTCCAAGCCGATAAATATACCCCAAATTCGCAGGCTTCACTGACTAGTTCGGTCGCTCAGCCGCCACAATGCATTCTAGGCGCGACGAACGGACCGGTATTCACTCTTGGACCGCCGGTCTTCGCCACCCGTGGCGGGCCTACAACCACAACTACGTGCTTCGCACCGGCGCGTTTCAATAGCCAAAACTGTCATGGCCGAACCCCCTCCAGGTGCCGCAGAGGCTGATGCCGTATTGGCTCGCTACCCAGGCTCGCTCACTGCCGCGACCGCCACGTATCTCGGCGGCGCAGGCGGTTTCAGCGGAGCGCGCTTCTGGCGAGTTGGCTCCACCGGCGAATCTCTCTGCCTGCGCCGGTGGCCTCGTGAGCATCCTGATGCCGAGCACCTGACAGCGATCCATCAGGTGCTCTGCCATGTTCACTCGCAAGGTCTCGACCTTGTGCCGCAGCCGCTCCCCACATGCGCTGGCGAGTCTTTCGTGTCGCACGCCGGCCATCTCTGGGAACTCACACGCTGGATGCCGGGTCAGGCGAACTTCCGCGAGCACCCCGGTGACAAGCGGCTAGCCGCCGCGATGCAGGCTCTCGCGCGATTTCATGTCGCCGCTCACAGTGCGCCGGTGGCGCAGCCGCATTCGGGCCCATCGCCCGGCCTGCAACAGAGGCTTCAGCGCGTGCAGGCCCTGCGTGCGGGCCAGTGCGATCTCCTCGCTCGGGCAATCACACCTGCTGTCTGGCCTAATCTATTCGAGTCTGCCCGCCAATGTGTTCAACTGTTTCGCGCGATTTCGGCGACGACCGAAGATGCATTGGCACCGGTTGCCGATCGCGCCGTGCCCCTGCAAATGTGCATCCGAGATGTGTGGCACGACCATATCCTCTTCGAAGGCGACCGCGTCAGCGGGATCATCGACTTCGGCACCATGCGCACCGAGCACGTCGCCGGCGACGTCGCGCGCCTCTTGGGAAGCCTGGTGGGCGACGACCCACGGCGCCGCGAAGTCGGGCTCGCAGCCTACGGACAGGTGCGGCCTCTTTCGCAAGAAGAGCTGCGACTCGTCACCGTCTTCGATGCCAGCAGCGTGGCCCTTTCGCCGCTGAACTGGATCGAGTGGATCTACGTCGACGGTCGACGATTTGAACAGCCAAGCACGATCGAGGCTCGATTCGATGAACTGCTCTCCCGCCTCGCGCGGCTGGCGGCCGGAGATGGAATTTCTCGGTGAGTTGCGGGAAGCAAGCGAACCGTCCGTCCCCTCTGTTGGCCGGGTCCAACTGTTCGTTGTCTCACAGAACTGTCCTGGCAATACAGCCGTATTACGTCCAAGTGGGGTGCTGCGCGCCGAGGTGGGCGAATCGGCTCAGATGCGGATTGACTCGCCTCCCGAGATCGCACAATAATCACTTTGCCGACAATAACTTACGTCCCATGAAGGCGAGCCGATGAACGCTGTGCCGGGCAATCGTATTCGTGTGAAAAGCCTGCGATTGAGGCTTCTCCCAACGTTTCTGATAGGCGCCGTCCTCGCCACTGCCCTACCAGCGCCAGCTCAGGTATCGCTCGATGCTCTGCGGTCTTCAACGCCGGCAGCCGGCGCTGCCGCTGATGGGCCCGTCCAGGTCACGGCCCACGTCGTTGCTTCTTCAGACGATCGGTCGCTGCAGTTGGTCGTCAAAGCCCAGATCGAATCCGGCTGGCACATCTACTCTCTCACCCAAGCTGCTGGTGGCCCCGTGCCCACCAAGATTACGCTCGAACCGTCCGACCAGTTCAAGCTGACCGGCGAGTTCGAATCGTCGACACCGCCACACATCTCGGTCGAGCCTGCGGTGTTTGCCGATCTACCCATCGAATCGCACGAAGAACACGTCGAGTTCCGCGCTCCATTGCAGGTGGCGCCCGGAGTCGATCCGTCCAGCATCTCGATCTCCGGCAAACTGCTCGCTCAGGCCTGCAACGATCGCGGCTGTTTGCCGCCGACCAACTATCCCTTCACGGCGCAGCTCGCTGCAGCCACGGGCGCGCCTACTGCCAACATGGCTTCCTCGCAGCCTAGCACGGCTGTAGATCCGGCTACTGATACTGCGCTCGGCGTGTGGAGCGAAAAGGGCAGTCTGACCACGATTCGCGGAGTGGCGCAACCGGCTGTCGTCGCGCCCGGCGAAACGGTTCGGATCGTCCTCAGTGCCGAGCCCGATCCCGGCTATCACACCTACGCCTGGGCACCCAGCGAACCCGAAAGTGGCACCGCGAAGCCCGCGCTGATCGCGCTGGACGGCGAGACGGACTGGTCGTGGTCGGCGCCGACGGCCGACAAACCGGTTGTCGAAAAAAACATCGACGGCGAAGTCACGCGTTATCACGAAGGGCCGGTGCGTTGGACGATCGACGTCGCCGTGCCCGAGGATGCGGCGCCCGGCGAGCATGTGCTTTCCGGCTTGATCGGCTACCAGAGCTGCTCGGACACGAGTTGCGACCGTCCCCGCGCCGCGATGTTCGACGTGGCCGTGGCAGTCGGCCCGGTCAGCCAATCGGGCGAGATTCCGCTGGCCTTCAGCAAGGCCGCTTATCGACAAGC
>CALKYM010000034.1 GCA_938003525.1 uncultured Planctomycetales bacterium | reverse complement strand
CGGAACGACGCAGCGGAACGATCACGACGACACGCCGCCTGGCGGCAGGTTCGCGTCGACCGATTCTAGCGGCCCAGTGCACGCTCGGGATAGATCACCAGCTCCACGCGTCGGTTGCGGGCTTTGCCTGCCTGCGTGGCGTTGGAGACGACCGGATGATTCGGTCCGTGCCCGACCACGAAGAGCTGATCGGGTTTGAGCATAGTCCGCGACGTGAGGAACTCGTAGACGGCCATCGCCCTGGCCGTCGAAAGCTGATGATTGCTGACCCACACGCTGCCCTGAATCGGGTCGCTGTCGGTGTGGCCTTCGATGCCGATGAAGTGCTGCGGCAGTGTCTGGTAGATTTCCTTGGCGACCGCTTCCACGATCCCCGCAGCGCCCGGCTGAAGCTGCGCGCTGCCGCTGACGAACAGTCGATCGCCGGGAAGCTCGATCCGCACCACGTCGCCATCGTGGCGGACCTCGATGCCCGGCAGGTTCAGCGCAGGCAGTTCATCGCGGAGACTACTGTTGGCCGTGATCGTGGCGCCGCCCCGACGGCGGGCCGACGCCGCCAGCGTGCGGGCTTCGTTCTCGGTCTCTTGTTGTTGGCGGCGCGCGTCGGTGAGTTGCGCCGTTGTGCTCCGCAATTGATCGCGCAAGGCCGCCAGTTGTTCGCCCTGCACCAAGCCCTGTTGGCGCTGTTCGGCCAACATCTGCTCCAGCTCGCGATTGTCGGCGTCGAGCGTCGTCAGCCGGTTTTGCAGCTCCTGGTTCTGCGTGACCATCGCCAGTTGCTGCTGTTGCAGCGTCTGCAATTGCCCTTGCAGCACGTACGGATTGTCCGCGCAGCCGGCTATAGCCAGCAACGCGGGCACCAGCAGCCAGGCAACGCTCGTCGAGCGCGGCATGCCGGGGTGATCCTTGTGAAATGACTTGCGATGGGACGAACACGCGGTGCGGCAATGTCGTGCACCTGTGTTCCGCACGAAACGTCTGGGGCAAAGACGAGAGCGGCTATCCGGCACCTTGCCCAACAGACCGCGGTAATCAGCGACGCCCGTGCGGCACTTCACGCGGCGCAACCGATGGGGGCACACAAGCGCGAAGCGGGCGGATCGTAGTGGCGGCCGCTGACCGCCGCAAGGTCACTTGACGCCGGCAAACGTGTCGAGCGGTGCGATACCAGGCAATACCAGCACGGGTGTCTCAACGGGTGCAGGGGCGGCGGGTTCGGTCGCCGGCGGATCACTCGGGCCGAGCATCTCGGCTGCCAGCCCATAGCGGGCCGGATAGCTGCCATAGAAGCGCTTGATGTAGTGGCGATGCCAGCGGCGAGCCAGATGCGGCTCCCAGCCCTCGCGCCGTAACAGGCGATCGGAGACGCGCAGGTTCCAGGCGTCGGTCAAGAGCGCATCGCTACCCTTGATGCGGGCGATCTCGTCCAGCACCGAGAGCGCACCCCGCACGCAGCGAAACGTAGCGTCGCGCGCCGAGAGCAGGTAGGCCAGCGCCAGGTAGTTCGCGTGCGCCCGGGGCTGGTTGTAGTACAGCCAGCAACGATTGCCGGGCCGACGCGCATGCGACCGCTGGCCCCATGCCAATACCTCCAGCAGCGAGATCCGCTTCGGCAGCGGCCGCAGGTGAATCCGCAGCTGTCGCTCATCGCGGACTTCGATCACGCCGTAGCGGTGGCGGCGCAGCTCATCCTGGCCGTCGCGCAGGTCGTCGATCGTCGTGGAAAGGCCGAACATAGGGCGGCTCCGGCGCGCACAAGAGGGCATTGTCCCGCATGGCAAACATAGCTCGCCGCTGGGGGCCGTGCGGCCCGGCTCAGCCCGGCTCGGGAAACAGGGCCTCGCGAACCGCCCGAACCAACACGAGCAGCACGCCCAGTACGGCGATGCAGCTCGCGAGCACGGCGGCCAGAATCCAGCCCAGCCCGAAGACGGCCTCGGTGTGTTCCCACAACGGGCGCCAGGCCACGACAACCAGCCCGGCGGCCAGACACAGAAACGGCCCGTACGGAATCACCGCATCGCGGCGCAGCACGACCTGCGCGATTCCGAACAGCAGGCCGAAGAACGGCGCGAGAAAAAAGATCATGAGGCAGGCCTGCCAGCCCAGCAGCGTGCCGATCATGGCCAACAGCGTGACATCGCCGAAACCCATCGCCTCGCGTTTCAACAGCGCCGTGCCCAGCACGCGCACGATCCAGATGGCAAAGCCACCGGCAAATAGGCCCGCCAGCGAAGTGATGAGCCCCTGCCAGGCCAATCCTCCCACCAGCCACGCGCCGGCGATGCCCGTCACGCCCACCACCGCGAGTCCCAGCACAAGCCCGCGATTGGGAGCCCGGCCCATGCGCGCGGTGAGCAATCGCAGGGCAAACCCGATCCCCCGCCGCGTCCGCCACGGTCGCGGCAGTAACCCAACGCACCACACACAGTAAGCCAGCGCCGCAACGGCCAAAACGCCCAGGTGCGCGCCGCCGGCCATCCAGGGTGGAAAGGCGCGCGGCGCGGTGAGCCACATCGGCTGGACCACAGGCGCTGCCAGACTCAACACGGGCAAAAGAGCCGTCGGCACGAAGGTGATGAAGATCAGCCCGACCACGGCCCCGGGCACGGTGATCCAATCCGGAATCGTCTTCTCATCCAGATCGATGCAGGAGGCGACCGTCATCAGGCACAGCAACAGCGCATGCGCCGCGAACCGCCACAACAGCGCGCCGAGTGGCGCGGGCGGCAGCGCGACGATCGGGTGGATGGGCTCTAGCGCCTGGCGTTCGACTTCCCACCAGAACAGCGCCGCAAACGCGGTCCCCAGGGCCAGCTCGACGAGCAGCGGGCGGACCCAAAACAGCGAACCGTGCAGGTCCGATTCGCGACGCAGGAAGAGCCAGCCGACGACGGGCAGTCGATCGTACCAGCGGCGCGGCACAGCGGTGGGATCGGGCTTCGACCAAGGGCTGATCGCGCGGGGAAACCAGGCGAGCCGGTAGATGGCCAGATTCACGAAGCCGCCGACCACCATTCCCAGCACGGCCAGCAAGGCGAGACGCCACAACATGTGCAATTCAACCATCCGTGGAGACCGCGGCTTACCTCTCCGAAGGCCGCGCAGACGGCGCCGGCTGCCAACGCGCGGCGATCAGTTCGGCCACATCCTGCGAACGACGTCCTTCCGTATCGACGACCGCATCGGCCACTTCTCGATACAGCGGCTCGCGCTCGGCCAACAACGTCTCGACTTCCGCCAGCCCGCCGCGATCCGAAAGCGGCGGCCGCCGGGCGGCCGTCGTCGCATCGGCGCCGATGCGATCGTACAGCGTCGCTGCCGACGCCGTCAGCCAGACAACATACTCGCACTGCTTGAGCAGGCCGCGATTCTCTTCCCGCAACACCGCGCCCCCCCCGGCGGCCAACACAATCGATGGTCGCGGCACGAGGTCCCGCAATACCGCGCACTCCAGATCGCGAAACGATCCTTCACCCGACGAGGCGAAGATTTCGGCAATCGACTGGCCCGCGCGGCGTTCGATCTCGTCGTCCGCATCGACCGCTCGCCAGCCCCAGCGGTCGGCCAGCAGCCGAGCCACGGTCGACTTGCCGCTGCCGCGATAGCCGATGAGCGCGAAACTCATAGTACGCTTTCCGCCCCCGCAGGCCGCTCTTACGCATCGTCTGGCTAGAGCGTAGTTCAAACCTGGCTTTGGGTGCCACTGCTGGCTTGCCCAGCAGTGCGAATTGGGTGAATGACGCTGCCCGACGAGGGACTTGTGCACTAATACCTGGCCGCCCCGGTTGCGCGCTTCAGCGTCTCACGCATGTGGTCGACCGGAGCGTCGCATCCGGTGAACAGCTTGTATTGCAGGGCGGCCTGCCGGATGAACATATCGACGCCGGTCACCACGCGGCAGCTTCGCGAGCGGGCGTCTTTGATCAAGAGCGTCGTCTCGGGATTGTACACCGTGTCGTAAACCAGCATCGACGGACGCAGGTGGTGCCGGTCGTAGGGCGTCTCGTCCACCTCCGGGTGCATGCCGCAGGGGGTGCAGTTGATCACCACGTCGGGCGAAATGGCATGCCGTGACGACCAGTCAATCGCCTTGCACTTCACCTGCTGCGCCAGTTCGTCGGCCCGACCGCTCGAGCGCCCGGCGATGACGACGGTCGCCCCCCGCTTGGTCAGTCCATGCGCAAATACTCGGGCCACACCGCCCGCGCCAAGGACCAGCGCGGTGCGGTCTTTCACGGGACTGCCGCCGTCGCCGCGCGGGCCGCCCAGCGCTTCCTCCAGGCTATCCATGGCGGCGCGGTAGTCGGTGTTGTAGCCAATCACCTCTGCCCCATCGATGATCACCGTGTTCACGGCGCCCACGCGTCGCGCAGCACCGTCGAGTTTGGTGAGATAGCGAACGATCCTCTCTTTGTGCGGGAT
>CALKYM010000033.1 GCA_938003525.1 uncultured Planctomycetales bacterium | reverse complement strand
AACCGCCTTCGCCTTCCATGCCGTCTTCGGTGTCCATCGTGCCGAGCATCATGGAGAGGTGCGCGCCGGCCGAGTGGCCCATCGCGCCGATGCGATCAGGGTCGAGTCCGAGGTCATCGGCGTGCGCGCGCAGCCAGCGGACGGCGCACTTGGAGTCTTCGACCTGCGAGGGAAAGCGATGCTTGGGAGCCAGGCGATAGCCGACCGACACGGTGACGTAGCCCTCTTCGGCACAGCGTTGAATCAGCTCCTTGTAGGAGCGCTTGTTGCCCATCATCCAGCCGCCACCGTGGATGAGCACCAGCCCGGGAGCCGCAGCATCCATGCCGATGGGTCGCGCGATGTCGAGATGGAGCGGCTCGCCCGCGCCGGTGCCATACTGCACGTCTTCCTGAACCTCGATCTGCAGTGCGTCTGCCGCGAGCACTCCGGCGGGGCACAACGAAGTGCCGACAACTGTTGTCAGGGCAAACAAACCGACCAACGCGAACTGACGCATGACGTTCTCCCTCGAGGGATAGCTGAACTGCGAAGCCACACACCGGTGGCCAACCAACACGCCTTCTCCACATGATGTCGGCCTGACAGCCCCGCAGTTCTTCGCGACCGACAAGAGCCGATCTTAGCAGCCGGTGTTCGACCCGTCCAAATTCCTCGACATCGACCGCGATCACCTGTCAACAGGTGCGCGAAGAATGCATGGCGGGCAGTCGCAGGTAGCGTCAATGCTGAACACTGGCGTTGCGCGACTCGTCAATCTACCGCCCGCGCATCCGATCTCCCTCATTGTGCACCAGCGAGTGTCGGCGACAGATCGCGTTGCATCCTGGCCGCGATCCAAGCGTTGGCTTTGTCAGAGACGTGCCACGCATCGTAGAAGGCCGTTTCCCCGTCCCAATCCGGGTGATCGAAGATGTCGTCGATGACATTCAATCGCTTGGCCAAATCCGGATGGCCTTGCGCCAGCTCGTCGTGGGCGTCCCTGATGGTCTGATTGAGCAGGTCGTACATCCCACTCGAACCTTGCTTGGCGGCCACCTGCTCTTCGTGAGGGCTGAGGACTTCCTTCGAATGAATCGTCGGCTGCCAATAGAACAGGCAGGTGAAGCCGAATTCGTTGGCGATCGTGTCCGCCATGATGACGTTCATCACATATGCGGAGACGATGTCTTGGGCGAATTGCTGCGGCGTATACGTCTTGATGTGATTGCTGATACGGCGCTCGACCGCTTCGCCGCGATGCCAGGTACTGCCGAATAACTTCGCCACCGGTGACCGCTGCACATAGATGCTGCCCAGCTTGACCAGCGTAGGGTCTTGAAACGCATCGAACGCGGTGCCCAGCAAGAATTCGCGCACCGGAAGACCTGCTTCGACGTTGAATCCCGCTGAGTTGATGTCGTTGATCCCGTCGTAGAACAAGGCCACCGTGGGCACATTGCCCTGTTGGACTTCCCGCATGAGCGCGACCAATTCCTGGGTAGACATGTATCCCAGTTGCCCGTAATTGACGACTTCAGCGTGCACACCGCCGTCCCACAGCAGCCGCGCGATGTGCGACGGAATGGTCTGATCGTCCGGCACGCCACTGCCCCACATCGTCGAGCCGCCGAAACAGAAGATGCGGACTGCAGCGCCTCCCCCACCGCCCGTCTCGGGCTTCCAGGTGGCCCGAATCCCTTCGTCGTCGATGCGGACATGATGGCCGTCATAGGGCCTGCTGCGCCAGTACACTAGCGGTTCCCAGCGGACCGCAGTCGTGTCGAACGTGTCGTGCGTCTGCTGCATTTCAAGTGCGAGTTGCGCGAGGCTCTCGTCCTCATCGAGACTCGCCGCATGGCTCAACCGCTCCATCCCCGCCGAGTGTCCAGCGAATCGCCCCATCCAAGACAGCAGCGCATTCAGCCCCACGAATAGTAGGAGCGCTACGCCGACGACGCACCAAGCGTCACGCACGATACGCAAACACAGCCGCAGTTTGCGGAATCGTGGCAAAGGACGCTCTGCTGCGGTCATCACGGTCGCCTCATTTGTCCCATACATGTACGGTGTCTTCCGCATTCTAGCGGAAGCCCGACGACGGGTGGACGACCATACCGCCCGCTATTGCTGTTGCCACGTTCGTGCAGTTCGGCGATCGGTGGCCCAATGCTGAGCCGCATGGGCTGGCGCGGATCTATAGCACCGGAACTCACCAGCGGCCGATCTCGACGCACGGGTCGGGCAACGCGGCTCTCGTAATTGAACGATCGCGGGGAGTTGCAATTGTGCCGACGCAGATGCGCGACGCATGCCATGCCCAGTCGCTTCGGCCGTCAGAGGCACGAGTCCAACTTAGCCAAGTTGTACCCAGGCCGACGAGCCCCTTCCGAAGAATCCTGCGTTGCCCGACGAGTTGTCTGAGTTGAATGCAACCTCACCAACCTGCCCGGCTGGGTTGTTCGTCACAGGATCGGCGTCGTTCAGATCCCGAAGGATGAAGTTATTCAGCGGCCCTACGGTCCCGGTCACCGAGCCTGGATCGAACTCGACCGCGCCCGCATTCAAGGTGCTACTGGACTGTTGCTTGATCGCGGTGTTGGTCGTCCCGCCGGATGCGAGCACCGCAGTTCCTCCCGTCAGGCTGACTGCCGTTCCCGAATTCGATGCTTCCACGCCGACGTTTGTCGCCGTGCTGCCACCACTCGCTGAGGCTAGACAGCCAGCGACGATACTCGTCCCCCCACTTGCCTTGACGGCGGTATTCGTGCCGGAATCGCCGGTCGCTGTCATACTCCCGTTGCGGAACTGCGCGAACCCGTCTAGCACTTCGACTGCAGTATTCGTGACGGAGTCTTCAGTGGCGCTCACCAGCGATCCGATGGCTACGAATAGATCGGAATCCGCGATCTTGATGCCAGTGTTACTCGATGTTCCGCCCTCCGCGCTAAAGTTGCAGTCCCAGATCAGTCCAGTCCCATCGATGAAATCAACTCCCACGACATTGGTGACGCTCGACGCCCCAGGATCTGCGAAGATCCTGCAGTCGTGAAGCTGCAGCGTCCCCTTCGTGCCCGGCGCGCCCGAGGACCCAACACGAATGGCGAACTCCTCCCCTCGAATCGTTGAATCGTAGGCTTCCATTTGACCTCCGTCGAATACGTCTGCGCCTTGAAGGCCACCGATTCGGCAGTTGTTGAGCTGGACTTCTCCGGTGCTGCCGCTGATCTTCAACGCGGGCCCCGTAACCGAGCCGAACGTCGTATCGTCGGTGATCACGATGTTGATGAATTGAACCTGCGACTGAATGTCGAACCCTGCGGGATTGGTCGCGTCGCTGCGGTACAGAATAACTGTCGGCTCGCTGCTAGAGATGCCGCGAATGACGAGCGTGATACTCGAATTGATCACGATATTCTCCGGCAGAATGAACGAGCCGGTTCCCAGAATAATCGTGTCGCGGTTGCCGGCCGTGTCGATCGCGTCCTTCAGCGCCTCGCCACGTGCCAGGGCCCCTTTCAAGATCGTCGGCGACGACGACGTAGGATTGAAAACGTGCTCGATGCCAGTTTCATGCTCCACACGACGAACTGCGAACAAGTTTGGAGCGATGACAGTCATTTCATACTCCCTTCAAACCCATAATGCCCCGACAACTCAAAGAATCACGGAATGGGCAGCGACACGTTCGTCGGCAACGGCTTTCGAAAAACACCAGAGGTCAGCTCAGCGCATTTCCGGATCTCGCAGGGCGCCCTATCCGCTTTGCAATTCGTGTTTGGACTGCACAACGAGACACGGCCGGATGCCACTATCTGTTGCTGAATCTGCAGTCTGCTTCGCTGAACACGGGGCCAGACACCCACGCCTGATCAACCTCTTGACGCCATGCCTGAAGGCAATCAGCTTCGATAGCGCCGCTCGTCGTCACGGTATCATTCATCGTATAAATCGCAAACATATTCATTTCCATTTATTCGTCCACATGACCAACAACTAACGTGTTAATTAGCCCACAACAAACATCCCGATTACGCGTTTTCTTCATGGCTCGAGACTACGGGAACTGTCTCCCGGAGACCGCACACTGAAAATGCTGCTACCTACAACATCCACGACCCGGTAATGCTAGGGGCACTCTGGGTCTTTCGATGTCGTACTGGGGCGCTGGAAACCCTAGTTGGCGACTTCGGTTCGCCTCAACAACAGCTTGCTGGCCGTTTCATGCCAGCTCACGGCGCGGAACTGGCGATAGTCCAACAGTTATTACCGACCACCCGAGGTGCTGGTCGACGGCGACGGCTGCTCGGCCGCAGCAGCCCGATAGATGTTACGCGCGACGGTGTTGGTGGCGGTCTTGGCGAGCCGTTCCAGGGCGGCTTGGCGCACGGCGCGCACGTCGCCCGCGTCGTGACCGGCGCCGATGACTACGTCGCTGAGCTCCAGGGCGATCTGCGGACGATCGTCTTCGAGCGCTTGCGACGCGCGGCGAATGATCGATTCGGGACCGCCGGCGGCTTCGACGAGGGCCCGCTGCACGTCGGCCTCGGGCGCGGGCGCGAGATGCGCGGGCTGCATGTCGTACCAGCCGGTGTATTGGCGATAGATTCCATTCACGGCCCAGTCGATGCGGCCGTAGAGCTCGCGCAGATACGGCAGATCGGCCAAATCGGGCGGCAGCTCGACGCGGCCGCGGATGTCTGCCAGCGGCAGTCCTTCGTTCAGCCCGGCGATCGTTTCATCGTGTACGTGGCGAATCGCCCGGGCGTAGTTGCCCAGCATCGACTTGATCTGTTCGGCGCCGCTGAAAGGCAGCACGTGCGAGGGCACAAGATAGTGTGGCTCCATCTCGACCATCCGCTCGATGGATTCGGCCCACTTCAACACGGGGCGATCGTGCTTCATGGGGCTCGAAAGCATTGGAAAACTAGGATAGAAGAGATCACCCGGGCAGAGCGTTTTGGTTTCGGGCAGCCAGACCATCAAGTGATCGAGCGTCTCGCCGACCGTGTGATAGAGATCGATCTGGACGCCGCCAACTTCGAACTTGTGCTCGTCCTCGAAAGTGATGGTCGGCTCGACGTAGCCCACTAGCGGCCGCTGCGGATCGACGGCCAGCCGCACGGCGCGATCTTCTGCTTTCAGAGAAGCGCCGAACTGTATGGCGTTCAAGCGGCGGTGGTACGGGTAGATGAGCCGGTAGCGCTCGATCTCACCTGGCAACTCCGCGTGCGCGATGATCTGCGTCTCGTCGTCGAGCAGCGCTTTGGCACCGTTGACGTGATCGCCGTGAAAGTGCGTGTAGATGATGTGGCTGACGGGCAGATCGACGATTTCCTGCATCTTGCGGAGCGTCTCGGCGGCCACCTGCATGCTCTCGGTCGTATCGACGACGACCAGGCTCGTCTCGGTGACGATATAGATCACGTTGCCCAACGAGAATCCCGTGGCGACGTAAATCTGATCGTGAACGCGAACCACCTGCGGATTCTGCAGCAGGCGAACTTGCCCGGCCGCCGGTTGCGCGAGGAAGACCGAAAGCGCTACCAGGAGAAAGAGCGACCACCACCGGGCACGTCGCAGCGCACTTCGCGTCGCAAGTCTCGTCAACAGTTCATCTGTTTTCGGGCATGGCATGACGTGAGCTCCGCCACTTGTGCAACTACGAAAAGAAACAAGTCGGCCGCCGATCTGCCACGACTCCCGGTGGCGCACGCGCCGATTCAGCGCATAGTCTAGTTGCGCCCGGCGGCGGATTCGAATCAGTCGTGTGCGGGCAATTGCCCGGCACCGCGGCGGATGCTACGTTGCGGCTCTTGCATAGCGGGCAGTTTCGCCCGGGCGGAGATCTGCGTTCTTTTGCGTACTCCGCCTGCCCAGGAGATGACGGCGTGCCAAACGACTATCGATCCCAGTTCGATTTGAGTGGCAAGGTGGCGATTGTCACAGGCGCGAGCAAAGGCATCGGTGCCGAAGTGGCACGCGGGCTGGCGGAGTTCGGCGCGAAAGTGGTGGTCAGTAGCCGCAAGCAAGAGGCCGTCGACGCGGTGGCCGTCGCACTTCGAACAGCCGGGCACGACGCTTTGGCCGTGGCGTGCCACGTGGGCGACATCGAACAATCGCGCAATCTCGTCGAGCGGGCCATCGCGCACTTCGGAGGCGTCGACATCCTAGTGAACAACGCGGCGGCCAATCCGGTCTTCGGGCCGGTGTTGGAAGTCGAGGATTCCGCCTTCGACAAGATCATCGACGTCAATCTCC
>CALKYM010000032.1 GCA_938003525.1 uncultured Planctomycetales bacterium | reverse complement strand
ACGTTCGCCAAAGACGCAAGTGCTTTGGCGCAGACAACATGGTAGTGCTCCGCCGCACAACTCGTACCCGAAAATTACGTGTTGACGGAGCACCAATCGGGCCGAGAAATCTAGCGCGAACCTTGGCGCCGCTACGGCGTCCATCATGCGATGCAGATCCAGCCGTATGAGGACACCGAGCGAGAGGCAGTCGTCCGTCTCTCATTGCGCGCCTGGGCGCCCGTGTTCGCATCGATCGAACGCGCGATGGACCCTGAAGTCTACCGCGAGCAGCACCCGGACTGGCGCGTGACCCAACGCGACGAAGTGCAAGAGGCTTGCGCCGATGAGGACATGCACGTTCGCCTCGCAGTCGAGGACGAAGTCACCATCGGTTTTGTCGCGCTGAAGCTCCACACGGAAGATCGAATGGGCGAAATCTATATGATCGCCGTCGATCCGGATTATCAGCGGCGTGGCATCGCCAAGGCGCTCATGAACTATTCGCTCCAATGGTTCAAAGACGCAGGTATGACGACTGTCATGGTGGACACCGGTGGCGATCCTGGGCACGCGCCGGCGCGTAGCGCGTACGAGGCGATGGGGTTTCGACTCTTCCCCATCGCTCGGTATTTCAAGAAACTGTGAGTTCGGCCGGCCGTCTCGCGCAATCGAACCTTCTCCCGCCGAACATGCCCGCGTTTGAAATCCTCTATGAAGAGGGTCCGGTGTTGGCGGTCTGCAAGTCCGCTGGCATCCTCACCCAGGCTGCGCGCGGCATCGAAAGCCTGGAGCGCGAACTCAAGGCCTTCCTCCTGCGTCGCGATCAAGCCGCCGGCGATATCTACCTGGTGCCCGTCCACCGGATCGACCGCCCCGTTTCCGGCGCGCTGCTCTTCGCGCGACACGTGCGCGCGGCCAAGCGTCTGGGACACCAATTCGAGAAGCGGCAAGTTCGTAAAATCTATTGGGCGTGCGTCGAGGGTCATGTGGATCCACCCGCCGGTACGTGGGTCGACTGGATGCGCAAGGTGCCGGGCGAGCCGCGCGCGGAACCGGTCGACGAACACCACCCCGATGCCTTGCAAGCCGTACTTCATTACCGCGTGCTGGCCACGGGCGACGAGCGAAGCTGGCTGGAAATCGAACTGGAGACAGGCCGCACGCACCAGATTCGACTCCAAGCGTCCGGGCGCGGCCATCACGTGCTCGGCGACACGCAATACGGCTCGACTGCCGCATTCGGCCCCCAGCACGATGACGTGCGCTTGCGTCCTATCGCACTGCACGCCCGCAGCATCACCTTTCGCCATCCCAATAGCGGGCGCTTTGTACAGCTCACCGCGCCATGTCCCGACTACTGGCGCGAGCTGCCGCTGGGGGATGAAAACAACACTCGCGCTGGCGGTGTCGAAACCTGGCCGCAGCAAAATATAGGATCCCGCGTCTAGGTGCGTGGCCGCCAAGGTCGCTTACAGCCAGCCCAACCAGTGGCTCAGATCCCACAGCCAGGGATGCGTCCAGGGATTCCAAGTGGGATAGCTGACCGACATGGCCGACAGCCCTAGCAGCAGCAAACAAACGATTCGCTGCCAACGGCGGTGCGAGGCGGTATCGACCGCGGGCACCATCACCAACAGCCACAGCGGCGCCAGCCAGAACAGCCAGCGAAAGCCGCTCGTGGTGCCGCCGTAGTTGCGGTCGATCAGGTCGCGCGACAGGTAGAAGGCGACGCAGACGATCGATAGCGCCGCGACCGCCAGCGCAACCCAGCGCCGCGTCCAGTCGCCCCGCACCAGCCAGATCGCGGCGCCGATCAGGCTCAGCCACCACACCGGCGTGAGTGACAACACGCCGTGATGTCCGACCAGCACGTTGACGGCATAGATCGCGCGCGACGGCTCGCCCTGATCGATACCTTCGCGATTCTGCCAATAGCTTTGCAGCGTGCGGCCGTTCCGCTCGTACTCGTAGACGTACCAGTTCTCCTCCGGGTCGTCGCTGCGGTGCGCATACGGCGGTATCCACGTGTTGTGAGCCGCATAGTTGGTGACAAAGAACGCTCCCGCGATCACCAGCGCGGCCGGCGCAAATCCGAGTAGCGCCAAGCGGGGCGAGACCCACAGCGCGGCCACCGCACAGAGGGCCAAGAGCGAGAGCGCCGGCAACTCGTTGGCCGCGGCAAAAGCCGCTGCCCCGCCGGCCACGATGAACTCCGCAATCCGTTTCTCGCGTCCATCCCACAAGCGCAGTGTCGCCCACAGGGCAACCGTCGCGCTTGCCGCGGCAATCAGGTGGTTGTTGAGTGTGACGGCGAACGTCGTGAGAAACGTCGCCCCCGCGCCGACGGCCACCACAAACATCCGCCCCCAGTCGCTACTGCCGTACCGCTCGACTACGGCGACCAATCCCGCCAAAAAGATTGCCAGCGCCGGCAGGTTGATGGTCGCCAGCAGAAAGCGGCCCACCGCGTGCGGATGCGTTCCCAGCGTTGCACCGGTGAGTTGATAGACGACCCAGTATTCGGCGGCGATCAGCGTGGACAACAGCGGCGGCTTGCTCGAATAGAGGTGCCCGTCATGCTTCACCATGTCGATCGTGTCCCAGCCGCGTTGGCTGACGACGTCGTCGATCGCATAGGTGCCATGTTCGACCAGGGCGCGCACCGTACACCAGCGGCTGCGGTCGTTGGCACTTAGAAAGGGTCGCGCTCGGCGCCAGTCCTCTTCGCCGCTGCGTTTGAGCTGGCGCTCGACGGCCTGCACGTCGACCGAGGTTACGGCCATCAAACGTCCGGCGGCACTTCCCAGCGCCAGCGCAAAGAGCAATCCGTACACGCCGCGCCGCAGCGCGAAGCGTTCATCAGAGTCTGGCTTCATGGCCCTCGGCTTCCGGCACCGGCTGCGACGGTGTCCGCTCGGCGACCGAAAACGTTTGTTCTTCGCGTCCTTGAAAGGCGGTGATCAACGCCGCGAGCAGGCCAATCGATAGGAGCTGCCCGCCGAGCAAAAGCGCCGCGACCGAGTAGATCACCGCCGGCCGTTGATGGAGCGGGATGTGATCTTGCGAGGGCCAGATGCGATTGCTGACCCAATCGCCGGCCAGCATCGCCAGCCCGAGCCCGCCGAGCAAAAAGAAAAGGAGCCCCAGGGTGCCCAGTGCGTGTTGCGGTCGCTGACCGTAGCCGGTTAGGAACGCCACCGTCAGCAGATCGAGAAACCCCTTCACGAAACGCCCCACGCCGTACTTCGACCGCCCGTGTTCGCGCGGCCGGTGCTGGATGGCCAATTCGCCGACGCGAAACCCCCGGGCGTGTGCCAACACCGGGACGAAGCGGTGCAGCTCTCCGTAGATCCGAACTTCGTTGAGCACGGCGCGGCGATAGCATTTCATCCCGCAATTGTGGTCGTGCAACCGCACGCCAGTGATTCGGCCGACCATCCAGTTGAAAACTCGCGACGGAAACACCTTGTGCCACGGATCGTGCCGGACCTGCTTCCAGCCACTCACCACATCCAGGTCGTTTTCGATGGCGGCCAAAAACCGCGGAATCTCGGCCGGATCGTCCTGCAAGTCGGCATCGAGCGTGACGACCATGTCGCCGTGGGCCGCGCGAAACCCCGCGGTGAGCGCGGCCGCTTTGCCGAAGTTGCGACGAAACCGAATGCCTTGGACGCGCGAATCGCCCATCGACAGTTCGCAGATCGTCGCCCACGAACCGTCGCGCGAACCGTCGTCGACGAACACCACTTGCAGCTCGTAGTCCTCCGCGCGGCTGACCGTATCGATCTGCTCGTAGAGCGACCGCAGGCTGTCGACTTCGTCGTAAACCGGAATGACAACGGTCAGCTTCACGGCAGCTTAGTCGCGTTTGGGCGATCGATCATGAGATGTCGGGCGCTGGCAACATGCCAAACCCCGCGCGTTCCGCTCATCCTTCAGCATAGTTGATCGGCGCGCGGTTTGGAGAGCGCCTCGTCGCGCGAGCGGCCTTTCGTCGCAGGCACGATGCACGCCGGGCGCGCTGCTAGAATGTCGGCCCGCCGTCGCCAATCGTCACAGCCCCGGCGCCACACAGCAGATTCTCAGCCACAGCGAGTCATCGCATGTCGCGGATGGTTTCCTTTGCCCTGTTGGTCATCATCGTGCTGGTGTGCGCTGCGCTGGCGGTGCGGGTGATGGCCGAGTTTTTGCTACCGATGTTTCTGGCGGTGGTGTTTGTCGTCATCTTTCGCCCGCTGCACGTGTGGCTGGCCGAGCGTCTGGGAGGGCGCGAACGAATAGCGGCGGGCGTGACCACGGCGCTGATTCTGTTGATCGTATTGGTGCCGATATTGCTGCTGATCACATTTGCGGCCACCGAAAGCGTGGGGCTGGCGGCTGGACTCAGCGAAGAGCGTATTTCGCAAAAGCTGGGCGAGCTGCGCGAGCAATACGATCTCGACATGCCCGGCCGCCAGGCGGCGGAACAGTTTGCTGAACTTTTGGTGAAATTGGAAGCTGCGAACGTCTCCGAAGAGGATCGCTACCGCGCGACCGGCGAACTGGCGCAGGCGCTCGAAGAACTGCGACCGGCAGTGGGCCGCGCGATCGAACAGCGGCACGCCGAGGATGAGTCAGGGACAACCTTGCTCTTCAAGTCTTTCGGCGACCTGCGGCGGGCGGTCGATGCGCTTGTCGACGAGCAGCCGTCCGAAGACGGGGCCGGCCACGTTACGGAGATGGCCCAGGTTCGCGCGCGGTTCGATGAGTGGAAGCGGCTGATGTACGGCCCGCCGTGGCTCTACGGCTTGAAAGCCGTCGCGAATCCCAACCGCGAAGAACTTCAAGCCGTGCAGGACAGCCTGCAAGAATGGTTCGGCCCGTTGGCGCTCTCCACCACGCAGGTCGTGAGCGGGTTCATCGGTCGCTTCGCCATCGGGCTGGTGGTAATGATCGTGTCGCTGTATTTCTTTCTCGCCGATGGCCCGGGCATGGTGAGCGCCACGATGCGACTGTCGCCCTTGGAAGACCGCTACGAGCAAGAACTGCTGGGCGAGTTTGACAAGATCAGTCGCGCTGTGGTCGTCGCGACGCTGCTCTCTGCCTTGGTGCAAGGTCTGCTCGCGAGCATCGCGTATCTCGTCATCGGCTTCGAATCGTTCTTCCTGCTGACGCTGTTGACCTGTTTGCTCGCCATGGTGCCGTTCGTAGGAGCGGCCGCCGTGTGGGGCGCCTGTTGTGTGTGGCTGCTGCTGATCGACGGGCGATGGGTGGCTGCCTCGGCATTGGCCGTCTACGGAACGCTGGTCGTTTCCATGGCCGACAACGTGATTAAGCCTCTCATTCTGCATGGGCAGTCGCACTTGCACCCGCTATTGGCTTTGTTGAGCGTCCTGGGTGGCGTTCAGGCGCTGGGACCCATTGGGATCTTCGTGGGGCCGATGGTCGTCGCCTTCTTGCAGGCCTTGTTGAACATCCTCCGCTCTGAGTTACTCGAGCTGGATCGCAGGGAAAAAGCATCGTCTGATAGCGCAGCGGTTCCGCCCACATAGCCGAGCCCAGCGGGCATGACAGCACCGCGATGCCAGCAGCCCGCTTTACGCTGGCTTGGCGGAACCGCTACATTGCGCCATTCATAACGTGCAGGATGCTTCACGACTTGAGCCACCGAGCAGGGAGGCACACCGATGACTGGTGCGTTGTTACTGGCTGCAGCCGTCGTGGGCGTGGACTATGGATGGCAACCGCGGCCGGATGGCGGGTTCGAGTACATCATTCAGCTCGAGCCCGAAGCGCTTGACGCGCTCCGCGCCGGCCAGGATATCCGCAGCGAAGTACCACCGTTTCTCCGCTCCGTGAGCGCTTACCGCCTCACGACCGGCCGCGGCACACTGCCTCGAGTGGGCACCCCAGTCCTTCCACAGGGAGCGCCAACCCCGCACCCGGAAGTGGCCGATCGAGCGCCGCGTGCGCCACAAACCTTCGTCGAACCCGACGAGTCGTCTGTGCCGACGCCCTGGTCGAATGCTCAGGCAGAACCGGCGCCTGAATCGATAACGCCGGCTGCAGATACCCTGCACATGCCACCCGACGGGCAGTGGGACAATTCCGGCTCGATCCTGCCGCCAGCCCTGCACTCGCCTGACGACGCGCCGCACGCCGGGTACGAGCCCAATCCCGAGAACAGCCCACCCGCGCCTCTGCCAGACGACCATGTGGACCACGCGAGCTATTCGCCAGCGCTGGATGAAGAACCGACCGGTGCCGACGACGCATCGGCGGGCAGCGCGAAAGCGCCGCTCAGTACAACGCCCGTCAAATGGTGGATGTTGGCAGCGGCCTGCTCGGGATGGTTGCTTTCGCTAGGGGGCAACTTCTACCAGGGCTGGCTGCACCTGGGACTTAGACGGCGATACGTCCGTGCGATGCGGCGTCTGCGAGAACTCGGCGCCATCGGCAGCGAGCGCCCCGGCGCCATCGCATCGGTCTAGCTACTGTTACCCCAGAGGCTACGCCGGCGCCGATCAAGCAACGTTGTGGCTTACGCGACGCGGCGTGGCAACGACGGCCGACTCATAGTCATCGAGCTCGACGAGCGCTTCTTGCGGTGGCTCTGGCTCCGTCAGCCACACCTCGGCGGCCTCCACGAGAGGCCCGACCGGCTCTGCGGCCACTGTCTCAAACTCCTCGGCGGCCTCTTCGGGAGACGGTTCTTCGACGACACGAAACTCGCCGACGGCGCGATCGGGCAGTTGCCGGATGTCCGCGTCGAGTGCGCGAAACATCTCGACGATGTGCTCGTGGCACGTGAAGAACAGAATCTGCTGCTCGCCGCCGGCCAACTCGCACAGCAACCGCGCGGCGGCGCGGGCCCGCGCCGCATCGAAGTTGACGAGCAGGTCGTCGAGCACCAATGGCAAGCTGGCGCCGCGGCGGCTGAATTCGACGACCACCGCCAACCGTAGCGCCAGGAAAAGCTGTTCGCGCGTGCCCCGGCTCAAGACGTCGACGTCCAGCGTCCTTCCCTGCTGATCATCGACGAAGAGGACGTCCTCATCCAAGGGCGTCCAGACCCGGGTGTAGGCGTCGCAGGAAAGCCGGCGCAGATAATCGGACGCCAACCGCAACGTCTCCGGTTGCCGTTCGCGTTGATAGGCCACCCGCAGCGTATCGAGCGTTTGCTCGGCCACACAGAGCACGCGCCACTGGGCGATCGCGTCGCGTAGCTGCGCTTCGATGGAATCCAGCGCCAACCGTTTCTCGGCCGCATCGCGGTCGGCAACCAGCCTCTCCGATTCGGCCGCGATGCGCCCGCGTTCTTCCAACAGTTCGTGCAACGCGTGCTGCACGTCCTGATGCGTCGTGGAACGCTCTTCCCAGTAGACTTCCAACTCCTCCGCATCGTAGCTGGCCAGCAATTGGGCAATCTGCTCTTCGCTCACGTGACCGCCCAGGGCGGCCTCGATCTCACGCGACAGCTCGACGTGTCGTCCTGCGAGTTGCTCGGCGCGCCGGTGGCGGGCGGCCAATTGCTGGAGCTGTTCGTCATCGCGACAGCCACACTCCGCGAGCAGGATGCGACGCTTGCAACGACACTCCCGCATCTCGGTCTGCATTTGATCGATCTGGCCGCTGAGTTCGCGGCGCCGGGCGCGCAGTTGGCGGCGCGTCTCGGCCAGTTCACACTGCTCGGATGCCTGTTCGGTCAGTCGCTCCAGGGTGTCCAAGGCATCTTCGTTGACCGGCAAGGCGGCCGATTCGCTGAGTTCCTGGATGCGATCGGTCAGCGCGTGCAGGGAGTGCCGACAGACCGCTAGTTCTTCTTGAACGCGCTCGCGTTGCCGCGCCAGGCGGCGGGCCGCCTTTCTTCCCCGCCAGAGTTCTTGCACGTCGGCCGGTGAGAGCTCGGTGGAGAGTTCCATGCCCGCGAGTGCCTGCTGCCAACTCACTCTGGCGTCTGCGACCGCGCGCTTGGCCTCTTGTGCACGGGCTGTCGCGGCATCGGCCGACGCGTGCGCCATTTTGCGTCGGGCTTCCAGCGGCAGGAGCTCTTCGAGCCGGCTATGGGCGCGTTGGGCTTCTTCCAAACGCACCACCAGCGGCCCGCCACCGGCGGGCAATTCGGCATCCAGATCCTGACGCTCGTCCTTAAGTCGGTCGATCTCGCGACACACCAGTTCCAGTTGCTCTTGGGCTTCCTCCAATTGCTGTTCGGCGCGGCGCTCCCAGGAGAACTTGATCGCGACCGCGGTGGCCGTGGCGGCGATTCCGACGACTGCCAGAGTCGTCAGCAGCGACGGCGCCGCATCGATGGGCAACAGCACCCCGGCGAGCGCTCCCAACAGGCAGGCGACACCGACGACGAACAGCAACCCTACCCCGGCGAACATCCAACCGGACAGCAACTGACCTTCGATCAGCCCGTCGCAAGTTTCATTCAGTTCGCTCCGCTCGTGCGTGAGCTCGTCGAGCCGCTCATCGACCTGCAGGCGACGCCGCAATTGAGCGACGCGCTGTCCGGCTCGCTCGAGCGCATCCGTCAGCCCGTCGACGTCCTCGCTTCCGGCCACGTCATGAAACTGACCGATAATCTCCTGTTGCTGCTTGGCAGAGCGCGAGGCCTCGCGCTGGGCCCCAGTGGCGCGACCCTTGGCCTGCGACCAGTTGCGCGCCAGTTGCTTAAGCTGTGAGATGCGTTCCTGCGAGAGCAACTCCATCGCGTCCGCGCGCAGGCCATACTCGGACGCCATGTTCCCGGCGGCCTCGCTGCGCTGGTCGATGCGCGCTAGGCGATCTTCTAACCGCGACGCCTGCTCGCGCAGCGCGCCGATCAGGTCGCGTTGAGCGGAGAGGATTTCGATCTGGGAAACAGCTTCATAAATCGCACTGTTGAAGCCCAGCCCCTCGACCTCTTCGTCGATGGCTGTCCGGCGGCTGCGCAGCCCGCCGACTTCCTCTTGCAGACCGTCGTGACGTTCATCACAGGCAGCCAATTCATCGACCAGACCGGCGCGCAGCGGCGCTAGCTGCCCGAGTTCTCTCAGTGCCGCTTCGGCCTCGGCGCGAGCCTCCCAGCGAGGTCGCACGGCAATGGCGATTTCGCTCGCGCGAATCTCGTCTTCCAACGTTGCGGCGCGGTGCTCGATATCGGACAACTTGGCTTCAATCTCCCGCGAGCGGCCGGCCAGGCGGACGTAGTCGTCGGTTGCCGATTCGAGCCCAGCGAGCTCGCCTTGCAGTTCTTGGCGCCGGGCAATCAGGCGCGGCACGGTTCCCTCAGTTCCCTCCGCGTCGAGCCAGCGGCGACGTGCTGAGCGCACCTCGCGGAACACGTCGGCGAACGCGACGCGGTCCATGCCGGTGGTGAGCTCGTAGAGCGCCTGGGCGGCTGCCGTATCGCTCAGCGTGCCCAGCTCCTGCAACTCGCGCAGTTCGAGCGCGTAGACGTTGCGAAATGTCGGTTCGTCGACCTGGCTGAGAATCTGTGCGAGCACGTCGGCGGGCGACTGCTCGGATAGGTCGAGCGACTCTTCTAACGATTCGAGCCGCAGCGTTCCGAGCCGCTCGCTGACATCGTCGCCGGTCGCGCGCAACGCGGTTATGGCTCCCAATGCGGTATCTAGTTCGAGCGCACCTCCGCCCAGGTCGCCGCTGACCGGCGGCAAATAGCGGCGCCAGTGGTCTTCGCGAAAGCCGTAGAGCACGGCGCGAATGAACTGCATCAGCGTCGTCTTGCCGGCTTCGTTGGGACCGTGCAAGACCGTCAGTCTTTCGCTGAGCGGCTTGATCTGTAGTCCGCTCCAGACGCCGAAGCCGTCGATGTCGAGGGCGCGGATTCTCATCGTGCGTCTCCCTCTGCAGTGAGCAGTTCGCGCCCCAGAGCGGCCACTTCATGCCACAGTCGCCTTCGCGTCTGCTCGTCTTCGTGATCGAGCACCACTGCGTCGGTGAGCACCTCGCGGAGCGCGTCGTGCTCGATGAACTCGGTGAAATCGATATCCGCTGTGTCTTCTCCACGGCGGGAAAGCTCGCGCAGAAAGTCGCCCAGCATCGTTTGATCGTCACTCTCGGCGGGCTCGCCACTCGCCACGGGTTCAATCTCCAGCGACGTCGCCCAGACGTTCGGCGAGCGCTCGGCAAGTTGCTTGCGGATGTCGCCTACCAACTGTTCCCGCTCGTCGAATCGCGTGAGCCGCGATACGAGCGGACTGTGGCCGGCTATCGTCCATCGCACGAGATTGGCGGCGACATTGCGTGCAGAGCTGGCGTGCGTTTCGAGGAAACGATCGACCAGCGTCTCTGCCAGAGTACTCGCGTTTGCTGCGTCGTCATCCAGTACAGCGCGTTCCGCGAAGTAGCGGATCGTATCGGTGGGAACGAAAGTGGCGTGGCAGCCGCTTTCGTCGTGCTCCACCTGCAAACACCCGTGCGGTCCCGTCTCGTCGGGATTGCGACCTTGCTGCGTGCCGCAGTACTGGGCCGACCGCTCGCCCGAAAAGAGCGTCGTGCGACGATGACGTCCACCCAGGGCCCAGTAGTCGACCGCCGCTCCTTCCAGAGCGGCCGGATTGGTCGGCCCATGCGCGACGGCCACCACGGGTACGTCGGTTCCTTGCGCGCGAAAGTCTTCCGGCCGTACGCGTCGACGGCCGCGGCGGCTCAAACCGATCACGGCCGCCACGGGCCGATCGTCACGAAAGTGAATGACTTCTCGCGCCGAGTTGGCGGGAAAGACCGTGCAGTTGTCGGGCAGCGCGAGACCTTCAGGCCATGCGCCAGGTGGGTCGGTTGTGCCGCCAGCCCAGTAGACGCGAATCTGTGCCTCGGCCAGGCGGCGGAATTGTTCGACGAGGAACACGAGCGCTCGTGGCCCGGCTGCACGCGGCTGAAGAATGTCGCCGGCCAGCAGCACAAAGTCGACTTTGACCGACAGCGCCGTGTCGAACACTTTCTCGGCGGCACGATAGGGCGCCTCGAGCAGCGACTCGCGGAGTCGGTCCGGGACATCAGCCAGTCCGCCGGCAGGTTGCTCCAAGTGGAAGTCGGCCGCGTGAATCCAACGCACCGGTGCCGCCATGTCGCGCCTCCCTGCGCTTTGTCACCGAGCTCTGTGCGGCGAGCAGAATCGCGGGGGCAACCCGCTGCGACCCAACGGCTCGGTGTTCGATTCTGCCGGCGCGCTGCTCGAACGCGCCGTATTCGCAGCTCTGTGTAGTCGCCGCAGGGCAACAATGTAGCCCATGCATCGATAGCGCACTACGCCGGTTGCGCCGTCAAATCGCTGCCTGCAATGTCGGCACTGCTGGCAGCCGACAGCGTCGAATGGGC
>CALKYM010000031.1 GCA_938003525.1 uncultured Planctomycetales bacterium | reverse complement strand
ATGATTTCACGAGCCGACACCATCGGCGTGTTTCAGATCGAGAGTCGGGCTCAGATGAGCATGTTGCCGCGGCTGCGGCCCAAATGTTTCTACGATCTGGTGATCGAGGTGGCTATCGTTCGTCCTGGTCCGATTCAAGGCAACATGGTTCATCCCTATCTCCGACGGCGGGAGTTGAGCCCCGAGGACCGGGAAAGGGAAATCACCGAAGACGCTTGTGCAGATGTTGAGCTTCGCGAAGTTCTCAAACGCACCTTGGGCGTGCCATTGTTCCAGGAACAAGCCATGCAGGTCGCCATCGTCGCTGCCGGCTTCAGTGCAGGCGACGCCGATCAGTTGCGGCGGGCGATGGGAGGTTGGAGACGGCCCGGCTTGATCGACGATTTTTATAAGAAGCTGATCGACGGCATGCTCGCCAAAGGCTATCCCGAATCGTTCGCCGAGCGGCTGTTTCAGCAGATTCGTGGCTTCGGTGAATACGGTTTTCCAGAATCCCACGCAGCCAGCTTTGCGAAACTGGTGTACGTCTCGGCGTGGCTGAAGTGTCATTACCCGGCGGCATTCACCGCGTCGCTGATCAATAGTCAGCCAATGGGCTTCTACGCGCCGGCGCAACTGGTGCGCGATGCCCAAGAACATGGCATCGAAGTCTTGCCCATCGACGTGAACCACAGCGATTGGGATTGCACGCTCGAGCAGTCACCGAACGATTCTTCGCAGTTGGCGTTGCGGCTGGGGATGCGCCTGGTGCGTGGTTTGTCGCAAGCAGCGGGTGAGCAGATCATGCACTCGCGTGAAACGGGATTCCGATCGATTGCCGAATTGACGGCCCGCGCGCGACTCGATCGGACAGCCGTCCAACACCTTTCTGAGGCCGACGCGTTTGGATCCTTGCAATTGGACCGTCGCACCGCACTCTGGCACGTGCTCGATCAAGCGCCCAAGCCTGAGAAGTTGCCACTGTTTCAGAACGAGCCCTGCGAGGATGCACTGCCGCCGACGTTATCAAAGCTGTCCCCGCAGGCAGAAGTGATGGCCGATTATCGCGCGGCGGGGCTCTCGCTTCGACAGCACCCGCTCTCCTTCTGCCGCGAAAAGCTCGACGGCCTGCGCGCCTTGCCGGCGGCCAAACTCCGCGCGTGTCGTCACAATTCCTACGTGAGCGTAGCCGGGTTGGTGCTCATGCGCCAAAGGCCCAGCACGGCCAAAGGCATCACATTCTTCACGCTGGAAGACGAAACCGGCATCGCGAATCTCATCGTTCATCAGCACACGATGCGACGTTTCGATCTCATCGCCCGCCGAGCCAAGCTACTCCTCGTCCACGGCACGCTCGAACGACAAAATGAAGTGATCCACATCATCGTCCGCCGCATGCAAGACATCACCGCCTGGCACTCCCGGCTCAACCACCACTCCCGCGACTTTCGCTAAGTCGTGTTGACATTCATATGGTGGTAGTCGGTAGCGAAACGAGGCAAAGGAAGCCTCGGTAGTTTGTGTCGGTCTTTTCGTAACGCGTCTCCGCGCGGCGATAGTGTTAGATCCGGTTGAGGAAACGTTCGATCACGTTGCGAGGTTTGTATTTGGTTCGCTCGTAACGTCGTCGACGCGTCTCCTGGAGTGCTGGAATGGCCGGCTTGGCGCAATGGCCCGAATCTGCTGACGCAGAGGATCACCGTCATAACTTTTTTCGCCGATCGCGTAGTCCGGGATCATCCAACAGCATTCGGCCTGTACCCTATCGGGGCGTTTGCCGCCGGTCAGCGGGAATCGCAGTGGTTGTCCTTTTCCGTTCACAGCGGCGAAAGTCTTCGTGCTCCAACCACCTCGAGAACGGCCAATTGCCTTGTTCTCTGCCCTCCTTTCGCGCTGGCCGAATGTTGATGCACTCAATCTCTTCACCCGAAACTGAATGCCGCAACTACTTCTGACGCTGCGGCTACCGCTACATCTACATCTAGCGACCGTGCGCTCGACACCCGCGCAGTCTCACGGCTCGTCCCCCAGAGCGTCCCTATACGTCCACAATCTGGTCGCAAGACTAGGTGTTTGAGCGATCGCGGCGATTGTCCGGACAGGGGCCTCCGACGTGGCTCGCTGCGCTGATATCGATGGATTGGCTAGGGAAGGCCAATCGTGTAATCCGCGGGAGAATCGTCGTGGTCAGCGTGATTATGGCCGCCTACAACGCTGAGCAGTTCATCGGCGACGCCATCGAAAGCGTCCAGAATCAGACTTGCCCCGACTGGGAACTTATCGTCGTCGACGACGGCTCCAGCGATCGCACGCGAGAAATCGTCAACGAGTATGCCAGCGGCGACCCACGCGTCCGGCTCATTGCCGCCGAACATCAGGGCGTCAGCGGCGCACGAAATGCCGGTTTGCGTGCCGCACGGTATCCCTGGGTGGCTGTACTCGATTCGGACGATGTCGCGCAGCCGCACCGCTTTGAAGTGCAACTTCGGGCTGCCGGGGAACAACCGGACATTGTCTTGTGGGGTAGCTATTCGCACGACGTGGGGCCAAACGGAGAACTCGGCTCGCTGCACAAGTCGGGGCCCACATCGCGAGTGGAGTTTCAACGTCTGCGCGACTGCGGTGAGCCCATTGTGCTGCGGAACTCCACGATTCTCTTTCGCCGTGGTCTCGCCCTGGAAATCGGTGGCTTCGATTCGCAACTTGAACCCTGTGAAGATCTCGATTTCTGGGACCGGATGGCGGAGCGCGGCCCAGTCCTGGCTCTGACGGACAGCCTCGTACTCTACCGCCGGCACGACGGCAGTCTGACCAATCAACGGTTCGAAGCCGGCCTGAAGGTGACACGATTCGTCGATCAGCGCAATCGCGCGCGATTGCGCGGCGAGACACTCGATTGGGAATCGTTTTCACGGGCATATGACAGGGTAGGCCTTGGCACCCGTGTCGCGCGACGTATCGATGCCGTGGGGCGGTTTTTTGGTCGCCAGGCGGTGGCCGCACACACCGAGAAACGGCGGGTCCGCGCGGTGGCGCTGTTGTTGGCGGCAATCGCTTTGTGTCCGCGCATCATGATGGCCCGAATCTGGAAGCAGCGCGCGTGACGATCTTGCTTGTGATCGATTCCCGATGACTCACGGCAGCGTTCTATCTGCGGCAGTCGGCGAGCGCGATAACGATCCTGGTGATCGGCTTCGCGAACGGCTATGGATCCACGGTTAGAAGGACCTCTCATGCGTCACCACGGCGGTTGGCTATCACGTCCGCGCACCCGACGTCGCCCGCTGATTCAACGTCGCCGCCGGACTGTAGGGGGATGTCGTCCTCTTGGTCGCGCATCGCTCGCACCAGAATCGCTAGAGACGCGGAATCTACTTGCTGCCGGAACGCTCTACGCCGTGAATGCGGGCGGCGCGGAAATCATTGCCGCTGATACGACCGTTTGGGAGGAAGATACGTTCGCAAGCCCCAGCCCGTATTCGAACCAGGCGACGGCCGGGAACCATACGTTCGGCAACGGCAAAGTCGTCAACACGACCCTCGTGCCGCCTGAAGTCCCGTCGTCGATCTTCAACACCGAGCGCTACGACACGGGCGGAATCCCGATGCAATGGGACTTTCCGGTCGCGCCTGGAAACTACGAGATACGTCTCTATTTCGCCGAGATTTTCAACGGCGCGCACTCGGTTGGGGCGCGCGTCTTCGATGTCTCAATCGAAGGAAACCTGGTTCTCGACGACTACGACATCTTTGCGGCAGCCGGCCCCGACACGGCCATCATGCAGTCGTTCGTCGTTTCAACGGATGCCAACATCGACATCGATTTCACGGCTGTGGTCGAGAACCCGGCCATCAAAGGGATCGAGATTCTTGCTGTTACGGAGGCCAACACGCTGTTGGCTTCTGCCGCGACGCTCGACTTCGCCAGCGTCGATGTCGGGGACGCGGAGATACTGCCCGTCACGCTACTCAACACCGGCGGCAGCGGCGATCCCAGCATTACCATTTCTTCGAGCGCGATCACTGGATCGGCGACATTCACCGACGACTTTGACGACATCGCCGGAGTCACGCTCGCACCGGGTGAGTCGACCGTCGTCAACGTCACGTTTTTGCCCACATCCGCGTCGGCGGAAGCAGCGACGCTCGAATTCACGCACTCCGGCCTCAACAATCCGATCAGCGTTGCATTGCAAGGCACCGGCATGGCACCACCGGTCGGTGTCTCGCTGGTTCGCATCAACGCCGGCGGGCCAGCCGTCGGCAATCCCGAATGGTCGGAAGATTCGAGCGCGAATCCCTCACCCCTCAGCAACGTGGCGGCATCGGGAAGTACCACGTTCACGACCACGATGCCGATCGATATCAGCGATCCTTCTATCCCGGTCGGGACGCCAACCAGTATCTTCGCGAGCGAACGCTACGACCTGATCGGTGGCGACGAGATGAAGTGGGACATCCCGGTCGCGGCCGGACCCTACGAAGTGCGACTTTATTTTGCGGAAACGTTTGCCGGCGCTGGGTCCGTCGGAGCGCGCGTCTTTGACGTGTCGATCGAGGACACATTGCTGCTCGATGACTACGACGTCTTCGCCGATGTTGGCCTGTTTGCGGGCGTGGTGAAGTCGTTCACGATCTTCAGCGACGACACGATCGATATCGACCTCGACCGGGTCGCTCAGAACCCCGCCATCAAAGCTATTGAGATTGTTTCACTCGCGCAGCCCAACGCGCTTTTCACCGATGAAGAGTCACTAGACTTTGGCACCGCCTTCATCGGTACGCCTGTCAGTCAGACGCTGACTATCTCCAATCCGGATATCGTGGGCGCCCCGGCGATCACGATCAGTTCGACCACGATCACCGGCGCGGCGACGTTTGTGGATGACTTTGACGACGCCAGCGGTGTGGTTTTGGCGCCGGGTGAGTCTCTTGAAGTCGAAGTAGTCTTCACGCCCGTCGACACGACCAGTCAGCAGGCCGTGCTGGAGTTTCACCATTCCGGCTTGAACAATCCCCTGACCGTGGATCTCTCAGGCATCGGGACGGACGTGGCGCCGATTGGCTTTGGCAAGAGCCTATTGTCAGGGGTCGCGTCGACCCACAATCCAACCTCGCTGCAATGGGGCCCCGACGATCGGCTGTACGTCGCTCACCAGAACGGCACGATCAATGTCTACTCAATCGTGCGGAACGCGGCGAACGACTACACGGCCACGCTCGACGATCAGATCACGCTGATCAAGAACATCCCCAACCACGACGACGACGGGACCGTGAACCAGAGCATCAATACGCGCCTGGTGACCGGCCTTTTTGTGGCGGGAACAGCGGCGGCGCCGGAAATTTATGTCACCTCGAGCGATCCGCGGATTGGCGCAGGGCCGGGTGGCGAAGACTTGAACCTCGACACCAACTCGGGAGTCCTCTCGCGGCTCACTTGGGACGGGGCCCAGTGGAACAAGTTGGACTTGGTACGGGGATTGCCGCGTTCGGAGGAGAACCACACTGCCAACGGACTGGTGATCGACCCGACCACGAACACTCTCTATCTGACGCAAGGGGGTAATACCAACGCGGGAGCTCCCTCGAACAACTTCGCGCTGTTGCCGGAGTATGCGTACTCGGCGGCGATTCTGTCGGTCGATCTTGACGCGATCGATCTTTTGGCCAGCCAGACGGACGTGAACGGTCAGGTCTACAAGTACGACCTCCCGACGCTCGACGATGAAGACCGTGATTTCGACGGCAACGGGAGCGATGTCGATCTGGCCAACAACATCCAGGATGTGTTTGGCGGGAACGACGGCAAGAACCAAGCGATTCTTGTGCCGGGCGGGCCGGTGCAGGTCTATGCGCCCGGCTTTCGCAATCCCTACGACGTCGTTCTGACCGAAGCAGGCAATCTGTACACGATCGATAATGGAGCCAACGCAGGTTGGGGTGATGTCGCGGTCATCGACCCGGTATCGGGATTGGCCACCAACGAAATCAACGAACCGGGCGTGACCTTACTCGACAATCTGCACTTTGTTTCCGGGCCGGGATATTACGGTGGACACCCGAACCCGACCCGGGCTAACACCGACAACACGTTCAACATCACGATTCCACAATCGCCGGTGTCGCTTGTGGGTGGCAACCCGCTGGAGAGCTTCTTTTCAGTCCCGCAGGCGTCGACGGGTGCGCTTGCGGTATTTGGTTCGTCGACCAACGGGATTGTCGAGTACACGGCGTCGAACTTTGGCGGAGCCATGCAGGGCGATCTGCTGGCCGCCAGCTACTTCGGTGGCAACAGCATCAGTCGTCTCAGTCCGGATGCGACAGGGGCTGCGCTCGATCTCAACGAGATGCTGTTCTCAAACGTCGGAGTTGCCCCGCTCGACGTCACCGCGCTGGGCGACAGCGGACCGTTCCCGGGGACCATCTGGGTTGCCGATTGGTTTTCGAACACAGTGGTCGTCTTCGAGCCGAGCGATTTCGATGGCGGTGGGGGTGGTCCTGGCGATCCCGATGACCTCGATGGCGATGGCTACACGAACGAGGACGAAATCGCCAACGACACCGATCCGAATAACGCGGCCGACGTGCCACCCGATTTCGACGGCGACTTTGTCTCGAATCTGTTGGACGACAACGACGACAATGATTCGCTCTTGGACGTCGACGATCCGTTTGCCATCGACCCCGATAACGGCAACACGACGTTTATCGACGTCGAATACACCTGGGAAAACGATGATCCGAACCCCGGCGGCCTGCTGAATCTGGGGTTCACGGGCCTGATGATCAACGGAGTCGACAACTACGAAGATTTGTTCGACACCGAAGCCATGACGGCGGGCGGCGCGGCGGGTGTGCTCACGCTCGATGCGGCGACCGAAGGCGACGCGCTCGGCGGTCTCAACACGCAAGAGCAGGCCTTTCAGTTTGGTGTGAACGTGAGCGGCGAGAGCGACCCGTTTGCGGCCCGCACGCGCATCCTGACGCCGTTCTCGGGAATCACGCCCAGCGGCGAACAGTCGATGGGACTCTTCCTCGGCTCGGGCGATCAGGACAACTATGTCAAGATTGTGGTCACAGCAGCCGGTGGAGCGGGGGGCATCTCGACGCTTTCGGAAGTCGGAGGTGTTGTCTCTACGGGCTCTCTCGCGCCTGTCGCACTGCCGGGACCGTCGTTCATCGATCTGTATCTCACAGTTTCGCCGGGCGAATTGACGGTGCAGCCCAGCTATGAGATCACGCAGGGCGGCACCACGGGACCGCGTATTGAGCTGGGGACACCGATTGCCATTCCCGCCGGCTGGCTAAACGGTCCGACTGCCTTGGCGGTCGGCATCATCTCGACATCGAAGGGCTCGGCGCCGGAGTTCCCAGCGACGTGGGACTTTGTAACCGTCGTGGCGGAGAGCGCCAGTCTTCAAGCCACCCCCGAGGCAGCTTCGATTCAGAGCGTCGAAGTGGGGCAGACCGTTTCGCGATCTGTCGTCATCACGCACAC
>CALKYM010000030.1 GCA_938003525.1 uncultured Planctomycetales bacterium | reverse complement strand
GATCACGTCGTCGAGCAACCCGTAGTACGTGCAGTCGTTGGCCAGCGTGAAATTGGCCGTCGAGGCGACGATGTGCAACATGGTCGCCGTCTTGAGTCCCAGATCGTGTGAACAGTGCATCACACAGGGCACATTGTGCGAGGCCGCCACATGGGCGGCTTGCTGGACGCCGCGAATCCCGCCGCACTGATAAGTATCGGGCAACAGCACGTCGGCCGCGTCGAGCTGCAGTATCTCTCGCACGACCGCCAGCGTGGTGACGGACTCGTTCAGTGCCAGCGGCGTCTTCGTCTCGCGCCGCAGCTTGGCCGAATTGGCCAGACACTCGTGCGGCATGGGTTGTTCAAGGTATTCAAGCTCGTACGGTTCCATGCGACGTGCCAGGTCAGCTGTCGTCGCCGGGTCGTAGCCCATGTTGGGGTCGATTCGCAGCCGTAGCTTGTCGCCAACCGCATCACGCACCGCTCGCGCCGTGGCGACGTCTTCGTCGGGATCACGTCCGGCCTTGGTCTTGAGCGTCGTGAATCCCTCTTCAACGTAGCCCTGCGCGATGCTTTCGATCTCGCTGGGGGGGCGAATGCCCATGCAGGCGGCCAGCTCAATCTCGCGGCGGTACGCGCCCCCCAGCAAACGATAGAGCGGTTGGCCACAGACGCGGCCGATCAAGTCCCAGCAGGCCATCTCGACGCCGCTTTGTAAGAACTGCTCGTCGAGTCCCGCGTCGAGATCCATCTCGACATACAGCCGCTCAACGTCGAAGGGATCGAAGCCGATCAGTCGCTCGCGCAGCGGGCAGGCAGCCTCTGCCGTGATCGGGTCACCCAGATACCGCTGTGGGCACTCACCCCAACCGATCGCGCCTGAGTCTGTTTCCAGCCGAAACAACACCGATCGGGTTGCCGATTCCGCGCGGTACCGGGACTGGTACGGAATGATCGGATAGCGCTGCGGCAGGCAGACCGGGTAAACGTCGACGGCAACGATTCGCACAGCGCGGTCCTCACTACGGGTCGACGGCACAACGCGTCGACCCAATATCACCCGTCGGCCCAACGGGCCCCGTCTCAGGCGATACCCTCGGGTATGGCCCAATGGCCGGCACGATAGGTGCGGGCGAGCATTTGATCGGCCTCATCGTCGTCGAGCACACGTTCTGTGTTGGGGTCGAAGGTGAACGATCGCCCCAGCCGCGTGGCCAGATTTCCCAGGTGCACCAAGGCTGTCGTGGCATGGGCTGTCTCGACGTCGGCGTTCTGTGTTGCGCCTTCCCGAATGGCAGCCGCGAAGTTGGCAAAGTGTTCGGCGACGGAAACACCGGGACGACCTTCCGGCCGACGATCGATCGGCTCGTTGCGCTCGCCGAGGATTTCGCACTTGCCGCGCTTGCTGAGGAACATACGGCCTTTCGTGCCCCAGAACTCGGCGCCACTGTCCACGTTGTAAGGATAGTTGGTGCTCCACAGCCGCAGTTCGAAGATGAGCTGCTTCGACGCTCCGTCGAGGTCGTATTCGAAGACGACTGTCTGCGTATCGGGAAACTCCTGATCGTCGTCGTGGAAGTACTTGCCTCCCAGCGCCGCGACGTGCGTGGGGTGTGTATGGACTCCCAGTCCCCAGCGGGCATAGTCGATGTCGTGCACGCCGTCGTTGCCCATATCGCCAGTGCCGAAGTTGTACCACCAGTGCCATGTGTAGTGGCTGCGATTCGTTTGAAAGGGCACCATCTCTGCCGGACCGACCCACAGATCGTAGTCAAGCTGAGGCGGCGGCGCGCTCGATTCGGTGCGCCCGATTGCATTGCGAAACTGCACGTCCCATGCCTTGGCGACCAGCACGTCGCCGATCACACCCTCTCGCAATAGTTCGATCGCGCTGGCCACGTAACGGCTGCTGCGCGACTGCGTGCCGTGTTGCACCAGCCGCTCATTGCGACGGGCCGCTTCGACCAATAGCCGCCCTTCGCGCAAGTTGTGGCAGCAGGGCTTCTCGACGTAGACATGCTTGCCTGCGTCGAGTGCCAGGATCGCCGCCGGCGCGTGCCAGTGATCGGGCGTGGCGATCGAAACGACGTCGATGGAATCGTCATCCAGGATGCGGCGCAGGTCGCTGATCTTCTCGGCACCGGGGGCCTCTTCGCTGGCGCGGGCCAGCCGTTCCTGATCGACGTCGCACACGTAGGCCAGCTCGGCGTTGGCCAGTTCGCGAATCGCCGCGATGTGCGCGCGGCCCTGACCACCACAACCAATCACGCCGAACCGCAGGCGATCGTTGGCCGTTGCGGCTCGGGCTCTACTCTGGGTCCACTGCAAAGCGGCAGCCGTGCCGACTCCGGCAGCGGCCGACTTGAGGAAGTCTCGACGATCGGCACTCATGATCGATGCCTCCAGCGAAACGGTGAGCGTGTGGGTGGGAACGGAACGCGGCGCACGTCCAGTTTATCTCCTGTTGCGCGCGCGGCTGTCAAATCATCTCTCTCCACAGCCGCCACCTTTGTTTTTTGCATCCGTCGAGCCCCGAGCTTACGATCATGCACACGCCTCCACCGTACAGCATCCATTCGACACAATCGCCACGGGAAGTATCCGATGCCAAAGCACGTCCAGCACAGAGGTTTGCTAGCCACGCGAATGGTTTGCAGCGCGGCGATGGTACTGACGATCGCCGCAACGCTCTCTGCCAGCCATTACACCTTGGCGGCTGAGGCTCGGCATTTCGTGCGGTATGAAGTCGACGGCAAGATCGCGTTCGGCCTGGTGGAAGGCGACAGCGTCCGTCGGCTGTACGGCAGTCCGTTTGCAGAGTGGTCGGCCACCGACGACGTTCGGAAGCTGAGCGACGTCACCATCCTCGTTCCGACGGAGCCCTCGAAGGTCATCGCGTTGGCCGGCAACTACAAGGATCATCTCGGTGATCGTCCGGCGCCGGAAACGCCCGAGCCGTTCTTCAAGGTGCCGTCGTGCCTGCAACATCACGAAGGGCCGGTCGTGTTGCCAGGCGACACAAAGGATGTGCACTACGAGGCCGAACTAGTGATCGTCATCGGCACACAGGCCACCGACGTGAGCGAAGCGGAAGCCCTCGATTACGTGCTGGGAATCACTTGCGGCAATGACATCAGCGCGCGGATCTGGCAGCGCGGCGACGTGCAGTGGTGGCGGGCCAAAGCTTCAGACACGTTTGGACCCTGTGGTCCTTACATCGCAGCGGGCATCGACTACAACAACCTGCGCATGCAACTGCGCGTCAACGGCGAAGTCCGCCAAGACACGAACACCGCCAATCAAATCCACAACGTGGCGCAGACCGTCAGCTTCATCAGCCATCATGTGACGCTGGAACCGGGTGATCTGATCTTCACTGGCACGCCCGGGAAGACCAAGCCGCTCGCACCGGGCGATGTCGTCGAAGTCGAGATCGAAGGTGTCGGTGTGTTGCGCAACCATGTGGTAGCCGACGGCGACAGGAGTTAACGGCGGCGCGGCGGTGTGGGCCGCAGCCGGTACAATCCTGCGCACCATACATTCCAGCCCGTACGACATCCGGGTGTTGCATGAGCCGTATTAAGGTCGGTCAGATCGGCGTCGGGCACGGGCACGCAACAGGCAAGATGCGCGCCTTTCGCAACTCTGCCGAGTACGATGTCGTCGGCATCGTCGAGCCAGACGAAGAGCTACGCCGCCAGGCCGAGAACGATGCGACCTATGGCGATATTCAGTGGATGACGCGCGATGACCTGCTGAGCCTACCGGGCCTGCAAGCGGTTGCGGTCGAGACCCGCGTCGCCAACTTGTTGGAGCATGCCGAAGCGTGCATCGACGCCGGGATGCACATCCATCTCGACAAGCCCGCCGGGGCATCGCTGCCGCACTTCCGCGCGATTCTCGATGCGGCGGCTCGCAAGCACCTGCTCGTGCAGATGGGCTACATGTACCGCTACAACCCGGCCATCGTCTTTCTCCGCGAAGCGCTGGAGCGGGGCTGGCTCGGCCGGCCGTTCGAGATTCAGGCGGTAATGAGCAAAGTCGTCCGCTCCGCAGATCGCCAGCGACTCGCCGCATTCTCAGGCGGCATGATGTTTGAGCTGGCCTGCCACTTGATCGACACCATCGTCACGATCATGGGACCGCCCGAAAGAATCGTCCCGTACATACAGCATGCCGGCGATCAGGAGGACGAGCTGGCCGACAACACGCTGGCGGTCTTCACCTATCCACAAGCGCTGGTCTGCGTGAAGTCGGCCGCGCTGGAAGTTGAAGGATTCGCGCGACGGCACTTGACGCTGTGCGGCACCGAGGGCACGGCACATGTGCAGCCCTTGGACGAACCCGACGTGCAGTTGGCGCTGGATCGCGATCGCGAACCTTACCGGCGCGGCTATCAAACGGTGCCCTTTGGCGACTACGACCGCTACGTGGCAGACGTGGCAGATATGGCCCGAATCATTCGCGGCGAGAAAGACACCGACTACAGCTACGAGCACGACTACATCGTGCAGCGGACGGTGCTCGAAGCTTGCGGCATGCCGCTCGATTGACGCGCCGCCGCACTACGCCGCGACTTCGGTTCAAGCATCAGCGGCCTGTATCTGGCGCATCAGACGACGACGCAGTCGCGCGGGCAGCTCGATGCCCAACTGATCCACCAGTGCCAGATAGTCGGCAGCGCTGTTCAGGTTGTGCAGGCATTTCATCGAAGGATCGACGTCGGCGAGCTCGCGCTCGGTGATCCAACGTGTGTCGAGGGTTGCCAACAAGTCCTGCACGCGCAACTGTCCGGCCGCTAGCGCCTCGTCGATTCTGCACCTGATGCGCAAATGATACACCGCCGCAAGCGGATGCGGTCTCCCTGCCAGGCGGGGCACGGCAGCATCATGGTTTTCGAGCGATTGCGCAATGCGCCCTAGGCACTTGCGCGTGGCAAATGGCAGGTCGCACGAGAGGACGAGCGCGAAATCGGCTCGCCCATGAAGTGTTGCAAAGCCGGCACTTAAACCGGCCAGCGGACCACAACCCCTTACGCGATCTCGCACAACTTGTACATTGGGAACATGACCAACGCGTTGACCGGGTGCGGCAACTACAACAACGGGTTCAGCGACCGATGCCATGATGCGACAGGTTCGCTCGAGCATCGACTCGCCGTCGAGCGGCAGGTGCGCTTTCGGGGCGCCCATCCTGCTGCTGTTACCGCCGCACAACACCACACCGCCGCAGCGGGTCGCCATCATCGGTCGACTCCTATATCTTTCGGTTCGAGTGTAACAACCGACGGTGCTGTTACGCTCTCGCACTGGGAGGGTCCCCAGTGGCGCAGCCGCATGACGCCGCACAGGCAGCCAGTTTGCTTCGGTCTGTTAGACTGCAAACGACTTCGTCGGCGATAACGCTACTCCGTCGAGCGCCTCCCCGTGCGATTTTTGACCCTCGTGATCAAGAACCTCACGCGACGCCGCGCCCGTTCGCTGCTCACGCTCAGCGGCATGGCCGTTGCCGTGGCGGCGGTTGTGGCGCTGGTCGGCATCGCCGACGGATTCCGCGGCTCATTCCGGGAACTCTACACAGCCCACGGCGTCGATATCGTTGTGGTCCGCTCGCGGGCTGCTGATCGGATGGCGGGCAGCCTCGACGCCAGTCTTGGCACGCGAATTGCAGACGTGTCGGGTGTACGAAGTGTGGAGTCGACGCTGTTTGACGTCGTGTCGTTCGAAGATCTCGGGCTGTACGGCATCGTCGTGCAGGGACTCGACCCAGCGGGGAGCATGATCCGCGACCACGAATTGCTCGCGGGACGTGAATTGCGCAGCGGCGATTCGCGCGCTGTGCTGCTAGGGCGGTTGCTGGCCGAACACCTCGGCAAGCAGGTCGGCGACGAGCTGGAAATCTACGAAGAAATTCCATTTGAGGTCGTGGGCATCTACGAGCGGTTCAACGTGCTGGAAAACGGCGCCATGATCGTACCGCTGGCCGAACTCCAAGAGCTGCTGGGGCAACCCGATCAGGTGACCATGTTCTACGCGCAGGTGAACGATGCTTCGGATGGCGAACTCGTCGAGAGCGTCGTCCATGGCATCGAAGATACGGCCGCTGGTCTGAACGCGATGGACGTCGAACAATACATCGACACCGATCCCAAAATTCAGGCTGCCAGCGCCATGGCGTGGAGCACCTCGGCGATTGCCCTGTTGATCGGCGCGATCGGCATGTTGAACACGATGCTCGTTTCCGTCTTTGAACGCACCGGGGAGATCGGCGTGCTGCGGGCCATAGGCTGGCGACGCGGACGCGTCGTACGCATGGTGCTGGTTGAGTCGTGCCTGCTCTGCATCGTCGGTGCGCTGATTGGAACGATTATGGCTTTTGCGCTCACGCAATTGCTCAGCAGGCTTCCAACGTCCAGCGTGATTGTGAGTGGTCAGATAGCCCCGCTCGTAATCGTACAAGGTGCCGGGATTGCCTTGTCGATTGGACTGTTGGGAGCGGCCTATCCGGCGTTTCGTGCAGCGACGCTGTTGCCTACCGAAGCAATACGACATCAAGGTTGATATGCGCACCAGCGATCGGAACATGTTGTTCGGCTCGCCCGGCCTGGAAACGCCGGGGGCACAGACGCCGCTCCCCGCTCAGGGTGCCGGCGAAGTCGGTCAAGCCGCGCGCAGCCTGACCGAGCTGTTTCGCATGCGGGCGGCCGCCCAACCCGATTCGACGGCCTACATCACGCTGATTGGTGACGATCTTGGCGGCGCGCGAACCACCTACGCGCAGCTCGACCTACGTGCTCGGGCTATCGCAGCGCGCCTGCTAGAGGTGGCCCGACCCGGTGAGCGGGCTTTGTTGCTGTTTGACAGTGGCATGGACTACGTCGCGACGTTGGCCGGTTGCCTCTACGCCGGTGTGGTCGCCGTGCCGGTCTATCCGCCCGATCCGTTTCGATTCAATCGCACCTGGCCGCGACTCGAGGCGATCGCCAACGATGCCGAAACGGCTCTCGTGCTGACGACTGCTAACGACGCACAGCGCGTTGAACCGCTGGTCGACAACTTGCCGAGCGTGCGGCAGATACTTGCCACCGAGACGATCGCTGACGCGCTCGCCACCGCCTGGCAAGCACCTGACCTGCAAAGAGATTCGCTCGCGATTCTGCAATACACCTCCGGTTCCACCGGAACCCCCAAGGGCGTCGTTCTCCGCCACGAACAGATCTTGCAGAACCTGGGGCTGGTCGAGCGGGCCTTCGACGTGCCCGATGCCGTAGGAATGATGTGGTTGCCCATGTACCACGACATGGGGCTGATCGGCGGCGTGTTTCAAGCCTGGTACAGCGGCCGTCCAACGGTTCTCATGTCGCCGGTGACATTCATGCAGCGACCGCTGCACTGGCTGGCAGCCATCCATCGATATCGAGCGACCACGACCGCGGGACCCGACTTCGCCTTCGATCTCTGCACCCGGCGGATCGACCTGGCTGACTGTCAGAGACTCGATCTAAGTTGCCTGAGGGTTGTTGTCAGTGGCGGCGAACCGGTGCGGGCTGCCACGATCGATCGTTTCGTCGAGAAGTTTGGCCGCTGCGGCATACGTCGCGATGTCTTTCGCCCGGCCTATGGCATGGCCGAGGCCACACTCTACATCTCCTCGCCCCGTTTGGGTCGAGGGCTAACCGTGCAATCATTCGACGCGTCCGTGCTGGCTCAATCTCGGGCAATCGCTGTCGACGATTCGCATCCAAACGCCCGGCGGCTAGTCGCGTGTGGCTCGCCCGCAGCGGGGCTCCGGATGCGCGTTGTCGAGCCAGAGGCGCGAGAGGTCGTCGCCAGTGGCCGCGTCGGCGAAATCTGGGTGTCGGGACCGAACATCGCCAGCGGCTACTGGCAGCGATCTGCGGAAACCGCGGAGTGCTTCCAGGCAACATTGAGCAACGGCGACGGCCCTTACCTGCGGACAGGCGATTTGGGGTTCGTACACGATGGGGAGCTCTTCGTTACTGGTCGACTGAAAGACCTGATCATCCTCAACGGCCAGAATCACCATCCTGAAGATCTCGAACGGACCGTCGAAGCCAGCGATGACGCCCTGCGACCCTACGGCGGCGCAACGTTTGCCATCGAACGTGACGGACGTGAGCGGGTCGTCGTGGTCCACGAAGTCTCTCGCCCGCGACAGCATGACCTAGGTGATATCGCCAATCGCGTTCGCCTGGCGCTGCTTGAGCACCACGACCTGGTGGTCGACCACGTGGTGTTGATCAGCGCGGGCTCGCTGCCCAAGACGAGCAGCGGCAAAGTGCAGCGCTCGACCGCCCGCGAGAGTTTTCTCAAGGAAACCTTGCGTGTGCTCCACGAGTGGCACGCGCCGCAGGCGCAGATGTCGCCCGTGACGCACGAAGCCCACTACGTTGCGCCGTGCAGCAAATTGGAATCTCAACTGGCCGAGACCTGGAGTGAGGTTCTCGGCCTGCCGCGCATCGGGCGCGACGACAACTTCTTCGACCTCGGAGGTCACAGCCTGTTGGCCACTCAGCTTCTCAATCGCGTCCGCGCGCGATTCGCAGTCTCGATCGAACTGCCCGAGCTCTTCGAACGGCCCACGGTGGCTGCGCTGGCTGAACGGATCGATCAGCGCCGGCAGACGCCGCAGCAGCAAGAAGCCGATCTGCTCGCCAAGCTGGAAGCGATGTCGGAACACGACGCCCAAGCGATTCTCGATGATGACGCGAAGGAGTGAGCATCGATGAACGTGGCGTTGCATCCCAAACCGTGTCGACCGCGCCTGAGCCTGCGGATGAGCAGGCGGCACTCCTGGACGGCAGCCGCCGCATCAAACTAGGCGAGGATCGCGATGGCCGATCGATCGCCAGTCGCACCAAACTCGACTGCTGCCCGCGTGGCGCACCTTTCGCCCGCAAAACGTGCGCTGTGGGAGAAGTGGCGTGCCGCGCAAGGCACGCTGACCGGCAAACCAGACCGCCCGCTGGCAAAACAAGCTGGACCAACCGCACCCCTTTCCTTCGCACAACAGCGCCTGTGGTTCCTGGAGCAGCTTGATCCGGGAAGCCCACAGTATCACCTCTCGGCAACGCTCAAGTTCCTCGGGCCGCTCGACCCTCGGCGGCTGCAGCGTGCTTTCGATCTTGTACTCCAGCGGCATGACGTCTTGCGAACGGCTTTTCGCAGCGATGCGGATGGACGACCGCAACAAGCTGTGCTGCTCAATGCGCCGTTGCAACTTTCGACGATTGATCTACACGGCGAACCGGAGACGCGACAGGACGAACTTCTCCAACGGCTCGCTCGCGAGGAAGCTCTACGTCCATTTGATTTGATGCGACCGCCACTGCTGCGAGCCTCTCTTGTCCAAACCGACGACGATCAGTACACGCTGATTCTGACGATGCACCACATCGTCTCCGACGGCTGGTCGATGAACCTGCTCGCCAGTGAGATCGCCACCAACTATCAAGCGCTCGGCGACGGCGTGACCTCCTCGACTTCAACCCTGCCGTGCCAGTACACAGACTACGCGGTGTGGCAGCGTGACCGGCTGAAGGGCGAGGAAACTGCAGCGCACCTTGACTATTGGACGCAGCAATTGCGCGACCTGCCGGAGGGGCTTTCGCTACCGACCGACTATGCGCGCGGTGCGGCGAGCAGCTATCGCGGGGACGTGTGCCGAGCGGCCATTGGCGATCTGACGCTGAGGCGTTTGGAGACACTTGCACGCGAAGAAAACGCCACGCTGTACATGACGCTGTTGGCCGCCCTTCAAGTTCTATTGGGCCGATACTCGCGGCAAAGCGATATCGTCGTCGGCAGCCCCATCGCCGCTCGAACGGTGCCCGAAATCGAACCGCTGATCGGGTTCTTCGCCAACACGCTCGTCTATCGGGGCGACCTATCGGGCAATCCGACCTTTGTCGATCTGCTGGCGCGGACGCGGAAGACGGCCCTCGAAGCCTACGCCCACCAGGAAACACCTTTCGACCGCGTCGTCGAACAGCTCGTTCCTGATCGAAAACTCTCGCGTCAACCGTTGTTCGATGTCATGTTCGTGCAGCAAAACATGCCGTGGCGCACCGGCATGATGGGCGACGTCGAGATCAGCGATTTGCGATTCGACGACGCGCCGGTGGCGGCCTTCGACCTCACGCTCAACGCCACCCGCTGGCCCGATGGACTCGATCTATCACTGGTCTACCGGACCGATCTCTTCCAGCGCGTAACCGTCGAACGGATGCTTCGCTCGTATGTCACGCTGCTTGACGCGATTGCCAAGGACCCTGCGCAACGCATCGACGACCTGCCGCTGCTCAGCCAGGAAGACCAGCGACTGGTGATCGATATATGGAGCGGACACGACCGCGCTGCGGCCGCCGTTGGCTGCGTGCACGACCTGGTGTCCGAACAATCAGCCCGCACTCCCGATGCAGCGGCGCTCCGCTGGGACGGCGGAGTAGTGACATACCGAGAGTTGGAAGCGCGGGCCGATGCGCTCGCCGTCCGGCTCGCCGCGCACTTTATCGGCCACGAAGACCTGGTGGCCATCTGCTTGCCGCGTTCGCCCGATTGGGTCGTCGCCATGCTCGGCGTGCTCAAGGCCGGCGCGGCTTACCTACTGCTGGATATCGAACATCCACCCGCGCGTCTTCGCGGCATGGTCGAAGATGCCGGCGCCAAGCTTGCTTTGGTTGCGAGCAGATCGGATGCCCCCTTCGAGGACCTCCCGATCCCGTGCGTCACCCTTGAAGAACTTGCGCGGATGCGGTCCACGTCGTCTGCGCTGCCTGCTGCCAAGGCGATGCCCGATTCGCTGGCTTACGTCGTCTTCACGTCTGGTTCGACCGGCGAGCCGAAAGCGATCGAGGTCGCGCACGGCGGCTTGGCCAATCACGCAGTCGCGCTGGCCGGCCGTTACGGATTTTGCCCGGGCGACTGCATCTTGCAGTACTTGTCGCCCGTGTTTGACGCCGCGGCCGAAGAGATCTTCCCGCCGCTTGTCGCCGGTGCCGCGATCTACTTTCACCCGTCGCCGCTTGACCTGGCGGCAGCAGACTTGCTCGACTGGTCGCGTGACAACGCAGTCAACACACTGCACATTCCTCCCCCGATTCTTGAGTCGCTACGGCAGGCCGTTGAAGAGTTCGGCGGCGAATCGGCCGGGCACCTCAAGACGGTGCTCACCGGCGGCGACGTCATACCCCGTTCGGCTTTTGGCAGTTGGAAAGATCTAACCAACGGACAACTTCGGCTGCTCTACGCCTACGGCGTGAGTGAAGCGACCATCACCACGACGCTACTGGACAACTCAACGGAATTGGCGCCGTCGCCCACTGAACGGCTCCCGATGGGACGGCCCCTGCCAGGTCACTCTGTTTACGTACTGGACGCTCGCGGTCGGCCCGCGCCACCCGGCGTGCCGGGCGAACTGTACATCGGCGGAGTGGGAGTCGCGCGCGGCTATCGAGACCGGCCCGCGATGACGGCGCAACGGTTTCTGCCCGGCGCAAGGTTTCCCGATCTTGGCATCACGCCGGGTCGGCTCTACCGCACAGGCGATCTGGTGCGTTTTCTGCCCGATGGCAATCTCGAGTTCTTGGCGCGGCTCGACGACCAGGTGAAACTCCGCGGCGTGCGTCTCGAACCAGCCGAAGTGGAAGCGGCGCTGTTGCGCCATCCGTCTGTTTGCGAAGCGGCTGTGGTTGTCGCCGACGATGGCGCTTCGCCGCGACTTCACGCGTACGTTGCCACTCAGGCGGAAGATGCACCTACCGACGACGAACTGCGCCAGTTTCTTCGCCAATGGCTGATCGAGCAGATGATTCCCGCCACCATCTCAGTGCTCGACCGGTTGCCTCGAACGCCGCTTGGCAAGCTCGACGTGGCGGCTCTGCCGGCGCCGGACCCGTGTTCCACCTCAAGCGAAGACTACCTGCCGCCCGAAAGTCCCGAAGAACACATCCTGGCCGCCATCTGGGCAGAAGTGTTAGGGCGACCCGAAGTCGGCGCTGCGGACAACTTCTTCTCGCTCGGCGGCGACTCACTTCAAGTGATGCAGGTCGTCGCCCGCGCGGCTGCCCGCGGACTGCGGATCACGCCAAAACAGATGTTGGCCCGTCAGACCATTCGCGAGCTAGCGGCTGTGGCCGAAGAGGCAACGGTCTCCGCAGAGCAAGGACTGGTGACGGGCAAAGTGCCGCTGACGCCCATTCAGCAGGAGTTTTGGTCGCGCCGCTTCGACAAACCGCACCACTTCAATCAGGCGCTGCTCTTGGAAATCGACGGATCGGTGTCGCCCGAGAAATTGCAGACCGCGATTGATAGGCTCGGGCAGCATCACGATATGCTCCGGGCGCGGTTCGCCGTAGACATAGACAAGCAAGGTTTTCAGACGATCGCCGACGAGAGCCGATTGAAGCTCGACGAGGTTGATCTACGGCACTTGTCCGACCAGGACATCGCATCCGCAACCCAAGAGCATGCCGCCGCGTGGCAAGCGAGCCTTGATCTGCAACACGGTCCGGTCGCGCGATTCGTCTACTTCGATCTTGGCGAGGGCCGGGCGGCGCGGCTGCTGATCGTTGTGCATCACCTGGTCATCGACGCCGTCTCGTGGTTTGTCCTGCTGGAGGACCTGTTGCAGCTTTGCACGAGTGATTCGGCCAAGATCGACGCCGCGCTGCCACCAAAAACCACCTCGTATCGCGCCTGGTCACAACACCTCACCGAGCTGGCTCGGTCCGCCGCCTTGCACGAAGAGCTTGCCCATTGGACGTCACAGAGCGAACCGAGGGGTGTTCCGATTCATTCGGCGTCCGACGATACCGACAATCGGTATCGGGACGCTGCTACCGTTCATGTCATCGTTAACCGGCGCGTGACGGAGTCGCTTTTCGACCAAGTGATCGATGCACAGCACGCGACGGCGATGGAGCTGCTCTTGGCTGCTCTGGCCAACACATGCTGCACGCAGTTTTCAAGCGAGCGGCTCTACATCGACATCGAACAACACGGCCGAGCGGACCTGTTCGACGATGTCGATGTATCGCGGACCATTGGATGGTTCACGGCATTATTCCCACTGACCATCACCAAGCCGGAAGGCGATGACCTTGCGAACTGGGTACTCGCGGCCAAGCAGGCCCTGCGGTCTGTTCAGCACGGCGGCGTCGGGTTCGGTGTCCTGCGCTGGCTGGCCGACGAAGCAACGCAGCAGAAGCTGGCCTCGCTCGCACCGCGCGACATCAGCTTCAACTACCTGGGACGCCTCGATCACGAGCTGCCTGCCGAAGCTCCCTTGCGAGTCGTCGACGAGGTTCCAGGTCCCGTCGTCGCGCCCACCGCCACCCGGCCTCACCTGTGGGAGATTGTTGTATACGCGCGGCGTGGGGAATTACACATCGAATGGACCTACAACCGCTTGATTCATGACAGCGACTCGATGCAGGCGCTCGCCGAATCCTACGCGACCGCAGTCGAAACGATCGTCGACCATGCTGGGAAGGCAGACTCCGCGCCGATTACGCCAGATGATTTTCCACTGGCCGATCTTGATCGTGCGGCTCTCGAACAAGTCGCCGCGCTGCTCGAACGCGACGGGGACGCGGCATGACCTCGGTCGCCTCACCCGCTGCCACCACAACCGCGCTGCGCAACGTGGCAGACATCTACGCGCTCACACCGGTGCAGCGCGCCATGCTGGCCCACGCCGTCTCCGGCGGCAACTCCACCGCCTTGGTCGAACAATTGTCCTGCCAGTTGCAGGGGCCACTGGATACGCAGCGACTGCGGGCAGCTTGGGAGCGCGCAGCTCGCAGACACGCTGTGCTGCGGACGTGCTTTCAATGGGAGGGGCTTAAGCAACCCCTGCAGATCGTTCGTCGCGAAGTCGAGCTGTCGTGGCAGGAACATGACTACCGCGAGTACGACGCTGCGGAAATCGACGAGCGCCTCGCCGCCCAACGACGCATCGATCGTCACCGTGGCTTCGATCTCTCCCGCGCGCCGCTGTCCCGCTGGCAACTGATTCGTACGGCAGACGAAGTGTGGCATCTGACTTGGACGTGCCATCACCTGATTCTGGACGGTCTTTCGGTGCCGCTGGTGCTCAAAGAAGCATTCGGTTCATACGCGGGTATCGCTTCGGATACACCGCCAAGCAGCTCAACATTTCGTGACTACGTCGCCTGGCTGAGAGAACGCGACGAAAGTCAATCCGTAAGCTATTGGCAGCAAGAACTGACAGGTTGTCAGCCGGCACAACCGCTGCCCATTGAAGTTCCGGCGCGCGCATTCACCATCCGCGCGGAACATGAAGCACGTAAGACCAAGCTCTCCGGCGAGGACACGCGCGAGCTGCGTCGCGCCGCATCGCAGATCGGCGTCAGTGTGAACGCGTTCGTGCAGGCCGCTTGGGCGCTGCTGCTCTCCCGGTACTGCGAGCGGGACGAGATCCTGTTTGCCAACAGCGTCGCGGGGCGGCCGTACGAACTCGCGGGCGCTGACGAGATCGTGGGGCCACTGAGCAACGTCGTCCCGCTGAAGGCGCGGCTCTACGGAGACATCGGCTGCGAGAATCTATTGCGCGACTTGCACGCTCGGCAGCTCGCGATTCTCGATCACCAGCACCTTCCGCTGGAAGAGATTCAGCGCGCGGCGGGATTTTCGCCAGCCGTGAAACTCTGCCGTTCGCTGGTCGTGTTCGAGTCGCACGCGGCTCAGGCGAGCGGCGATCACCAAGTGGGTCCGATCACCATCAGCAAGGTGCGTGGCACGGCAAGCGCAGCGTTCCCGCTGGTACTCGTGGCGATACCTGGCGATGCAGTGGAACTCAAGTTGCAGTTCGATCCCACCATACTTCCCGCCGGGCCGGCCGAGCGGCTGCTCGAGCAGTACTGCATCGTGCTTACTGCAATGGCCAAGGACCCCGCACAACGTCTAGGTGACCTGAGTCTGCTTAGCGACGACCAGCGACGCGCCGTGCGACAACGCGCACGGGAAGGTACGAAGCAGATCGTGCTCGACCGCGCCGGACAGCTCGCCCCACCGGACGTGCCGGGCCGAATCTGGGAGCTCGCCAACCGCTGCGACCCTTCGGGCAGCGACACAGAACGCGAAATTCCCGAGGATTTGCTGTCGCTGGCCAACAACACCCAACAGTGGTGTGCCACCGACGAGCGCGCAATCGTCCGCGCAGACGGCGAGATTCATTCTCTCGGTGCGGTTGACGCGCCGCTGCGCATCGGCGGCTATGGAATTGACCCCGAGCACGTCGGGCAGTTGCTCGCACAACACGCGCTGGTGAATGAGGCCGCCGTAGTCGCGCGCGAAGATCGAAGTGGCCGCGCGCAACTGGCTGCGTTCATCGTGCCTTCGACACAAACGGCGACGGCGATTGCCGAGCAGCCCGAGTTGCTGATCATCCAGCAGCTTCGCGAATCGATGACTGGTGTGCTTCCCGCCGCCGCAGTGCCGGCGTTGTGGCGAGTGGTATCCCAGTTGCCGCGAACGGCTGACGGACAACTCGAAGAGCAGGCACTACCTGACGCCATGCGTCCCAGAGATGAAAGTCTCGGCGCTTACGTCGCCCCTCGGAACGAGTTGGAAAGGCGGCTGGCGGCGATCTGGGAAGAATTGCTGGGCGTCGAGCCCGTCGGCGTCTATGACAGCTTCCTCGATCTAGGCGGCGATTCGCTAGCGGCCGTTGCCTTGCTCTCGCGGCTGGAATCGGAATTCGATATGCAGTTGCCACTCGTCTCGCTGCTGCACGAACCGACGTTGGCCCGCCTGGCAACGATGCTCGCTGCCGATGACGCCGGGCAGGAGTCGCCAACGCTCGTTCCGCTACGTACCGCTACGGCGGGTGCGCCGCTGTTCTGCGTGCACCCGGCAGGCGGAACCGTGTTCTGCTACCTCGAACTGGCGCGGCGGCTACCAGCAGAGATTCCCGTCTTTGGCTTGCAGGCACAAGGGCTCGACGGCCGCGCGGCGCCGCACGATTCGATCGAAGCCATGGCGGCTCACTACGCACGAGCGATCACCGCGGCCGGACATGCCGGCCCGCTGCGGCTCTGCGGCTGGTCGTCAGGTGGAATCGTGGCATTTGAACTCGCAAGACAACTGCAAGAGCAGGGCATCGACATCGCGTCCTTAGCCTTGCTCGATGCCGGTGTGCCGCGGCCCGGTCAGGCGTTCGACGAACACGACATTCTGCCGATGCTGATGTTGATGTTCCCCGGCGAAGATCCCCAACAGATCGAAACGCTGCGTCACGCTGACCATCAAGCCCAACTCGATTACTTTCGCTCGCGCGCAGAAGCGGCGCAGTTATTGATGTCCGGCGTGGAAGGGTCACAGGCCGGCCACGTATTGCACGTCTTCCAGGCTAACATGGCGGCCGTCGTCGCCTACCAGCCCCAGCCTTTCGCCGGCCGAATGTTCTTGATCCGCTCCTCGGAACACGCCACGCCGCTGCACGACGACCCTCATTTGGGCTGGGCTCCGTGGGTCACAGGCGGCATCGAGGTGGCCGAAGCGCCCGGCGGCCATCTGGAGTTGCTGCGCGAGCCGGCCGTCGATCGCGTGGCCGAGTTGCTTGCCGGAATCTAGCGACCGGCCGCCTCGTCCGCTTGCGGCTTGCGGGCCAACGCCTCGCTGGCGCGTGTCAGCCGGCTGCGGAACTTGCGCACCCCATCCTGCACCAATAGCGGCAACTTCGAGCGCAGCAGGTTCGCGCCCGAGAACCACTCTTCGCGTTCATCGAACACCTGGTGATACTCGATGAAAATAGCACCTTCAGGCTCGATCAGCTCGGTCGCTTTGAGATAAAAGCCCGCCGAGGCATAGTCGTGTGCCTCGCCAAATGTCAGGTCACCCAGATTGTTGCGCGCCAACGGCCACCAGCCGTTGGGATACTTTGCATCGCCCAGAAACCGCTCGTCGAGCCGCGCCGCCACTAACACTGACTCGTCGCCGGTCGTGACTACCGCGTGCCGCGTGACGCGCAGATAGACGCGATCGAAAAGACTGAAGCGACTGTGAAACCAAACCTCGCGACCCGCCATCTTCTCGTCGATGCGTAACGTGCGCTCGGACAGCTCGTTCGCTTCCAGAAATACAACCTCGGTCGGCAATTGGCTGGGCGATCGTGCTTCCGACTCTCGCGCAAGATCTTGCAGAAAGTCCTCGTCATACAGAAGCTCGAGTTCGCCGTGCGCGACGAAGTAGACGTCGACGCCGCGCGCCGGCCCCCAGCCGGCGACGTCGATCTTGCGGATCTCTAGCACGAACGGCGCCACGACCGAAGGCCGCATGAGCTGCTGCACTGAATAGCGCGGACGCGCGACCGCTTCGATGCCGGCAAGTTGCTGCTCCCGGTCGAGCCCGTCGGCCATCGTGGGCTCTGGCAACCTGAGTCGTACGTCGTCGTTGAAGTACACACCTTCAGAAACGAGCCGCTCATAGACGTGGTTGTCCTGCGCATGAATCTCAAGCGTCAGAAACGAGCAGGCGAGCGCGATCACGAGCAATAGCATGCTGCGGCCCATGCAATCTTCTCCGCGGAGTGCGGTGACGTGGGCGGACGGAACGATGACGACCCGCGCAATTCTAGCTCGTCGCCCGCAGGGGTTAAGGCCAGTATTCGTTACGGTTCGCGCAGCCCGACGGCGCGGCCGTCGAGTTGCCAGGCCTCTGCCGGCTGGACACCCAGGTGAGCTAGCACAGTCGCTGGAACATCGACCAGGTAGGTGACCTCGTCGAGCGGTCCTCGTCGCGCTGCGGCGCCGCTGACAATCAGGAAGCTATTTCGAATCTCGGGCACGCGGTGGCCCAGACTGTGCCCCTTGCCACGGCCGCCATGATCGCTGGTGACGACAACCAGCCAGTTTTCGTCATCAGTGGATTCGCGCGCCCGCAGCGCTTCGAGAACCCTGCCCACGAGGCTGTCGGCGCGTTCGATGGCGGCCACATAGGGCTCGACGGTCGGATGAAAGCCCTCTTTGTGCCCGGTCTCATCCACCTGCCCGATGTACAAAAACAACACCGTCGGATCGTGATCCGTGAGAATCCGCGCCGCTTCGGCGGCGGCTTTGTCATCCGCGTCGGTGTAGTCGACGCCGTCGGGAGCAAACGACGCGGCGTGATCCGCACCAGAAACGATGTGCTCCTGGATAGGTAGCCAAGTCACGACCGACGCAGTTTCGGCCGCAGGCCGAACTTCCTTCAACCGCACAAAGAAGTGTGGGAACTCTTGGTAGTTCTTGCCCTCGAAGCTGTTGTTGTGCACGCCGTGTTTGTCGGCCCACACGCCGGTGAGGATGCTCGACCAGCCGGGGCCGCTGATCGTATCGTTCCGCTGATAGCGCTCGCCCAGAATCTGTGTATCCGCGTCGAAACAGCCGTCGGCCATCAAGCTGTCGAGATGCGGTGTGTTGGCCGCCTGCAAGGCGTCAAAGCGACAGCCGTCGATGCCGATCACCAGCGCGCGTAGGTCCTTCGTCTCAGGGGCATCGGCGAGTGACTCCCGGCAACTCGCCGCCGCCAGGCATAGTACGGCCAGCGCCACGACTGTGCGCACGGAACTTCGATGGCGAAACGTGATGGGCATACCCGGCATCTCCAGTGGCAAACCAGAACTGCGGCCCGGCATAGCAGCGTCATGGCGACAGGCGGATGGGGCCGCCAACTGCACGCCAGCCTGGCTCAAGCCAGCAGCTCGTGCAAGACGCGGCCCGATGTGATGCGGTGCGGGCGTCCGAGCCGATCGTGAAGTTCGGTGTTCGTCGCCACGCCGAGTTGATGCCACACAGTGGCCAGCAAGTCGGCAGGCGCGACTGGATTGTCGGCCACGTAGGCGCCGCGCGAGTCGCTCGCGCCGTAGACCACGCCGCGTCGTATGCCACCGCCGGCGAGTACCGTTGAGTACGCATCGGGCCAGTGATCGCGTCCGGCCGTCTGATTGATCACCGGCGTGCGGCCGAATTCACCCGTGTTGACGACCAGCGTCTCGTCGAGCATTCCGCGCTCGTCGAGATCGGTCACCAGCGCCGTGAAGGCCCGATCCATGCCGGGAATCAGCGAGCGATACCGCTTTTCAAGATTGCCGTGCGTGTCCCACTCCTGGTTGAAGGCGTTGTAGCCCACCAGCCGCACGCCGACTTCGACCAGCCTCCGCGCCAGCAACAGCGATTGACCGATCTTCGTCATGCCGTACCGCTCGCGCATCGATTGCGGTTCACGCGTCAGATCGACCGCTTCCCGCATGCGCGGATCGGTGACGAGCTCGTAGGCGCTCTCAGCCAGCCGGTCGTGCGTCGTGGTGAGTTGCACCTCAAGCACCCGGGCAGCACCGTCGAGCTGGCGAATCAGTTGCCAGCGATCGTGCATGCGGCCTGCGGACAGACCATCGGGCAAGCTCAGCGCAAGCGGCCGATACTTCTCATCATTCGGATCGCCCTTGAGCAGAAACGGATCGCGAACCGCGCCCAGGAACCCGCCGTACTGCCCCGGCATCCGATTCGACGGCCCCGGAATGCTGAGCCAGGTGGGCAGCGACACGCTCACCGGAATCGGCGAAGGCGTCGTTTGCAGATCATTCAGAATCGCGCCGGGCCCGGGAAAGTCGTCGCCGTGCGCCTCGCGGTCGCGATTGGGTTGATCGGTCGAACCGGTCAGCGTGATGTAGGTTCCGGCGATGTGGTTGTTGAAGGCGTGCTCGACGGAGCGCACGACCGTCAGCCGGTCGGCAATCTTCGCGCTCTCCGTCAACGTCTCGCCGAAGCGAACGCCCGGCAGGGACGTATCGATCGTCGCGAAGGGTCCCCGCACTTCCTGGGGCGCATCGGGCTTGGGATCCCACAGATCGATGTGGCTGGGACCACCCTGCAGCAGCATGAAGATGCAACTGCGCGTTGAGCCACGGTCGTTCTCAGACGGCGCGACCGCGTCCGCGCTCCGAGTCGTCGGAGCGAGGACACTCAGCGCGCCCAATCTAAGCAAGGTGCGGCGTTGGAGCTTGCACGAAGAGCCAGACATTTCGCGGGCCTTCGAAGGCGGGAACGTGGTCGAGGCGGCGAGGCAGGGTCGACCAACACTATAGGCCGTCATCCACCTTTTCGACAACCAAACGGCTCCGCAGGGTCCGCGCAACCGTGCACACCTGGCACGTCGTGGGCTCACGGGTCGCTACAGACCGCACCGCTTGCGCTGCTGCGCTACTCGGTTAGAGGTTCTCGACCGCGAACGTGTTGCCTTGCGACATATCGCCGGTCTCCAAGCCAAGGCGAAACCATCGCACCCGCTGTTCCGACGTTCCGTGCGTGAAGGAATCAGGCACGACGTAGCCCCGGGCTTTCATTTGCAATCGATCGTCGCCAATCGCGCTGGCTGCGCGCAGCCCCTCTTCGATGTCGCCGGGTTCGAGAATGTTTTTCATCTGCTGCGCGTGATGGGCCCACACGCCGGCGAAGAAATCGGCCTGCAACTCCAATCGCACGGAGAGTCGATTGTACTCTTCCTCTGAGACACGGCCTCGCTGAGCGTCGACCCGGTCGGTTATCCCCAACAGATGCTGTACGTGATGACCAACTTCATGTGCGAGCACGTACGCCTGGGCAAAGTCGCCGGGCGCACCGAACCGCCTGGCAAGCTCATCGTAAAAGGCCAGGTCGATGTAGACCTTGCTGTCACCCGGACAATAAAAGGGACCCGAAGCGGAACTGGCGAACCCGCACGCGGAGCGGACTTCGCCCGTGAACAGCACGAGCTCCGGCCGGACGTATTGCCGGCCGCTCTGGCGAAACAGCTTACCCCAAACGTCTTCGGTGTCGGCCAGAATCACGGCCACGTACTGCTTGAGCTCGTCGTTCGCGCCGGCCGCCGGACCACCGTTGCCAACCTGCCCAGCGGGCGGAGCCGCGTCGGGCATGTTCTCCAACAGCGCCCGCGGATCTCCGCCCATGAGCACAATCACGACGATGATCAGCAGCGTGCCCAATCCACCGCCCATGGCCATCGGAGCACCCACGCGGCGAGCGCGCCGGCCGCGCCGATCGTCGATGTTCGTGCTCTGCCGCCGACCTCGCCAGCGAACCATGTCGCTCTCCTTCAGCCCCTGTAGGCGTACCTGCGGCCTGCGCGACGACGCTCGCCACTAGGTTCTGTCTGCGCCAAAGCACTTGCGTCTTTGGCGAGCGTTTCGCGTCGCCCGAATGAATCGGGCTGACGCTCCACTAGCATACCCGACTGGGCGCTGGTGACGAGATTCAGGCAGGCCCGTTTCGCAGCAACTTGAGACCGACCGCTGTGGCGTGTAGGGTCGGTCAGCAGCCAACCACGATCCGCCGCGCGTGGAGATGGAATGATGCCAGTCGCTGAGCACGAGAGGGCCGGGTTGAGCGAGCTTCTCCAGAAACGGATGCTACGTTTGCTCGCCCGGCCAAGTATGCGGGGAGCTGTATCGTCGCTGCTCTTCACGGTCGCGGCCGTCGTGCTGGTGCTTCCGTTGGCAGCGCTTGCCGCCGAGCAAACCAACTACGACGAGAGCCGCGTTCCCGAGTACACGCTGCCCGATCCACTGGTGTTGTCCGACGGCTCGCGCGTCGCCGACTCAGACACTTGGGTCAAGCAGAGAAGGGTCGAAGTGTTTCAGCTCTTTGAGTCGCAGGTATACGGGCGCTGCCCGCCGCAACCTGTGGACCTGCGTTTTGAGACCGTCTCGGAAGACTCCGGCGCTTTCGGCGGGCTGGCGACCCGCAAGGTGATCCGCATTCGTCTGGCCGGCGATCGCCCGGAACCTTCGCTACGGCTGGTGCTGTTCGCTCCCAACAATACCGACCAGCCGGTGCCTGCCTTTGTTGGCTTGCGGCTCTTTCCGCTCGATGATGACGATCCCAACCCCGGCAAGAATTGGGTGCAAGAAGCCGGCGGCGAAGGAGCCTCGGAACAACATGCGGCCAACCTGTCGGCGCCGCTTCCGGGCAACCACTTGGGAGAAGCCATTCTCCGCCGCGGTTACGCTTTCGCATCGCTCGATCCCGGCGACTTTGCACCCGATGACGCCGAGCGATTCACCGAGGGCGTCGTCGGCTATCTCGCAGAAAACGGCCAGCATCCCCATGCGCCCGACTCTTGGGGTGCGCTGGCGGCATGGGGCTGGGGGCTGAGTCGCGCGATCGACTACTTCGAGACCGATGACGCCATCGACCACGCGCGGGTAATGTTCATCGGACACTCGCGCATGGGCAAGACTGCCTTGTGGGCGGCGGCGCGTGACCAGCGGGCGGCGGCTGCCATCTCGAACAACTCGGGTTGCGGTGGAGCCGCGCTCAGCCGTCGCCGCTTCGGTGAGACTGTCGAGCGGATTAACGTCCGCTTCCCGCACTGGTTCTGCGACAACTTCGATCAGTACAACGACCACGAAGACCGGTTGCCGGTCGACCAGCACATGCTCGTCTCGCTCATCGCGCCCCGGCCCGTCTACATCGCCAGCGCGGTCGACGATGGCTGGGCCGACCCGCGTGGCGAGTTTCTCTCCGCCATGCACGCCGGACCGGTCTACAAGTTGTTCGGCTGCCAAGGAGTCGGCGTCTCAGAAATGCCCCCGCCGGGCAAACCCGTGGGTGACACGGTCGCCTACCACATCCGCGCCGGTCGCCACGCGCTGACCGACTACGACTGGCTACACTACCTCGACTTCGCCGACCGACACTTGGCGCGGTGAAGTTAAACGTAATTGGCAGTGTGCCGAGAGTGTCCATCGAGACAGAGTGCGGGTGCCACTGCTGGCTTGCCCAGCAGTGCTCCTTGGCGGACTCTCACTGCTGAACAAGCCAGCAGTGGCACCCGAAATCAACTGCATGAGCTCTCGAAACGCGCGCTACTCTTCAGGCTCGCCGTCTGCGCGCATGAATTCGAGTTGGAGAAACTCGGGCAGCGGTGCTTTTTCATTGCGGACGATCAAGCGACCGTCGCCGATCGTCAGCGTCTTTTGCTTGCGGTCCTCCGTGCCGTCGTTGCGCGTCAGGTGCAGGTCGACTTGCCAGTCGTCCCCATCGCGAACGTACGTGCAAATCGAGACGCCTTCATCACTGAAGATCCACCCCCGGATCGACTGCGACGCGGCATCCCAACCGATCACCTCTTTAACCCGATTTGCCCGGCCGAACATGTGCAGCACGTGATCGTGCTCGATGAACGCCCCGTCGATCATCCAACGAAAGTGACTTTCGATTTCCGCAGTTCGCGTCTTGCACGCCCAACTGCCAATCAGAGGTTCCATGTCGCTGAGCCGATCATCAGCGCGGGCTGTACTTACGATCAACGCGAGAAGCAGCGCTAGCCCCAGCGCCGATTGTCTTGCAAACACGAGGCAGACCTCTACGAATTGAATTAGGCCATTTCAGCGGCGCTGCACGAAGACAGCGCCCGTCGACGGATTGTAACCCAGGCTGGTTTTGTCGCGAGGCGCTGCAGGTACGAAGAGAAGATCAACAATGGGCGCTCGCGGCGCCACGATGCAATGCGAAGGAATCGAAAGCATCCCGCGCTACTGAGGCCACAGCGCGTTGTAGTGCCAGCGCGATCCGTATGCGTGCGATTGGCAATGGCACGGCTGATCACTGGGGTAGCCGGTGACGCCTAATCACTTCGCCCCGGCTTCAACAACCCCTTCGCAGCCCGTCCGGCTCTTACTGCGCCGAACTTCACGTTGTCGCGAAGCACCGATTGCCCGACCGGCGTGGGCCGCAATCCCAGCCGTCGCAGCTTGCTGTTGAGGCGATAGAGCGCGGGTTCGCGATCGTGGTGCGCGCTGCGGAATGTGATGCTAAACGACACCGAAACCTCGGGACCGTTCTGCACCCAGTGCGGTGCCGTGACGGGAAAGTGCAAGCCGTCGCCCGGTTCAAGCCCGAAAACCTGTTCGTACCGGGCGAACTCGTCGCGATAGACCAGGTTGCGATGTCCGCCGCAGTGGTAGCGCTCGAGGTCCTCTTCGGTGAGCACGCGACGCTCGGCACGATCCCAAATGTGGATCTCCTTGCTGCCACGAACTTGCAGCAGGAAGTTGTGTTCGTGGTCGATGTGAAACGGCGTCACCGAACCCGGTGAGGTGACAAAGATGAACGCTTCGCGCTGGTGCATGCATGGGTAGTCGTCACACGTGTAAGGCTCGACGGCGTCGAGGCAGTCATCCAGCAAAGCTTTGAACTCCGGGTCGGCCTCAACATTCTTCAGCGCCAGCCACGAGTCGCACGAGGCGATCCGTTCGATCGTCTCTTCTGGCGAAAGCCCGTTCTGCGGAGTCTTGTTCGGGTCCTGACCGACCGGCAAGTTGCCGGCGTTGTATTCCACGCGATCGGTCGGCAGCGTTTGCGCCAATTCAACGAGTCGTCCCAGATCGAACAGCGGATGGTCGGCCAGATGATGACCAATGCGGAACGCCTGGCGATTGAACTGTGTTTTGAAGACTGAGGGGTCGAGTTCGGCCAGCGCTTCGGCGCAAGAATTCTCAAGTCTAGCGGCGGTCGTCATGGGATGGCTCCTTCGTTTAGGTGTGCGTGCGCCGATGGCGGAGTTTGGAGATCGCCTGTTTCAGCCACCGCGCCAGCGGTGCCGCGGCAATCAGCAGACCGCTGCCGGGCTTGCGGGTAGCGATCCACAGCGACTGAATCGTGCGGCGATGCATCCAGAGATGATTGATCATCGGATGATCGGGAACGGCGCAGGAGTCCATCCAGCGCACGTCATCGCGGCGGTGTAGTTCGGCGATGTTTTCCATCTCCAAGAGCACGCCCGGCGAGAAGCGTGCGTACTGCTCGTCGTACGCGATCTTGAAAGCAAAGCTGCCGTCGCCGCTGATGAAGTTCCACTTCTGAGCGATCACTTGACCGTCCACGCTCATGGAAAGCGCCATCAGCTTGCCACGCGCGAACGCATCACGGGCAATCGACTCGAAGTAGGCTTTGCCCTCCGGCGTGCTGTTCAGTGCGGTCTGCTGAGTGCCTTTCCACGTCCGGTTTTCAAGATCGAGGAACTCAAAGATCCACTGGCCAATGTCATCGCCGGACTCCAGCGTGCGGAACTCGAGTTCGCCCTGCTCGGCCAGACGTTTACGTAGGCGGCGCAGTTCGTGTCGCCGCTTTCTCGGCATGGCGGCCTGGGTATAGGTGTCGAAGTCGTGCGAGCGGCGAAAAAGCGCCCTACAGTGCTGCTCGTGAATCCAAAACGGGCGCTGCTGCCGATAGAGCAACTCGGTGAGCAGCCGGTGGAACGGTCCGTCGCCGGCGATCATCGGAAAGTGAACGGCTCTGCTTGCGCCGCTTTCCTTGTCCAGCCATGTAAAGAATGTTTCGAGCGTTTCCTCCGCGCAGCCGTCGCGCACCAGTGGAGTGCACAATACGCAGTGCACGTGCCGCCACAGGCTCACTATGGGAAGCGACCAACGGCCAAGCAGGCGAGGGCGATTGAGCGGAAACGCCCCGCACAAGACATGGGGCCCTGCCGGGTTCTTGCGTCGCGGGGCATAGACTAGCACCACCTCGACTTGGCAATCGTCCGCCAGCAGATCGAGTGCCGCGATCAGCATTGTGGGCTCATACAGGTAGTTCGGTTCCAGTGCCGTTTCGGTCAGGCGTTGCAGTGCGGATGCGTGCTGACGTAGTTCACCCACGGATCGCACAACGACCACCGTTGCTGGTTCGCCCGGTCGATCATCCGCGAAGCGCGGTGCATCCGACTGAGTCGGACTGGCTTGCAACGGCGGAACGAAAACCGGGACGATCATTTCTGCTGTCTGTCCGATGGCCATGGATGTCTGTCCAGAAAGTTGCAGGAATCCCAGCAAGTCACGCGTGCACGATCGATTCGAGTTCTGCGACACTCATGGGGCGGCAGCAGACTGCAAGCGCCGTCGCCACGCGCCGAGTTGCCGCCGCATCATGCGCTGACCCTGACTCATGCGAAACATGGCTTGCGGCACAAATCGCGACGACGCCAACTCGAACTCGACCGTCGACCTTTGTCCGTTCGACCAAATCTGTTTGTGCGAATAGTTCCCCCGCAGGAAATCCCACCGCCGCAGGCGGCCGCCGATTCCCTCGCGAAACAGAAAGATCTGTAGCGCGTGCCCCGGTTGTTGTTTGATCCAGGCCGGGTCGTGACCGCGTTGGTATTCGTAGGCCACCCCGGCATGCGTGGGGGCGTAACAGCCCGCCACCGGCTGACCCTGATGCCGAATCACACCCAAAAGCAGCTTGTCTTGCTGGAAGAGTCGCTCGACCATCTCGGTGTGAAACGCGTCGAACTGCGGTGAAGCGAAGCAGCCTTCCATGCCCAGCGCTTGCCAGTGCAACGCGTGCGCACGTTTGACGTCACTCCACGCGGTGGCCAGATCCGCTTCCTGCTCGACACATAGCATCTCGATGTCGGCCTGCTCTTCGAAGTCGCGCAGGATGCGGCGCAGTTTCGTGCGGCGCCGCGACGACAAAGTCGCGAGATAGTCGTCCCAACTCGCCGGTAAGTCGGCGATGTAGTTGCTCGTGCCCGGACGCTCAGCGGCAACCAGACGTCGCTGCCGGATCGAATGCCGCAGCACTTCAACCTGCGGGCTTTCGACGGGGATGTCGGTTAGTTGCAATCGATCCCAGCCATCGCGCCACTGGTCGTACAAGAAGTCCAGCAAAGCCGGCACGACGGCTTGCTCACACGACTGACGCACGAGCAGGCCTAGATACTCCGAACACGTGCCGTCACTGCTGCCTAGAAAACGCAGTACCCGTGGGCTGCCCCAACCGCGCTCAATATCGACGAACAGTGGTGCCAGTCCGAGGAGTTGATCTCCATCCCGCGCCGTCAACAGGGCCAGCTCGCGACCTGCGCCATAGTGTTTCCACCAGGTGCTGGCCCACAGCCAACTGCGAAACGGGTTGTCCTCGTCGCCGGCGGCGACCAACGCATCCCACTCGGCTTCTAGTGCCAGCAGGTCGTCGGTCTGATTCAGAAGAGTAACGTCGATCATGGACGGGTTGTCCGACTCGTAACGGTCAAAGCGCGACTGCCACAGAACGGGGCGCGCGGAGGCGTCCGTCGTGCGGGCAGACGCTTCACAACTGTAAGTCACGCCACGCTGTGAGAATCCACCGGTTCGCTCAAGCCGGTGACGATCTGCGCTCTGAAAGCAGGGCTCATGCTGCCCTCTGAGAGCGAAAGGCGTGCCGCATCGCATGGCACGTCTGGCCATGTGCCGCGCCAGCCCAGACAGGCGGGCGTGCCGTATCGGATGTTCCTATAACGGCAACACAGATTCCCTCGCAGCGCCGCGTGGAAACGGCAACTGCGACGATCGGCCACGCCCTCGATGCCCATCGCAGCTCTGCGCCTGCGTTGAGAAAGGGCAACGCAACCCGTCGCCCTGTTGCGATCCCGCATCACGCCCCGATCGAGTCGCAACAACTGCCCCACGCCGGCATCCGAGCCGTTTCGCCCGGTTTGCAGCGAATACGTTCATGGAAGAAGATAGCGGGGTCGCCCATGTCTCGCGGGATTGCCTGAACAGCTACCCGCCCTAGCAGCGCGCGAATAGTCGCCACCATGCCCCACCCGATCGCAGCCATCCCGCGCATCCGGTCGAATGGCCACGCCTCCCGCGGCGCACGGGTGCGCCTCGCGAGACTGGGGTTGGGTGCCACTGCTGGCTTGCCCAGCAGTGTCGATCTGGCGAGTGGTACCCCGAAACAAGTTGGCGGCGCCACCCGCGGCCGACTGAATGGTTTTTTGCGATTGGCTTTCGTAATCATTGCAATCTGCAGTACGTTGCGCTTGACCGCCGCCGAGGCGAATCCCGCCAGCGATGACACTGCACAACCAATCAGCTTCAGCCGCGACGTGGGACCGATTCTTTCGGACCGCTGTTTCAAGTGCCACGGTCCCGATGAAGGCGCACGGCAGGCCGACCTGCGGCTCGATCTTCGCGACGAGGCCCTCTACGTGCTCGCGCCCGAAGAGCCCGGCGAGAGCGAACTGTTGCGGCGCATCACCAGCACCGATCCCGATGAGCAGATGCCGCCGCCCGATTCGAAGCTGTCGATCTCGGCCGCCGAAATAGAGACGCTGCGCCGGTGGATCGAGCAGGGGGCCTCCTATGAACGGCACTGGGCGTTTGCGCCTCTGGCGGAAGCGCAACCGCCCGCCGTCGATCAGCACGACTGGCCCCGCGGCCCGATCGATCACTTTGTCTTGGCACAACTCCAACGGCTGGGACTCGCGCCGGCGCCCCAGGCAGCTCGGGAAACGCTCATTCGCCGCTTGAGTTTCGATCTCACCGGATTGCCTCCCACGCTCGAAGAGATCGACGCATTCCTGGCCGATACCTCCGACGATGCCTACGAGCGGCTGGTCGACCACATGTTGGGCAAGACCGCCTACGGCGAACGTATGACGGCCAACTGGCTCGACGTCGCTCGCTATTCAGACACCTACGGATATCAGGTCGACCGCAACCGTTCCGTCTGGCGATGGCGCGACTGGGTGATTCGCGCCTTCAACGACAACATGCATTACGACGAATTCGTCACTTGGCAACTCGCAGGCGACATGCTTCCCGGTGCCAGCGACGAACAAGTGTTGGCCACGACCTTCAACCGGCTGCACCCACAAAAAACCGAAGGCGGCAGCGTCCCGGAAGAATTCCGCGTCGAGTACGTCGCCGACCGCGTGCACACGTTCGCCACGGCTTTTCTCGGCCTGACGATGGAATGCGCGCGCTGCCACGACCACAAATACGATCCCATCCTTCAGCGCGAGTACTACCAGCTCTTCGCCTTCTTCAACAACATCGACGAGGCCGGGCTCTACTCATACCACACATCGGCAGTCCCTACGCCCACGCTCTTGCTGCACGACGAGGACAGCCGCCGGCGACTGGCGGAAGCGGATGCAGCCGTCACAACCGCCGAGCGAACGCTTGCCACCCTCGCTGAGTCGCGGACAGCGGAGTTCTCTCAGTGGCTCGAAAGCAAGAGTGGCAACCAGGACATAGCCGGTCGCATCGCACACCTCGACTTCGAGGAGACGGATCTCGGCGCCAATGCCCGCGTGGCGGGTGTCAAAGGGCAGGCCGTCCAACTCACCGGCGACGATGCCATCGGACTGGAAGTGGGCAATTTTCGCCGCTTCAATCCGTTCAGCATCGCGCTGTGGATGAATACGCCAGACCTGAAACAGCGCGCCGTCGTCTTTCATCGCTCGGGCGCCTGGACCGACTCGGGCAGCCGCGGCTATCAAATGCTCATCGAAGACGGCCGGCTGAGCGCTTCGCTGATTCATTTCTGGCCCGGCAACGCCATCCGCGTGCGCACGCTCGATCCGATTCCCACGAACGAGTGGCTGCACGTCGCGATCACGTACGACGGCTCCAGCCGAGCCGATGGCCTCTCCATATTCATCGATGGCCAACGCGCGGCCTGCGAAGTCGTGCGCGATCACCTGTACAAGAACATCACTGGCGGCGGGGGGGACAACCTCTCCATCGGGGCCCGCACGCGCGATCGGGGCTTCACGGGCGGACTGGTCGATGAGTTCCAAGTCTTCGAGCGTCAACTGACATCCCTCGAAATGGCCCAGCTCTTCGACGACCACAGCCTCGATGATGCGCTGCAAACGCCGCCGGCCGAGTTGACGACCGAGGTGCGCGACCAACTGCTCAGCTTCTATCTGTCGAGACACGACGCGGAATACCAGCAGCAACTGGCAGCCCTCCGCGACGCGCGGGCCAAGCAGTGCGAGACCGCCGACGCGATCGCCGAGATCATGGTCATGCGCGACATGCGCCAGCCGCGCCCGACGTTTCTCCTCAAGCGCGGAGCGTACGATGCTCCCGCGGAGCCGGTCGAACCCACGACGCCCGCTGCGCTGCCACCGTTCCCCGACGATTACCCGCCCAGTCGCCTCGGCCTCGCGCAGTGGCTGACCGGTCCTGGCCATCCGCTGGCCAGTCGCGTGGCCGTAAATCGGCTCTGGCAGTTGTGTTTCGGTCAGGGGCTGGTCCGGACACCGGAAGATTTCGGCAGCCAGGGTCAACCGCCCACACATCCCGAGTTACTCGACTGGCTGGCCCGCGATTTCGTCGCAAATGATTGGGACATCCAGCACACGCTGAAGCTGATCGTCATGTCGGCCACGTACCGCCAGAGCTCTGTCGCATCGCCCGAGAAGCGCGCGGCCGACCCCGACAATCGCTGGCTCTCGCGCGCTCCCAGCTATCGCTGGCCGGCCGAAATGATTCGCGACAACGCCCTGGCCGCCAGCGGCCTACTCGTTTCAGCCGTCGGCGGTCCACCCGTCCGGCCTTATGAGGTTGCCGTGTCCTTCAAGCCGGTTGAACCCGACAACGGCGACGGTCTCTATCGCCGCAGCCTGTACACCTACTGGAAGCGGACGGCGCCCGCGCCGGTCATGATGTCGCTCGATGCCTCGAAACGCGACGTGTGCACCGTCAAGCGCGAACGCACCTCTTCGCCCCTGCAAGCGCTGGTGCTGTTAAACGACCCTCAACTTGTCGAAGCGGCGCGGAAGCTCGCGGAGCAGCAAGTCGATTCCCACGGCACGAATGTTTCGGCAGCCATCGAACACCTGTTCCGTCTGCTCACCAGCCGACGACCATCAGCAGCCGAACTGAACGTCCTCAAGCTACTGTTCGACGAGCAGCAGGCGCACTTCGCGACAAACGCCGAAGCGACCCGGCAGTTCCTGGGAGAAGAAGCAGCGTCTGCAGATGCGACCGATGCAGCAACGCTGGCGTCGCTGAGTGTTGTCGCCGGCGCCCTGTTGAACTACGACGAGTGTGTGACCAAACGATAAACGCGCGAGACATCCGCATGCACCATCACGGTTGCCAGTCGCACGAGCCACCGGTCGGCATGAGCCGGCGCCACTTTCTGGGCACGTTCGGAATGGGGCTCGGTGGCATGGCCCTGGCTCAACTTGTGAATCCCCACTCGGCCAGCGCCAGCGGTGTGCTGGGGCAGCCGCACTTCGCGCCCAAAGCCAAGCGGGTCATCTATCTCTTTCAGTCCGGCGCCCCGTCGCAGATGGACCTGTTCGACTACAAGCCGCTGTTGAACGAACAGCACGGCCAGGAGTTGCCCGCCGAAATTCGCGGCAATCAACGGCTCACGGCCATGTCGGGCAATCAGTCCAGTCTGCCGCTGGCCGGTTCTCCGTTCTCATTCCAACAACACGGCGAAAGCGGCGCCTGGCTGAGCGAACTGTTGCCGCACACGGCGCAAGTCGCTGACGAATTGTGCATCATCCGCTCGATGTACACCGAAGCTATCAATCACGGACCGGCCGTCACGTTCCTGCAAACCGGCTCGCAGTTTCCCGGTCGGCCGAGCATCGGCGCCTGGCTCAGCTACGGACTCGGCACTGAGAACGAAGACCTGCCGGCGTTCGTCGTGCTGGTCACCAAAGATAAAGGCGGCCAGCCGCTGGTCTCCCGACTGTGGGGCAGTGGGTTTCTGCCTTCGAGTTTCCAGGGCGTGCAATTCCGCTCCGGCAAAGACCCCGTGCTCTACTTGAACAGTCCCGATGGCATCGACGCCGCCAGCCGCCGCAACATGCTCGATCGACTCCGCGAGTTGCACGAGCTGCAACTGGAGCGGACCGCAGATCCGGCCGTCGAAGCGCGGATCGCACAGTACGAACTGGCGTTCCGCATGCAGACCTCCATCCCGGACGTGACCGACTTCTCGGACGAGCCCGAGCACATCTTCGAAGAGTACGGCGAAGACGCGCGCAATCCCGGCACCTACGCCGCCAACTGTCTGTTGGCACGTCGCTTGGCCGAGCGCGGCGTGCCGTTCGTCCAGCTCTATCATCAAGGCTGGGATCAACACAGCGGCCTGCCCGCCGCCATCCGCACACAGTGCAACGAGACCGATCGTGCCTCGGCCGCCCTTGTCAACGACCTCAAACGGCGCGGGCTGCTCGACGAGACGCTCGTGATTTGGGGCGGCGAGTTCGGACGCACGAACTACTGCCAGGGCAAGCTGACCGCAGAGAGCTTCGGTCGCGACCATCACCCGCGGTGTTTCACCGTCTGGATGGCGGGAGGCGGTGTGCAGGCCGGCTACACGCACGGACAAACCGACGACTACGGTTACAACGTCGCCGAAGACGGCGTCCACGTGCACGACCTACAGGCCACGATCCTCCACCTGCTCGGAATCGACCACGAGCGCCTGACGTACAAACACCAAGGCCGCCGCTATCGGCTGACCGACGTACACGGTCACGTTGTGGATGCGGTTGTGGCGTAGTCGGTTCATAGAGTTGGGCCAAAAATCCCAAGGAACGCCTGGTGCCCGCCGAACCTGCTGAGCCGGCGATCAACGAGTCGCGCGCCGCAGCAGGCTCTGTCGATCGCGACCTCTTGTACTGGGGGCTCGGCCTCTACATCGCCTCGCGGGTCTACCTGCTGCTGTTCTTTCAGCCGCAGGTTTCCGACGTCCTGGTCTATCACAATGCCGCCGTACGAACGGTTGACTTGGACGAGGTGGTCTACCGCGATTTCGAATTGGGCTATCCACCGGCCGCCTACTGGCTGATGGTCGCGCCGCGGCTGGCGATTCCCGGCCGCGAGAACTTTGCCGACGTCGAAGACTTCGCGGCGGCTTACAGCACGGCCTACCGCGTCGAGATGTTTCTCTTGGATCTCGCCAGCTTGGCGCTGATCGCCGGCGGCCTTGCATTGCGGCGACCGGGACATCTGGCCATCGCAGTCTACGGCTATACGGCCGTCACCCTGCTGTTGGGACACACTCTTTACGACCGCACCGACATGAGCATCTGGTTCTGCGTTGCACTCTGGTTCTACGCATGGACCCGGAGAACTGTCGCAGACGCCAGTCAATCGATGTGGACGGCTGTGGCCTTCGCCGCAGTAGGGCTCGGCATGGCCATCAAACTCGTGACGGCCGTCATGGTGCCGTTTTTGCTCCTGTCCGAGTGGCAACGACGTCGAGCACCTCGCGATCTCATCATCCCGTTAATCACCTTGTCGCTTGCAGCCGCAACGCCGTTTCTCATCCATCTGCCATCGGCGGGGCTCGATGTGCTGACATCGATTGAGCGGCATGGCGGCCGAGGGCTGAATATCGACAGCACCTACGCCTCGCTGCTGATGCTGTTGCGCCCGCTGGGCGTTGAGATGCACCCCGAGTACCAGGTCTCTGCCTGGAACCTGGAGTCGCCGCTGACGCCTGCACTGCGGGCCGCGGCCAGCGTGTGCCTCTATGGAACGTTCGCCGCCCTTGCTGTCGCAGCCTGGCTGCGTCGCGAACGCTGGTCGCCTGAAGTTGCCGGACGCATCGCGCTGCTCGCGCCGGCCATTCTCTTATGCGTGGCACACGTCCTCTCCCCCCAATACTTCCTCTGGGGCTTGGGCGTGCTGCTGCTCCTCGGCGCCGAACTCCTCACGCAACGCCAATACGCCGGCTGGCTGGTCGTCCTGGCGTTTGTCGCCACGCTGACCACCTTCGTCTTTCCCTACCATTTGGACCAGCAGGTCGAATGGGCCGGCCGCACCGTCGTCCAACCCCGCAATCTCGTCCGTGCCCTGCACCGGCTACCCTGCACAGTCCTCGTACTGCGTAACGCCCTCTTCGTCGCAGCAACTGCCTGGCTCGCCTGGCGCGCGTTTCCGGGCAAGCTGTCCGCCACTGCTGATGCACGCTGAACGACAACCCGCGCTCGTGCTCACTCAGAAGCGGCTGGGGCGCGCCGAAAAGGAACGAAGGTGCTCGCCCACACTGAAATGACGACACGCCGGCCGTCAGGCCACCGCCACCAAGAGCCGCCACGAGCAGACTCGCAACAGCCAACGCATGCCCAACGCAGCGCAAAAAAAGCTCGCGCCGCACCACCCATCACCCAAGCCGCACGCCGCCAGGCTAGGTAGCAGCTACGAGAAAATACACCCCAGAGGACTCGAACCTCTAACCTTCGGTTCCGTAGACCGATGCTCTAT